>JADINH010000125.1 GCA_017694225.1 Candidatus Avisuccinivibrio stercorigallinarum
CCAAATCTATCTGCTTTTTGATCTGATCGAACACATTGCGATCGTCAACCAAAATTTCTCCGATGTCCGGGCGCAGGTAATCGCGCACGGCGCGCAGGGCAATGCTGCTTTCCTGATAGATGAGGAAGGGGGCAGGGCGCGAGGCGGCGGTGGTCTTGATCATGTCCCAGAGCTTGGTCAGGATGGCCAGATCCCAGGCCAGTTCTTCAGCGCTCTTGCCCACGCCGGCGGTGCGCACGATGACGCCCATGCCCTTGGGGATGTTGATGCCCTCTAAAGCGGCCTTAAGTTCGGCGCGCTCCTCACCTTCGATGCGGCGGGAGATGCCGCCGGCGCGCGGGTTGTTGGGCATTAAGACCAGATAGCTGCCGGCCAGGGAAATATAGGTGGTCAGGGCAGCGCCTTTCTGGCCGCGCTCTTCCTTTTCAATCTGCACGATCACTTCCTGGCCCTCACGGATGAGGTTCTTTAAGGAATTGTGATCTGCAAAATTGGTGCCTTCAGGATAGTATTCACGGGCGATTTCCTTGATGGGAAGGAAGCCGTGCCTGTCCATGCCGTAATCTACGAAAGCGGCCTCCAGGGAAGGCTCGACGCGGGTGATGGTGCCCTTGTAGATATTGGCTTTTTTGTTGGCGTGTTCGGGGGATTCGATGTCGAGATCATAGAGTTTTTGACCATCGACTAAAGCAACGCGCACTTCTTCCTGCTGAGTGGCGTTAATGAGCATTCTTTTCACGAGAAAAGATTCCTTAGTTTAGGCGTTTTCGGGCAATGCTTACGCACTGGCAGCATTAAGCTGCTGCCTGAAGCCTCAAGACAGGCCGAAAAACGCTGGTTTTTATTACGCGCTTGTGCAGACGCGCCGTTCCTTTCAAAAAAGGAGGGGTCGGCATAAGTGCAGCCGTAATCTGCCTTATCCCTACAGCAGGGCAGGCGCGCTTGTCTGCCATGGTTCAGGACGCATGAGCTTGTCATGCGGCAGGTCACTTTTTTAAAGGCAGGTACCATGAATGTTAGGTCACCGTCAGCCTTTGAGGCCATATTATGAGGCATGAGGCCTTATTTTTCAACCGGTTTGGGCGCTGCTGCGCCCAAACTGCAGAGCTTTGCGGCCTTTTGGCGGCAGCGCTAATGCTGCTCCTTACCGGCTGAGGCAGCAGCTGAAGCAGAGTCCTGTTTGGCCGCAGCTTCGGCCTTGAGTTCGGCCACAATCTGCTCTTTGATCTTGTTGATGTTCGCGCGCTTCTTCTGCACGGTGGCGCTCGCTGCCGTAGGATTGCGGCGCATTTCGGCCGGAGCCTTGAAAAAGAGGAAGAGGCTCAGGCACACCAGCACGGAGCCGGCAATCGGGAAGATATAGCCGTAATCAATAAAGGTGGCCAGCACGCCGCCAAGCAGCGGACCTACGGTGCCGCCTATCTGCTGGGCGGAGAACAGCAGACCAAAAGCCGTGCCGCGCTCAGAGGTCTGAGTGTTGACAATGATCATGGAATTGGCCGACGGGAAAATGCCCGAGAAGCCCAGGCCTACAATGAAGTTTAAGATGGCAAAGGGGATCAGGGTGCTGGGGATAAACTGCGAGCAGATGAGCACACCGGCGGCAAAAAGCGAGATCACCTCGGTCTTGAAAAAGCCGTGGGCCTGGCCCTGGCGGCCCCAGATCGGAGCTGCAATGGCACCGGCTATGCCCGAGAAGGAGAACACCAGGCCTGAGACCATAAGCAGGTTTTCCTGCGTGCCGCGCAGCTGGCCGATATACAGGGTCATGATGGGCTGGAGCAGCAGAATAACCATGTTGGTAAGGCCGGTGCACAGAAGCAGCATGCGGATGGTGCCGCTTTTGAGCAGTGAGCCGTAGGAGGCTGTGGGGGCTTTGACTGCACCGGGTTCTGCCTGCTGGCGCGGGGGCTCCTTGATGAAGAACAAGGTAATGAGGGTGATGAGCACCAGCGCGCTGCCGGCGATGAAAAAGGAGATGCGCATGCCAAAGGCTTCAGCCATCACGCCGCCGAACAGCGGGCCGATGATGCCGCCGCAGATGTTGGCAGACTGCATGATGCCCATGGCGATGCCGACCTTGGTTTTGGGCACGTAGGCTGACATTAAGGACAAAGAGGCCGGCCACAGGCCTGCGGCAAAGCCCTGCAGAATACGCACAAAAAAGAGCTGCAGCGGGGTCTGCACCAGGCCGCCCAGGATATAGGCCACGGCAATTAAGGAAGAGGAGCGCATCACCATCAGCTTCTTGCCGCGGCTGTCTGACATCTTGCCCCAGATCGGAGCCATGACGGCGGTGACGGCAAAGCAGACGGCAAAGATGGCGCCGGTCCAGATATTGACGGTGTCTGGATCAGCCTGCAGATCGTTGGCCAGGTACAAGGGCAGGAAGGGGATGATCATGGTATAGCTTGAGCTCATCATCACCACATTGCAGGTCAATATTGCCAAAACGACTTTCCAACTCATACCTGTAGCCTTTTCCTTATCCAAAACAACGGTGAATGTTTAAAATTCATCATACAACTTTATTAAGATCGCATTTTGTATTATATGCCCAATTCTGCCGGGCCTTTGCAGACGGCGTTAAATATTTGTAGGGGTTGACGCAAAAAGCAGACAAAAAAGGGTGCGGCACCTTAAAGCGCCGGGCGCGGCGCAGGCTGCTGCAGTCAGCGCAAGTCAGCCTGCAGGGAATTTTTGTAATTTGCTGCTGCTCAATCCGGCAGCTTTTGCGGGAAGAAGATCTCCAGGGTGGCGCGATCCGCCCCCGGGCGCAGCCACATGACCGCAAGGGCGGCGACAAGTCCGGCCGCGCAGCCCCAGACGATATTGTGAAAGCCCGCGATATTGACCTTAAGCACGGAAAATACGATGTAGACACCCAGGCCTGCAATCACCGATGCCAGAGCACCTTCCTTGTTCATGCGCGCGACAAAGAGCCCGAGCACCATCGGCCAGAGGAAGGCGCTCTCCAGGCCGCCAAAGGCAAAGAGATTGATCCATACCACGATGTCCAGCGGATACATGGCAAGCAGGATGCAGATGACGCCGATAAAGAGGGTGATCCACGCGGAGAACCTGCGGGCTTTGACGTCCTCGCACTCATGGCCGTAAAGCTGCAGATAGAGATCGCGCACGATGGCTGAGCTTGCGGCAATCAGGAGCGAGCTTACCGTGCTCATGGTGGCAGCCAAAGGGCCGATGATGGTGATGCCCGAGAGCAGAGGGTGCATGGAGTGGGCAATTAACAGCGGAATGATGGCATCGCTGCCGCCCTCTGGCAGTTCAGTGACCACCGCGCGGGCAAACACGCCCAGCAGGGTAAGTCCGATCATCAAGGCGCCGCAGATGATGGTGGCCACAATCATGGCCTGATGCAGAGCCTGTGTAGACTTATAGCTCATGCAGCGCACCATGGACTGCGGCAGGCCTATGGTGCAGAAGCCGACCAAAAGCCAGGCAGAGAACAAGAGCGAAAGGGGCAGCGCGCCGCCTGCATTGAAGGTAAAGAGTTTGCTCCGGCCCTCTGCATCCGGCTCAATCACAGCGAGTTTGGCACAGACCGCCTCCAGGCCGCCGCCTTCGTTTAATATGGCGCCGCCGAGCAGAAACATGCCGGTGAGCATCAGCACGGCGCAGACCGCGTCAGTGAGCACCACAGCGCGGAAACCTCCTGCGGTATAGAGCACGGTCACGGCCGCAAACATGATAAGGCCGATTTTGTAATCAAGGCCGGTGATGGCCGCAAAGATCTGCGCGCCGCCCACGAACTGGCCGACCATGGTGGCAGAAAAGAAAATGAGCAGCACCAGTGACAAAATCACGCATAAACTGCGCGAGTTAAAGCGTGCATAGATCAGATCAATTACGGTAAGGGAATTGGTGCGCCGCGAGAGCACCGCCATCTTTTTGCCGAGAACTCCGAGGATCAAAAAACCGGTGATGATCTGCGGGGCGGCAAAGACCACCCAGCCAAGACCATAGCCCCAGGCCAGTCCCGGGCCTGAAACGTAAGTCGAAACTGAGCCGTAGGTGGCCACCAGGGTCATGGCCAGCACCACACCGCCCAGGCTTCTGCTGCCTAAAAAGTACTCGCTTTGGAATTTGTCAGCGCTTTTGACTTTGCGGTTGGCGCGCAGGCCGACCAACAGCAGCAGGGCAAGAAAAGCTGCCACCGGCAGCAGAATTAAAAAGACCGTCATAGAGTAATCCTCAGCAGCAGCGGCAGGTCAAAAGTTAAGGTGCAGGGAGTGTGAGCCCATGGGCGTTCAGTCCAGGGGGAAGTTTTTCATGCAGCGGCGCACCAGGATAAAGACCGCGATGATGGACAAAAGATAGCCGCCGATGCAGCTTAACATAAACCACAAGGGCAGGGAGAGCACGGTGACTGCACTGTCTTTGAACAGTAAGATGGAAAGCCAGAAGTACAGCGTTACAGCCGCTGAGGCGAGCACAGTGGCCAGAGCTTCTTTGTCCATCTGTACAAAGCGCTCCTTATAGGAGCGCAGCCTGGTATTTTCCTTATTATTTGCCATCGCTGTTTCCTGCAGCGGCAGCCATGTCTTTGACAAAGCTGGTGACGGCCTTGCCGATGACCGGGTGGCGCATGGAATATTCAATGAAGGTCTTGACGTAGCCGGCCTTATTGCCGCAGTCATGGCTGATGCCGACAATATTGTAGGCATTGACGTTTTCAATCTGCATCAGAATGTCGATGGTGTCAGTAAGCTGGAACTCACCGCCGGCGCCCAGCGGTGTGCGCTTGAAGAGCGGCCAGATTTCAGCGGGCAGCACATAACGGCCGACCACTGCGTAATTGGACGGAGCTTCGTTTACTGCAGGCTTTTCGACAATGCTCTTGATGGTGACATCCTCACCGGGGGCGGGCTTGGCGCCCTGCAGATCCACGATGCCGTAGGAGCTGACCTCCTCATGCGGCACCTCTTCGACCATGATCTGGGCGGTGCCGGTTTCCTCAAAGCGCTTGACCATGGCCGCCAGGTTGTCAGTATGCGGATCGGCCTTGGCGTCATCGATGATGACGTCAGGCAGCAAAATGGCAAAGGGGTTTTTGCCCACAATGGGGTTGGCGCACATGATGGCGTGCGCAAGACCCTTGGCCTCGCCCTGGCGCACGTGCATGATGGTCACATCCTTGGGGATGATGTTCTGCACTTCGGCTAAAAGCTGGCGCTTGACGCGCTTTTCGAGCGTAGCCTCAAGTTCAAAGGAGGTGTCGAAATGGTTTTCGATGGCATTTTTGGAGGAATGGGTCACCAGCACGATATTTTTGATGCCGGCGGCCACGGCCTCGGAGACTACATATTGAATTAAGGGCTTGTCCACTAAAGGGAGCATTTCCTTAGGGATGGCTTTGGTGGCAGGCAGCAGGCGGGTGCCCAGGCCGGCGACCGGGATGATGGCATATTTGATGTTGCCATAGTTCATATCAGGCATATTTTACTTCCTTAAAGACACACTATTTGACTTCCTTGCCGGCATCTTCCTTAAGCTCCTGCAAAAGCTCGGGATTGCTGCGCATCAGATACAGGCCGCAGGCCAGGGCAAAGATAAAGTTTAAGATGGCGTTGCCAAAAGTCTTGTAATCCACCCACCAGTCTTCAGCTTCCTTGGGAGTGATGCCGAAGAGATCGGGCAGATAAAAGGCGATGACCACGTTGAGCGCAGCGGCCAGCGCAAAAAAGCACATCCACATCTGCCCCAAAGTCAGCCAGGCTGAGGCGGGCAGCTTAATCTCCTGACCAAAGAGGTAGGCAAAAGGATTTTTCTTTAAGAAAACCTGACAGATAAAGATGGCGGCGGCCAGGATTAAGTTGACGGCCGTGATCTTCCATTTGATGATCTCAGGATCGTTGAGCAGCACGGTGGGCAGGCCGAAGAGCACCACGGCGGCAGTAACGAAAACCTGCATGCGGGAAACCTTTTTAAACAGCAGATACTGCAGCACAAAAGCCGCTGCGGCGGTGCCGATGATGACAGCGGTGGCGGTGATTAAATCGTCGCTTAATTTATAGGCAGCAAAAAAGGCCAGTGCCGGGGCAAATTCTAAAATCTTGGGCAGCATAGCAGTAAGCAGTTATACCGGGTTGTGAAACTTGTCTGATTATAGCACGCAACACGCACTGCGCACGGGGACACCAGCAGATCCTGCGCTGTTGTGCAGCTCTTTAGGGCTGTGCCGGGCTGGCAGCAGACCTGCGGCTGTCCTTGACGGTGCCTAAATAGCGGTAGGAGATGCCTTCATTATCGGCATGAATGATGTAAAAGCTGTCGTTTAAAAAGCGGATGGTGCGCCCGTGATTGAGATCGTAGGACAGGGCCGGGGCGCTCACCGCCTTGCAGTCATTGACCGCAAACTTCAAGGTGCTGCCCTCAAGGCCGTAGTAGACAAGAGACGGGGTGCAGACGTTTTCCGTGAGGGTGAACTTTTGATTGACCGCAAAACTTACGCTTTCATCGGCCGCGCAGGAGATCACACCAAGCTTTGACTTGACGCACAAGGTCTGCGGTCTCTGGCGGTAGACCAGCAGGGCCTCCAGCGGATCGCACAGCAGGCAGGATTCAATGCCCGGGCCTGCAGACTGCTCTACAGCAAAATATTCAGCTGCGCCGTCACTGCCGGTGCTTTCATAGGAGCCTGCGTGCAGGGTGACGGCTTTGGCCTCCTGATCAAAGGGGATGATAAGCTCATTGTTCTCACATTTAAGATCGGCCACCTTTAAGGGGGCGCCGGCAGCGGCAAAGGCCACCTCATTTACCTGCGGTCTGAAGAGCGTGGTGCAGCGTCCCCCGGGAAATTCAGCGGAGGCGTGCGCGCTCAGGGCGGCAGTCAGTGCACTAAAGAGAATTAAGAGCTTTTGCATGCTGCGATTATAGCAAAAAGCCGCAGCTGCCTGCGGCTTTGGCCAAAGCTTGTGTGCCGGGGCATAAAGCTTTATGGCGCTTTAGTCCGGCTGCTGTTTTAAGGGCAGCTTGGATGGCTCAAGCTCCACTTCCTTAAGCTCTTTTTTCAGCTCCTTTTTCTCCATCTTCTCTTTGAGCTCAGGAAAGAGGATAAAAGCGGCATCATCGTATTTGTCGGCATAGTAAAAACGCACGCCCTCGCTGACCTCAGGGGGCAGCTCCTTGACGTCGCCTTCATTGGCCTTGGGCACAATGATGTCGAAAATACCCATGCGCCTTGCCGCGATCACCTTCTCACGGATGCCGCCGATGGCCAGCACCTGTCCGGTCAGCGAGAGCTCGCCGGTCATGGCAAAACCCTCCTTCGGGGGCACGCCGATGGCAAGCGACAGCAGGGCGCTGGCCATGGTCACGCCGGCAGACGGGCCGTCTTTGGGGGTGGCGCCTTCGGGCACATGCAGATGCACCGCAGCCTTCTTGAAGAACTCACCGACCTTGCGCCCGGCGTAACGGGCGAGGTTGGCCTGAATATAGCTGTAGGCAATGCCGGCCGATTCCTTCATCACGTCGCCAAGCGATCCGGTCAGGGCAAAGTTGCGCCCCTCTCGGTGAATAAGGCTGGCCTCAATGGGCAGGGTGGCGCCGCCCACAGACGTCCAGGCAAGTCCGGTCATCACACCGACGCCGGAGATGAACTTCTCCTTCTTGAAGGGGGCAGTGCCTAAAAGCTCCTCTAAATTGTCCTTGGTGACGGTAAAGGAGGTCTCACCTTCCACGATTTTCACCGCCGCCTTGCGGATGATCTTCTTGAGCGCACGCTCCAGGGAGCGCACACCGCTTTCGCGGGCGTACTCTTCAATGATCTTGCGCAGCACTGCATCGGAGATCTTGACCTGTGAGCGCTTTAAGGCCGCTTCCTTGAGGCCGCGCGGCCACAGATGCTTCTTGGCAATTAACAGCTTCTCCTCGGCGATGTAGCCTGAGAGCCTGATCGGATCCATACGGTCTAACAGCGGCGCCGGAATGGTGTCGCTGGTGTTGGCCGTGCAGATAAAGAGGCAGTCTGACAGATCAAGGCGCTCATCTAAATAATGATCCAAAAAGTTGGAGTTCTGCTCGGGATCCAAGGTCTCAAGCAGGGCCGCAGACGGATCACCCTGATAGGAGTGCGAGAGCTTGTCAATTTCATCGAGCATGATGACCGGGTTCATCACCTTGGTCTCACGCAGAGCCTGCACCAGCTTGCCGGGCATGGCGCCGATATAGGTCTTGCGATGGCCCTTGATGACCGACTCGTCATCAACGCCGCCCAATGACAGCCGGAAGAACGGTCTGTTCAAAGCCTTGGCGATGGACTTGCCGATGGAGGTCTTGCCCACACCCGGAGGTCCGACAAAGAGCATGATGGAGCCCTTGGTCTCGCCCTTTAAGGCGCCCAAGGCCAAAAACTCGATAATGCGGTCTTTGACGTCCTTAAGTCCCTCGTGATCTTTGTCCAAGATGGCGCGGGCCTTTGGCAGCGAGATATTCTCCTTGGCGTACTTGCCCCAGGGAATGGAGGTCATGACGTCCAGATAATTGCGGGTGACCGCATATTCAGGCGAACCGCTTTCGAGCACCTGCAGCTTTTTGAGCTCGCTTTCATAGCGCTCTTTGATGTTCTCCGGCATGGTCAGCTTCTTGACGCGCTTTTCAAATTCCTGGGCATCAGCGCTCTTGTCATCCATCTTGAGGCCGAGCTCTTTTTGGATTTCAGAAAGCTGTTCGCGCAGCAGGAACTCACGCTGGCGCTTGGTCAGCTTTTCTGCCACCGTGCCTTTGATCTTGTCCTGCAGTCTGGCGGCCTTAAGCTCCTGCTTGATGAGGTTCATCGACATCTTAAGGCGCGGCAGCAGCTGCACCGTATCGAGAATGCCCTGCAGCTCTTCGGCGCTGCCGGAGGTTACGGTGGCCGCGCAGTCGGCCAGCATCGAAGGATCATTCTGGTTAAAGCGCAGCAGATACTGGCGCATTTCGTCCGAGTACATCGGATTTAAAGGCAGCAGCTCCTGCAGCGAGGACATCAGGGCCATGGAATAGGCCTTGACCTCGATGGCCTCATGGCTCTCAGGCGGATAGGGCTCGTAGATCGGGAACACCACCTTGGCGAGGCTGTCGCGCTTGAAGTTGATCCAATGACTGAGCTGCACCCGGCACAGACCCTCGCAGATAAAGTGCACGGCATTTTCATCCGTGCGGGCGTGCAGCAGGCGCACCAGACAGCCGGTGCGCGGGAAATCCGTTTCCTTGACGCTGTCGCGCGAGGTGGATTTGTCGCCGAGCGAAAAGATGGCAAAGACCTTGTCCTCCGAGGAGGCAATGCGCATTAAGATCTCAGCCCAGTCGGTGGACATCTGCACCGGGGTGAGCTGGCTGGGCATAATCGGCCGGCCGAAAATCGGAATGATGTACAGTTCGTCCGGCAGCTTGTCACCGCCGACATAGCGGCGCAGCGCTCTCATCTCGGGATTGGCATCAATGACTTTCTGGCCGTAACTTCTGGTATCGACCGGGCCGGAGGCGGCGGATGCAGTTGATGCTGCTGCGGATGCAGAGCTCTCAGCGGCAGAATCTGGTATGCGCTCCACCTTGGTGACCACCACTTTCTGCGTCGGATCGATGGTGCCGGCGCTGTGCTCTGAAACCTCAGCGTCCTGCTTGTGCTCTGCAGCAGCTACAGCGGCTGCGGCTGCGGCGTCTGTATCAGCTGCAGGGTTTTTGCTGTCTGCAGCAGGGCGCTCAGTGCTATCTGCAGCACTCTCAGGGATATTGTTGTTTTGAGCGGCCTGAGCTGCGTCAGCCGGGGCTGCCTGTTCTTCAGGTACTCCTGCAGCGGCATTATTATCCGCCGCAGCCGGTGCGGCCGCAGAGTTCAAGGTATTATTCTGCTCAGGCTGTTTCTCCTGCCGGTCTTCATCTTCAATCTGCTCATTGAGCTTATAGAGCAGGGAGACCAGCTGATTGATATCATGGGGCTTTTTCTTCTCGTCCATTTTGAAACCTGGCTAAAAATTCCGCGTTAAACTACAAAACTTACATACGTCTGTTTTGCTAAATGGAGGCCGCCGCCCCTGATTTCAAGGGCGCGGCGCAAAAAGTAAAGGGTGTGAGAATAATTTGCAAATATCAGGTTAAGGCTGCTTCTCCTGTGCAAGCTCACGCTGTGCATCCTTCAGCCACCAGCGCTCAAAGTGCTGCTCCCGCCCGTCCAGATATACCAGTTCATCCATGCGCGGGGTTAAAAGCTCAAAGCTGTACTGGGCTGCCGCCTTATCAAGGCGCAGATAGGGCTCATCCCAGGGATGCAGCGAGAGCGCAAAACGTCCGGAGTGCAGGGCAATGGCCTTTGGTGCCTGCAGATCGTCCACGGCTTTGGCCGTCTCCTCGGGGCTCATGTGGATTAATGACCAGTTGGGGTTGTACTGCCCGCATTCGATCAGCGCCAGCTTGATCCTGGGGAAGGCTGCAGCAATTTCCTTAAAGTGCCGGCCGTAGCCGCTGTCACCTGAGATGTAGATCTGTGAGCCGTCAGCGCAGGTGAGCACAAAGCCTGCCCATAAGGTCTTGTCCGCAGTCAGAAAACGCCCGGAGAAGTGCCTGGCAGTTACCAGGCTGACTTTTAAGGGGCCGTTGGTATGTTCAGTTTCAGCTGCAGCTGCTGCGGGGGTTTCTGCGCCGGAGTGCGCAAAGAGCTCAAAACTCTCTCCCCAGTCGCCCTCTAAAATCTGCTCCGGCCTGACGCCCCAGCTCTCCAGATGCTGCCCGATGCCCAGCGGCACGACAAAGGTGACGTCAGTGTCAGCCAGGGCTTTGATGGTCTGCATTTCCAGATGATCATAATGATCATGGGTGATAAGCACCAGATCAAGCCCGAGCTTAATAAAATCCTCAATGGAATAGGGCAGCGGGCCGTCAAAGGCCTGATTGAACAGCGAAAGCGGCGCGGCGAAGCCTGCAAAGACCGGATCAACCAGAATGCGTCTGCCGCCTGTCTGCACAAAGAGCGAGGAGTGCCCCATCCAGATCACAAAGTCCGCAGTTTCGTTTTTAAGGGCGGCAACATCAAGCGGGGCGCGCGACAAGGGTACGGAGGGGCGCAGGCGCGGCGGATTGGCAAATAAAAAGTTCCACCAGTTGGCGAGGGTCGAACTCTCGGAGGTATTGACGCTGGTGCTCTCCTCGTTGACAAAGACTCCGTCACGATAGTGCGGCGACTGTTCGATGCGGGAAAGGCGCTCCCCCTCGGGCAGTTCACCTAAGGTTGAGCAGGCGGAAAAACTCAATACGGACACGGCCAGTACTCCTGCAGCGGCCAGTGCGGCGCCAAGACGGCGCAGCAGCCGGCGTTTCGGGCTGCTCCTGCGGGCAGCAGTATTTTCTTTGGGATCATCATTCTTCATGTTTATTTTTGTCATGTTCTGCTTATATTCTGAAACTCATTTCTGCTTCTTTACCGGGCTGCGGCCGGGCATTTGGCCTTCACCACCTCAAGGCGTGAGATAAGGTAGTCCCGGGCTTTTTGCTGCCGGCCGTCAGGCAGCACCACCAGATAAGGTTTGCCGGAAAACCAGGAGGCGGAGGCCAGCTTATCTATAAAGTCGGTGACAGAGTTAAGCCGGTCTTTGGCGTAGTCAAACTTGCGGCGCAGATGACTTGCCGCGTCCGTGCTGTTGTAGCTGTCGCCGTTGCGGATAAAGCGCAGCTCCTTTTCCTGCTGCAGGTCATCCATCAGGGCCTGGCACAGGCATTCATCCTGAGCGTTCAGCTCAGCCTGCGCCGGTGCAGGGGCGGTCAAACAGAGCAGGGCGGCTGCAGCTGCAGTAAGGCTCAGCTGCCTCAAGGACTGTAAGCTGTTTTGGTGTGCATGGTGTTAACTGTGTTGATACTTTTGCGGTTTTATAAGCAGTATAGGAA
>JADINH010000018.1 GCA_017694225.1 Candidatus Avisuccinivibrio stercorigallinarum
GGCTTGTTCTCCGGGTTGTAGATCATCACCGGATCGCCGTTTGAGCTGGTGATCACCTTGAAGCTGTCCTGCGGGCTGTTCGGCCTTAAAATGCCGTTTTCATCCACATAGCTCGGCGGGATCTGAGCCACATAGGCCGGAAGATCATAGCCCTTGAAGATCTGCAGCACCTGATAGACTTTAAAAGAACCGGGCAGAGCCAGCACCACGCTTAAGATCATGAGATAGGTAAAACCAACTCCGCGCCCTGCGAGCACCTTTAAATAAAACTCCTTGGAGTACAGAGCCTGCAGCGGGATCTTGATGTACTGAATAAGCTTGTCGAGCATATTTATTTCTACTTTTATTCTATATTATTTTGTTTCAATTTATTTACATTATCTGCCAGCACTGAGCTTGAGCGGTCTTGGCAGAGCCAGGCTCAGCGCACATCTTTGCCTTACCTGCCTGGCTCTCCTGCTGCCAGCTTTCTTCTCACAGCTTTACTGCAAGGCTACCCCTGCCTGGAGAGCAGGACTTTGCACTGCTGCGGCATCACCGGCTTGGGCTTTGGTTTGACCGCGGCCGGTTTGGCATTGGGATCGGGCGGCATAAACCAGGACTGCACCTCATAGCCGCAGCCGGTGCCGGCCGGAGCTGCTGCCTGCGCTTTGCAGTACGGGCTGTCAGCCGGGCAGGAAAGGCGCACATGCATGTGCGCGCGGTGGCCAAACCACGGGCGCAGCTTGCTAAGGAAACTGTCATCGCCTTTGCCCTCAAAGAGACTGCACATGCCCTCTTTAATGCGCGGAGAGACAAAGATGCGCTCCACGCGCTCATCCTGTGCGGCAAGATAAATGAGCTTGATGCGATCCTCATCAAAGCTGTCAGTCAGCTTCCCGCTGCGCACCAGGTAAAAGCTGTCCGGGGTTTTGTGCAGATCCTTTAAGTCTTTGGCAAAACCAAAGGGAATGTCCACATCCAGGCCCACCATGTGCGAGGCGTGATTGGAACCGGCATAAGGGCCGCCGTACTTTTGTGAGAGATCACCGATAATGACATCGGGCAGGCCTGCCGCTTTGGTTCGCTCAATAAATTTGTTGAGATAATCAAGCATCTCCGGGTGGGCATAATTGCGCCCTCTACCCCAGATCTGCATCACATAGTGATCGCCTTTGAGCGCCAAAGGCTGTGCATTATCCAGGCAGCCCATATTGTAGGAGCCATAGACCTGAGCCTGCGCTGCCCCCGCGGCGGCACAGAGAACCATGCAGGCTGCAGCGGCAGCAGCCAGGGCTCTTACGGTCTGCCCTGCTCCTTTTATCTGCGCAAAGTGCTTTAAAGTAAGTAAACTTGTTCTTTTAAACATCCTGAAAACTCTCAGCTTTCCCTCAATTATAGCCCAGATGACAAGGCCGCTGAAAACGAAGCTCCGGGCTTTGTCAGGCTGCCTGACTGAAAGAAAGCCCTGCAGCAGGCAGGCTTTAAACACCCGGCAGCACCGGCGCCTGCCCCCTCTTTATGCAGAGCACAATGCAGGCAGACGGTGACGCTAAAAGCACTGCCGCCTGGCAGCACCTGAGCACCGGGTTAATTCAGAGATTAAACAGCCTTGAGAAGAAGGACGGCTTCTGGCGCTGCTGCACATCCACCTCCACTGAGATCCCCTGAAAGGTGAACTGATAATGATAGGCTGCATCCACATTCTGATTGATGGCATTGACCACCTGAATGAGGCAGCTGCGCAGTTCCTGCTTCCACGGCCGGCTCTCATCTTCGATCATGCTGCGCAGCAGCTGGCGGGCCGCCTCAAGCTGCGTATTGCTGCCGGGCACAATCTGATCGGAGGTCAGCTCCTGCCAGGTAAAGCCGGTGATATACATCACCCACTGCCTGAGAATGTCCGGGGTCCAGACCTTGGCAAAAGGATCCTGCACCTCGCGCATGAACTGCCGGAAGAGCTCATTGACGTACTCGATGCACTGCCCGCGGTCTTTGTCACTGCCTGAAATCTCATAGCGGCGGTAGAGCACCTCCCCGCTGTCCTTGCGGCGGATCTCCTTAAAGCAGCGGATATTGCTGCCGTTTGGCTTGGCGCTCTTGAACAGGATCGGGCTGTCATTGCGGTGCACCTTGTTCTCCTTGAACAGGGCATCATAGTCATAATGTTCAAAAGTCGAGCGCGCCTGTTCACCCATCACCTGATGAATGATGGATTTAAGCAGGGTCTGGCGCTGGCGGCTGTCTAAAAAGTCATCCAGATGCGAGATGATAAAGACTGAAAAATCGTCCTTGATGGCAGTGGATAACTGTGCAAACTGCCCGTCCTTGAGGGCGATCTCCTGGGCATACTCGGTTTTCTTGTTGTAAATCGAGTAATAGATCAGCACCCAGAACTTCATGTTCATGTCCAGCACGCGGTTGAAGATCAGATCTGCCATGCTGTTGATGCGCGAGCCCAAATGGCTGACATTGGGCAGCTGGCGGCGGTAGAACAGCCAGTCGTGGGAATAGACGCTGATCTGCGTCCACTCCAGATAATCGGGCAGCGCATCGGAGAAAATCGAGCGCAGCACCTTCGGGCGGATGTCAGTAAAGCTTCTGGCCCGGGCCGCCTCCTCAAAGTACCCGCTTTCCACATCCGGCAGCGGCCAGGTCTGGGTAAAGGCCACGCCGCTTGAATGCTGCAGCGGTTTGCCCGGACGGCGCATCTGCCGGTCGCGCTTGATGCTCTCCAGCACCGACCAGATTGCAGTCAGTGACTGCAGCTCACACAAGAGCTTGGTATAGCTGGTATTGGACTTATTCTCACAGGGCAGTCCGATATGCTCCAGCATCTGCGCTGGTTTTAAGAGCTTGGAGGCATGCTCGTCATTGGCATACACATCAAGCCAGCTCTCCAGAATGCTGTAAACTGCGTGAGCGTTTTTGACCAGTGAGCGGTACGGCTCTATGCCGGGGTTGAAGCACACTACGCTCTTGTCCTTTAAAAAGTCACGGGACAGAAGCTCATCGAGTGTAGGCAGATCCGGGCGCTTTAAAATGTCATCGCGCTTTATTTTTTGATCAAAATAGTAATAAGCATTTGACCAGCGCACTCTGTTTGGCACCTTGGGCTTTAACAGCGTGTGCAGATACACCGATGGACGCCCCTCTGAGGGAGCATAGCGCAGCACGGCCGCCTCCAGGGCGGTCTCCGGCTCGCCCTCATTGGGCATGTAGATATCTAAAAAGTACAGTGAATTGTTCGGCATCTTGTCAGGCCGTCTTTATTGCAAATCCTAAAAGCCTAATAAATCTCCAGCGGCTGAGCCGGGGCCAGCAGGCTGTTTGAACCGTCATCCACAATGGCAGCGCCGCCGTTGGCTGAATTGTCCACCGGAGTGATATAGGTGGAAGAGCCGGAGCTTGGCGTGCTGTATACCGGATAAGAGCTGCTGCCGGCTGCAGTGCCGCTTTGCACCTGCCCGGTGGTATTGTCCACGCGCTTCACCACAATGCTGTCATCGGCCTGGGCTCTTTCCTTTAATACGGCCTCATTGGTCATGTAATCAAAGATGGTGTAGACCTTGGTGACGCCGTCGGTCTCACGGGCAGCGTTGACCGCACGCTTGGCTTCATCGGGATTGACAAAGCCCATCAGGAAGACCTGTGAGTTCTCGGTCACAATCTTAAAGCGGCCTGAATTGATGCTCTTGCCAAACAGCAGCTTGGAGCGCACCTTGGAGGTGATATAGGCATCCGAGGCCTGCACAGAAGCGCTGACCGGCTTTTGATAAGTCACGTAATTGTAGACTTCGCGCACGTAATTCTGTTTTCTGATCTGCTCTACGCACCAGTTCAAATAATCGGTATTGGTGGTCTGACCGGTGAGCAGTACATTGCCGGACATAGAGTAGATGGAGACCTTGAAGTCCTCGCTGTTTGAAAGCAGCGGATTTGAGTAGAGCACATCATTGCCCTGCTGTTCGATGGTCTCATCGTAGAACATAGTATCGATGTTACGGCTGTCTGAGCCTACCACTGCACCGGCGGTTCCGGAGGCAGCAGACACCATGGCAGTCATGCAGCCGCTTAAGGCAAATGGCAGCGCAGAGATCACACCTAAAACTAAAACTTTTTGCATTGCAGCTTTCATAGAATTGAATTTCCAGCGCGGAAACCCTCGTATTTATACGAGGGAGGAAGCGCTCTCCTCCTGTACTAATTGAGTTAAAAATGTTTTGCGCATCTCAATCAGCTGCAGCTTCTTATAGCTGATACCAGCTGAGATGCGTGTTCCGTCCAGCCTGCGCACATCAAAGTAACCGGAGCTCCTCCGGCCGAAGATAAAACCAACCTCACCGGTGGCTTTAACCCGCACTTTGTCAAACAGTTGAAAACCTTTTACAAATTTAGGTGCTTGATTGAGCTTTCTCTCACCGCCTTTGCGGATAGTGCATTTGTGAATCTGACGGTTGTGTTTGCGCACCTGCTTTACCTGGGTATAGCAGCCCATGCGTCTGGCTTCAAAATTACCGGCAATGCAGAAGGCATCTACATGGTGGGACTTCGGCAGATGGTGCTTAATGCGGTTGTGCTTGGTTATATAGCCGTAGGTGATGCACACTTCCTTGTCAGGATTTTCAGCTCGCAGTGCATCGACCACTGTTCTGCTCAGAATGCTCACACCTGTTGCACCGCGGTAAGACGGCCCGCGCTTTTGCTTAAGCTCAATCTCACCGTCGTGCACTTTTTTATGGCAGGTTTTGCACAGAGTGATGAGATTGTCTGGAGAATTGCCTCCGGTCTTTCTGCTCTCTATGTGATGCACCTGCAGAACGGGGTCTTTGGACTTGCCCTTGCAGTGCTGGCAGGTGTAATTATCACGATAGCGCACGTAGGCTTTAACATTGTCAAAATCCTTCTGAGGGCCGTTTTGATACTCAACGCCTTTAATCTCAGGATTTTGCAGTTTATGAATATCAAATGGTGCAGCCTCCACCACTATCTTAGTTACGGGCAGTACGTGGAGCACAGTGCGAATCCGCTTTACAATTGCTTTCTCCTTGTTTTTAGTAGAAGGCGGCAGCCAGCCTTCTTTCTTGCTGTGAACACGGTTGTCACAGCGCTCTTCACGGTGGCGAAGTTTGTTCCTGCGGTTTCTGCGATGCTCCCTGCGCTCAGACAACAGCTCCGGGATGTCTGTACGCAGCTTTGTTTCCTCTGCATACAGCTCTGCTTTGGATGTAGAGGCAGACAGCCCAAGATTGGTGCTGCCCAAGTCTACTCCCAAAGTTACCGGCTGCCTGGTCTCACCTGTAGGGATGGTCAGC
>JADINH010000126.1 GCA_017694225.1 Candidatus Avisuccinivibrio stercorigallinarum
AAGGAAAACAGCCCGCCCTTTTTATCATCCTCAGCCTCACGCTTGAGCCGCTCGTCGGGATCAATCTTTTTAAGCATCTTCTGCAGCTGTTTTTTCTGCCGCTCTTTGCGCCGCGACAGGTTAACAAGCACGATCTGGGAGCTGCTGCGGCTGCTGCACCCTGCCTTGGCATTTTCCTTGTGCTTTAAGGATGAAACAGATGCCACCAGCACCAAAAGCACGGCGCCGATGGTCAGCACCACGATCACGGCCTTGCCGGCAAAGAGCAGCAGCTCAAATAAGTAATTAAGCATTGCCCTCTCCTTTATCAGCCTCAGCCTTAGCTTCACTGTGCTCTGCGCTCTCACCGCCCTGCTCAAGCTGCAAGCGTCCGGCTTCAGTAAGCTTGATCTCATGATCTGACAGTTCAATCAGCCGCTGCTTGTACAAGCCGCCGATGGCCTTTTTGAACTTGCCCTTTGACATGTGCAAATAATCTTCAATTTCCTCAGGCGAGCTCTTGTCGCCAAAGGGCAGGCTGCCTCCTGAGCGCCTGAGCAGGGAGAGCAGTTCAGTCCCGGCATGCTCCACGCCGGGCATGCCCGGCTCCTGCAGGCTGACATCAAGGTGTCCGTCCGGACGCTGTCCCATAATGTAACCTTTCATGCGCCTGCCGATGCGCACCTCACCCTTGCACTCGCTGCGATACAGCAGGCCAAAGTAATGGTCATCCACCGCCACGCGCATGCCTAAGGGTGTGTGCGAGAGCGGCACAATTACCGCCTGATCGCCCTTTTTATAGGTATGCGGCGGTGCAAAATCGGATAAATAGCGGTTATAGCGCTGTGTACCGAAGAGGCGCCCTTCCTCATCCATGGCCACAAAGACCATGACGTAGGAGCCCACCTCAAAATAGCTGCGCTGCTCGGATACCGGAACGACCAGTTCCTTGGGAATGCCCATATCAAGGTACACCGTGCCGCAGTCAATGGAGTTGACGCGCAGAAGGCCGATCTGCCCAAGCTCCAGGTACGGGCGTTTGGCGGTTGCCAGCACGCGACCGCCGTCCACATAGAGGAAAACTTCAAGCTCTGATCCCACCGCAAGATTCTTTGGCAGCTGTGAATGCGGTACAAACAAGGTGCCGAAATCCTGACCGTCCAGATAGGCACCGGCATCTCTAATCTCTGTTACCTTGAGGGAGCATCTCTGTCCTAAGGGGATCTTGTCACTCATTTTGTGTGAGTCCTTATTGGTCCTTTCTTATTTTTATTAAGTGAAAACTTTGTGAGCCTGAAAATTGCTTTGTGCTTTGCGTTTCACTCTTATTTATAAAATAAGCTCAATTTTCAGGATTTTGAATACATTTTTAGCAAAAACTTTCAGGGCGGTCACACTTTTGCGATTTAAGACCAGCCCTCAAAGGGCGCAGGCTCTGCTTTTAAGCAGGGCCTGCAGCACAAACAGCCAGGAATTTTGCGCTTAAATCTGGGCGCTGAACTGCTCCTCGTGATAACGGTAATAGAAAAAGAGGCAGATAAAGCCAAAGAAAGCCAGAATGGCGCCAAAGCCGGTCACCCACGCAAGCGGCAGGCCGTAAGTAAACGGAATGCCGCCCACGCCGGCCCCTAAGGCATTGCCAAGGTTAAAGGCCGCCTGCACAGAGGAGGCGCCCAGCAGCAGGCCGCCGGGTGAGCAGCGCAGAATGGAGACCTGCTCGGGTGCGGAGAGCGCAAAGAGCATGCCGGCAGTCAGGCAGATCAGCACAATGCACACCACCTCGTGCCGGCCAAAGAGCGCAATGCCGCCCAGCAGGAATACGGCAGCGAGCTGATAGTAGCAGGCCACGCGCCCGGGCCGGAAGGCGTCGCAGAGTTTTCCTGAAATCAAATTGAAGATCACCATGCACACGCCCATGGCCACCATCACGGCTGAGACGTATTCAAGCGCAATGCCGGCCTCTTCGGTCAAAATCGGGCTGACATAGGACTGCATGCAGAAGATGCCGGCGTTGCCAAAGAGCGTGGCAGCCAGCACCAGCCACGGGGCCTTGTTCTTTAAGAACTTGAACTGCCCCTTAAAGCCGGTATCCTCAATGCGCCCCACGTCCTTGACCCACAGTGCACAGGAGAGCAGCACCAGAAGGCCCCACAAAATGACCAGATAAAAAATCACGCGCCAGGATAAGGTATGGGCAAGAGCAGTGCCCAAAGGCACGCCAAACACATTGGCAATGGTCATGCCCGCGGTCATGATGGCCACGGCTGAGGTACCCTTGCCCTGGCTTGCGATGCGCTGGGCAATGATAGACCCCACCCCAAAGTAGCTGCCGTGGGGCAGGCCGGCGATAAAGCGCGCGGGCAGCAGCAGTTCAAAGCTCGGGGCAAAGGCGGTAAAGATATTGCCCGCGATATGAACCACCACCAGGATAAGCAAAATGGTCTTGAGCTTTAACTTGCGCATAAAAAGCAGCGCAAAGGCGCCAAAGGCTACACCCAGGGCGTAGGCAGAAATGGCGTGGCCGGAGGAGGCGATGGAAATGGCAAAATCCTGAGACCAGTAAGGCAGCAGGCCCATGGCCACGTACTCGGCAATACCAAGACCTAAGGTGCCAAAGGCCAGAGCAATTAAAGCGCGGATGGCATGCATAAATTTGAATAACCTTAATCAAACAAAATCAAGCAGACGGACTCCCTGCCCGCAGCTGTCCTGTGCTATCTATTGTAAGCAGGTTTTAGCCTGCTAAAACAGCACCGCAGGCATTTTGGTGCAGGCAAGAAAAAACGGTGCATGGATAACCATGGCACCGCCTTTTCTTTGTAATCAGAGTTTAATCTGAATTACACACGCATGAAGTCAACGTGGATAATGCGTGAAGAAACCGGATGACGCTGCATCTCGACCGGCTTGACAGCCACAGCCTCACCATTGACATTGATGGTGACGGGCTCGTTGTAGAACTCATCCTTCAGAGCGGCTACGATGAGCTTCTTCTCGTCTAAAGTGATGGAAATGGTATCGACCTTGCTGCCAACGATGATGGCAGGGATCTGTCCGGCACGACGAAGGCGGCGGCTCGCACCTCTCCCCAGGTCAGTACGGACTACTGCATCTAAAGAAATTGCCATGATAGTATTTTCCTAAGTTATGGTTAAAATGTGCTGTCCTGCGACCAAGACAACGGCGCGCATTATACCCCAAATTCCGGGATATTTAACAACTTTTTCACCGGCCGCGCGCATAAAATCCGGCAAAATGAGCACATTTCTCACAAGGCCGGCCCTTTTTTGTGTTAAGCTCAGCGCCAATTTAATGCAGAGAACAAAAAAGAGAAGACCGCCATCATGACTGCAGATTTTGACCGTCCCACCAAGGACGAATCCTTTATGGAAATTGCCCAGGCCGTATCCATGCGCTCAACCTGCATCCGCAGGCGCTATGGAGCGGTGATTGTCTCCAAGGACGGGCGCATTGTGGCCACCGGCTACAACGGTGCGCCGCGCCACCGCGCCAACTGCTCAGATTTGGGCTCCTGCCTGCGCGAGGAGCTGAAAATCAAGCCCGGCACCCATTATGAATTATGCCGCGCCGTGCATGCCGAGGCCAATGCCATCATCAACGGCAATCCGCTGGACGTAGCAGGCGGCACCTTGTATTTGGCCGGCACTGAAGTCAGAACCGGCAAACCGACCAAGAGCATGCGCCCCTGCGCCATGTGCGAGCGCATGATCTTAAATGCGCAGATATCAAGGGTGGTGCTGCGCGATGAGGAAGGACGTTTATTCTCGGTAAATCCGCTTGACTGGGAAGATGACATCATGCAGCGGGCCATCAAGACCCTGGAGCAGAGCGGCGAGACGCAGGCTCAGGGAGCCGCACAGCACAGCGGCTGCAGCTGCGGCTGCGGCGCAAATTAAGCCTCTGATGCAGGCAGAGCCCCAAAAGAGCGCTGCCTGCACCAGCACATCCCTGTCCTCCTCCACGAAAAACTCCAAAAAGCACTGTTTTGGTGCGTAAAAACCCTGCCTTTTTACTTACGAGCCGCACTTTTTTGTTGTCCTAAAACAGGGAATGTTCTAAAGCCGGCACCGTAAAGCTCCCCAAAAAGTATGCTCTGAGCGGATCTGTGCACTCTGCCTGGCCCCGCGCTCATTTTTGGCGGTGAACTTTGTCAGATACAATCCCGTCCAAGCTGCAAATTAAGCGATACCCCGGCCGCAGGGCTGGGAGTTCGAGGTTTTTTAAATGAGGAATTTTAAACTGACAAGATTTAAACAGCTGACAGCTTATCTGCCAAGTCTGTTCATCAGCCGCCGCCCGGTGCATTTCCTGGCGGTGATTGCAGCTTTGAGCTTTTTCTTTACCTTTATCTCCAATCTGGCCTTCTGGCGGCACGTCAAGGCAGTGATCGAGCGCAGCGGTTTTGACCTGCCGCTGCTCTTTATCATTTCCGTACCCTTTGCGC
>JADINH010000127.1 GCA_017694225.1 Candidatus Avisuccinivibrio stercorigallinarum
AGTCCACCCTGCTCTCTTTGCTGATTACGCAGGCTCTGCTGCGCCGTGAATGTGTGATCATCTTAGACCCCAAGTCCGATCCGGCACTGATGACCAGGGTGTTTGACTGCTGCAGGATTTTAGGCCGCGAAAAGGAGCTCAAATTCCTCGATTTAAGCCAGACTCTCTCGTCCATCAGGCTCAATGCGGTCGGTCATTTCACGCGCACCAGCGAACTTGCCGACCGCCTGACCTCAACCATGCCGGGTAATGGCTCTGCCCTGTCTTTTAAGGCTTACGCGCAGAATGCGGTCAACTCAGCCGTATCCCTGCTTCTGCTGGAGGGCAAAGCGGTGACCATTGAGGCCATCCGTGAGGCGACCGCGCAGCATGCAATATTCAGGGAAAGACTGCAGGACTGGCTGGTCAAACTGGTCAAGGGGCTTAACAATGAAGATGCCATGCTGTTCCTGAAAAGACTGCGCAGAGGTGAAAACGAAAGGCGCAGTAAGATAAAAAATGCAGCTGCCAAAGGAGAAAAGATACCAGAACAAAATCCGGTTGAGGATAAGGACAGCAAGTCCAACTCACTGATTAAAATCCCGCTGTTGTGCACCCTGTACTCCTGGCTGGTGGAAAAAGGCCTGACCGAGTTCAACCCGCATTTCTATGCCGCCGCAGATCTGGCCGCCATGGATCCGGCCTTTTACGCCAAAGTCACCGCCGCACTAAAGCCGCGGCTCAATCAGCTGACCAATACCGACTTAAAGGATACCCTCTCTGACAGCGGCGGTCTGACCCTGTCTGAGCTGGTGCGGCAGGGCGGCGTGCTCTATGTCTCACTCTCCTGCCTGACCGATTCAGCTCTTGGCAGTGACGTGGGCAAACTTATCATGGCCGATCTGCGCGCTCTGGCCGGAGAGTTAAACGCAAAGAAAAGTGAGGATCTGGCCCGGCGCATGCGCGGGGAGCCGGCCAAAGCAGAGACCGCGGCGCAGCGCATCAATATCTTCATTGACGAGGCCTCCGAGATCATCGATGAAAGCACCATTCAGCTGCTCAACAAAGGCCGCGGCTCAGCCATCGCCATGACGCTGGCCACGCAGAGTGCGGCTGATCTCTCAGCACGCATCGGTGCTGACGGCGCGCAGCAGGCCATCGCCAACTGCAATACGCTGTTTTCGCTGCGCATTTTTGATCAGGCAAGCGCGCGTGAGGTGGCCTCGTCCTTCCCGCAGGTGCCGGTGGAGCAGGAGGCGGCGACCCTCGCTTATCAGGAGGACATCACTGAGGGCAGCTTAAATTACGGCGGCACCAGCTCAGTGCAGATGCAGCAGGTCTCTTTGGTGCCGCCCGCGCTGCTGGCCGCCCTGCCTGATTTTGCCTACGCCGCGCGCCTGGCTGACGGGCGCATTATCCTCGGCAAAGTGCCGCTGGTCTCGCCCGCGCTCACGCTCGATGCAATGAAGACTAAATAAGGAGAAGAATGATGTTTAAACTGCCTGCCCCCTTTTCACTGCTTATTAACCTGGTGGTGATCGGCATTATTTTTTACTTAGGGTGGGACTATGTGCTGTCCTACCATGACATCCGTATCGCGCGCTCGCTTGATGCCATTGCCGCATTAGGCTTTTTAAGCCGGGATATGCTCGAATGGCTGCTTGATCTGCTGCTGGCCCCTGACGGGTATTCCCATGCCATTTACGAGGCCATGTCCTTAAGCCCTGCGGCCTATATCAAGTACGCCGTCACCATCAATCTGCTCTTGGTGCTGCTTGCCATCAGCCCGGGCCTGATTTTGCTGTGCCTTACCGCCTCGCGCTGCGCCAAAGTCATCAAAACCCATCATGCCTTTGAGCATCAGAGCCTGTTCAACATTTTGACCTGGCTTAGCTGGGTTCAGCAGGGCTCGGGGCTGCTGCTTTTTGCCTCCTGTTTCTGGCTTACTCCGACCATCCCTCCGGTCAGTGCGCTGCTGATGTGCCTGCTGTGCCTGAGCTCGTGCTTTATCGTAAGCTACCGGCGTTTTACCCCGTTTTAAAGCGCCCGCACCGCTGCAGGCTGATGCGCCTGCAGCCCTTTGTTTTTGTTAAAATGGCGCATCACTAAACTAAGTATGAAGTTATATCGTTTTTCACTGCAGGATTTTGTGCATGTCACGTTCAATGCTTGTAACCTCAGCTCTGCCCTATGCCAACGGTGATATTCACCTCGGGCACATGCTTGAGCATATTCAGTCAGATATTTTTGTGCGCTTTCAGCGCGCTGTGGGCAATGAGGTGCGCTATGTCTGCGCCGATGACTGCCACGGCACCCCGGTCATGATCAAAGCCGCTTCCCTCGGCATCACCCCCGAGCAGATGATCGAGGAAGTGGGCAAGCACCACCGCGCCGATTTTCAGGGCTTTTTAATCAATTACGACAATTATTACCGCACGCATTCTGAGGAAAACCGCATCTTCTCGGAGGAGATGTACAAGACCCTGCGCGAGCGCGGCTACATCACCACCAAGACCATTTCCCAGCTCTACGATCCGGTCAAAGGCATGTTCCTGCCCGACCGCTTCGTCAAGGGCACCTGCCCGCGCTGCGGCGCCAAGGATCAGTACGGCGACAACTGCGAGGTCTGCTCTGCCACCTACGATCCAACCGAGCTTAAGGATGCCTACTCCACCGTCTCCGGTGCCACCCCGGTATTAAAGGAGAGCGAGCACTACTTCTTTGATCTGCCCAAGTTCAACGATTTCCTGCACGAGTACGTCAAGGACGTGCTGCCCGTGGAGCTGGCCAACAAGCTTGAAGAGTGGTTTGCCCAGGGCCTCAAGCAGTGGGATATTTCACGCGATGCCCCTTATTTTGGTTTTCGCATCCCCGACACCAAGGACAAGTACTTCTATGTGTGGCTTGATGCCCCGATAGGCTACATGGCCTCCTTTAAGAATTACTGCGACAAAGCCGGCATCAACTTTGATGATTACTGGAAAGAGGACTCCGACAAAGAGCTCTATCACTTCATCGGCAAGGACATTCTCTACTTCCACAGCCTGTTCTGGCCGGCCACTTTAAAAGGCTGCGGTTACCGCCTGCCCACCAAGATCTTTGTGCACGGCTATGTCACCGTAAACGGCGCCAAGATGTCAAAATCCAAGGGCACCTTCATCAAGGCCTCGACTTACTTAAAGCACTTAAAGCCCGAGTGCCTGCGCTATTACTTTGCCTCCAAGATGAACGCCCAGGCGGTGGATCTCGATCTCTCCCTGGACGACTTCATCGCCAAGGTCAACTCTGACATCGTCGGCAAGGTGGTGAACCTGGCCTCCAGATCCTCAGGCTTTATCACCAAGCGCTTTGAAGGAAAGCTTGCCGCCAGCGTATTTGACCCGGAGCTGGCCGCCAAATTTACCGAGGCTAAGGCACAGATTGAAAAGGCCTACGATGAGCGCGCCTATGCCGAGGCAGTGCGTCTTATCATGGGTCTTGCCGATGAAGCCAACCGCTTTGTCGATGCCCACGCCCCCTGGGTGCTGGCCAAAGAAGAGGGCAAGGAAGAGGAGCTCCATCAGGTGTGCACCCAGGCCATTAACTGCTTTAAGGCCTTAATCACCTATTTAAGCCCGATCCTGCCTGAGATCTATCAGCACTCACAGGAGTTCTTAAATGACAAGCTGCCCTTTGCTGAGGCTGACCAGCCGCTGCTTGACCACGTCATCAACAAGTTCAAGCCGCTCTTTGCCCGCATCGATCTCAAGGACGTAGAGGCCATGATTGAGGAGAGCAAACAGGATCTGGCCGCCGCACAGAGCAGCGCCAAGCCTGCCGATGCCAAGGCTGAAAAGGGAGATCACAAGGACGGCAGCGCTGAGTACGTGCCGCTGGCCCCTGAGATCACCATTGATGATTTTGTAAAGCTTGATCTGCGCGTAGCGCGCGTGATTAAGGCCGAGGAAGTGCCTGAGGCGCGCAAGCTCTTAAAGCTGCAGCTTGATCTGGGCTTTGAAAAGCGCCAGGTCTTTGCCGGCATCAAGAGCGCCTATAAGCCTGCAGAGCTGGAGGGCCGCAAGGTCATCGTAGCTGCCAACTTAAAGCCCCGCCAGATGAAGTTCGGCCTCTCCGAGGGCATGGTGCTGGCGGCCGGTGAAGGCGGCGCTGACATCTTCCTGCTCTCAGTGGATGACAAGGCACCGCTGGGCAGCAAGGTGCACTAAGCGCTGAGCCTTAAAAGATTAAATCCGTTTGCAGCAGCTGTGCAGTGAGCGGCCAGGCTGCAGGCAGAAAAACCGGGGCGCAGGCTCCGGTTTCTTTTTACCTGCGTTTTTCTTTGTGCTTGCGTTCTTCTTTTGCTCAGGCTTCACAAAACGCCACGCTGCGCACAGCGCGTGAGGCCCTGCTGTGCTAGTATGCTGCACAAAGAATTATTTTCAGGAACTCTGACACCTTAACAAAGTTTTAGTAAAGACAAGGACTTGCTGCCTCATTATGCGTGATTTAACTCAATGCCGGGCTGATATAGACCGGGTGGACAACGCCATTCTCGAACTGATTAAAGAAAGACTGGGCATCGCGGTGGATATTGCCCAAAACAAGCTCAATGCAGGACGCCCGATCGTGGACAAGGAGCGCGAGCAGGCCAAACTGGCCGCGCTGTGCAGCAGGGCTGAGGACATCGGCATTCCGCCTTCAATGGTGAGCAAGCTCTTTCGCAAGATCATGGATGACACCGTCTCCTATGAGCAGACCTTTGTGATGCAGCAGTGCAATGACCAATCGCTGGAGCGCAATACTGCCATTGCATACCTCGGCAAAACCCCGGGCACCTACTCGCACCTCGCGGCCATGCGATTTTTGCAGGATTTTGGCGGCAGCAAGGCCTTTCACGGCTTTTCAGCCTTTGAGGAGGTCATCAGCGCAGTGGAGAGCGGGCAGTGCGAATACGGCGTGCTGCCAATTGAAAACTCATCATCAGGGGGCATCAATGATGTACTCGATCTGCTGCAGCTGACCAAAGCCTCGATTGTAGGCGAGGTGTTCTATCAGATTAAGCACTCGGTGCTGGCGCTGCCCGGTGTCAGCCTTTCTGACATCAAGACCATTTACTCACACCCGCAGCCCATCACGCAGTGCTCGCGCTGGCTGAAATCTGAGCTGCCGGATGTTTCCGTGGTCTATACCAATTCCACCTCTGAGGCTATGCAGCTTGTGTCCCAAAAAGGCGACAGAACCTGCGCGGCCATTGCCTGCGAGGACAGCGCAGAGCTTTATCATTTAACGCCGCTGGCCTCCGACCTTGCCAACAACAAGCGCAATTTCACGCGCTTTATCGTGATTTCCATGACCCCGGTCAAGGTGCCGGCCCCGCTTAAGGCCAAGACCTCGCTGCTCTTTACCACCAAGAAGTACACCCCGGGCTCACTTATCGCCGTGCTCAATGAGTTCTCCAGCCGCGGCCTTAACCTCACCAAGTTAAACTCGCGTCCGCGCGAATTTGCTGAGGCTGAGACCTGGGAGGAGATCTTCCTTGCTGACATCGAGGCCAATCTTGATACCGCGCTGATGCAGGAGATCATCGAGCATTTAAAAGATCTCACCGGTTATTTAAAGATTTTAGGCTGCTACCCCAATCAGGAGCACACCAAATAATTTGAATTGTTTTTGCGAAGTTGAAGGCTGTGCAGCCCCCAGGCGCACAGCTGCAATTTAGGAGTGCAGTTAATGTTGAGCATATCTTCGTATCTTCCGTTAAATGACGGTCAGCGGATCCCGCTTTTGGGCTTTGGCGTATTTCTGATGAAAGGCGATGAGACCGCGCAGGCGGTGTCATGCGCCTTAAAGTGCGGCTACCGCCACATCGACACCGCCGCCATCTACGGCAATGAGGCCGAAGTCGCCGCCGGCATCAAAGACAGCGGAGTGCCGCGCGATGAAATCTTTATCACGTCGAAGCTCTGGAATGACGACACCAAGTCAGGTGAGGTGCGCCGCGCGCTGGAGACTTCCTTAAAAAAGCTTGATACCGATTATCTCAATCTCTATCTGGTGCACTGGCCGGTGCCGGGCTTTGCCAAAGCCTATGCCGAAATGGCCAGACTGCATCAGGAGGGCCTTATCAAGTCCATCGGCGTGAGCAATTTCCCCACTGAATTTGTCGATGAGCTCAAAAAGGAGTGTGAGGTCATCCCGGCGGTCAATCAGGTCGAATGCCATCCCCACCTCAATCAGCGCGTACTGCTCGATGACATGCGCAGGCGCGGCATTGCCCTGGAGGCCTACAGCCCACTGGGCGGTGAAAAATCCAACGGAGCCCTGCGCAATCACCCCAAGCTCATTGAGATTGCCAAAAAGCACGGCAAGAGCCCGGTGCAGGTGCTGATCCGCTGGCAGCTGCAGCGCTCGGTCATCGTGCTGCCCAAGGCCTCCAAGCCGGAACACATTAAAAGCAACGCAGAAATTTTTAATTTTGTGCTCGATGACACAGATTTGCTAAATATTGGATCCCTAAATCAGGATCTGCGTTATAATGGGTCACCAACCAAGTTTATGACTGTGGTTTAGGATTTGAAGCCAAGTTTATGACTGGTTTAGGATTTGAAGCGTAAAACTCTGCTTCTGTACCAGATAATGCAGGGCAGGGGCAGTGCCGAAAGGCGCTGTTAGTATTTGAGGGTCGGGGCAGGTTATCTGCTGCCCCGATTTTTTTGTGTCTATGCGCCACCTTTCTTAGCGGCAGCAACAGCTGCCTGTCTGGCGTGATAAGCTTCAATTTCCTCACGGCTGCGGCTGTGGGTCACCATATAAACACCAGCAAAAATCAGCAGCACGGCAGCTCCCTTAAGTAAGGTGAAATGATCAAGCCCGAGATAAACCGCGGTCAGGCAGGCCACGATAGGCTGCACGTAATTGTACATGCCGACTACGGTGGGCTTTAAGTGCCGCTGTCCCACCACCAGAAAGATGTAGGCCAGGAAGGTTGCAACCACCACTACATAGGCAATGCCGCCGATGGCGGAAAACTCAAGCTCCGCCCAGGGCACGCGCGCCAGATCACCCGCCACAAAGGGCATGGTGGTGATAAAGGCAAAGGTGAACATCCACTTCATCACAGTGATTAAGCTGTAGCGCGACACCAGATCTTTAAAGCGCACCACATAAAAGGCAAAGGACAGCTGCGCGCCGGTCACCAGCACATCGCCCAAAATGCTGCCCTGCACGCGCGGATCGGCCCCCTTAAAGCTCTCGGAGCTTAAGATCAGCATCAGAGCGCCGCCGGCGCCCGCGGCAATGCCCAGCACCTTGCGGCCGGTGATGGGATCTTTAAGGATGATGGCAGCAAGCACCATCGCCCACATCGGCATCGAGGTGGTGAGAATGGAGGCATCGCCCGGGGTGGTCAGCCCCACGCCAAAGATGAAGGTGCCCTGATTTAAAGTGATGGCAAAAAGCGAAGCAAAGAAGAACTTGTACAGATCCTGATGGGGCACGTGCTCGTGCTTGACCACGAAAGAGGCCAGCCAGAATAAGATCATGGCGCCGGTGATGCGCAGCTCAGTCATGATAAAGGGGGTGATGATGCCGCCCATCATCACAATCTTGGCCACCGGAGAGAGCAGCCCGAAGGCTGAATTGGCTCCGAACATGCACAGATGCCCGGCTGCTGCCTGCTTGTTCATAACGTTCCCTTTGCTGTTGTCTGTATGTCAGTTGTATGTCAGTACTTTAGCCGGCAGCAGGAGGCGCTGCCTCCTGTGCTCAATCGTTGGAGCAGTTTAGGCATTGGCAAGAAAAATGCAAGAGCGCGGCGCAGATCTTTAAGTTCTGCCCCAAAGTGATGCACAGCACCGGGAAGCCGGATTGAAACCCTGAAGCCGGCTTTTTTGCCATCTGCTGCCCTTAAAGTTCTCCCCCGGCCTGATTTTTTGGGATAATAGCCCTCAAATTTTACTGAGGTCTGTGATTATGCTTTCATTTCTGCCGGCCCCGATTAAGGCTGTGATTAATCTGCTGCTGATCAGCATCAATACGCTGATAAATGCCATCCCGATTTTGCTGCTGTCCATTGTCAGGCCGCTGCTGCCCTTTAAGGGGGTGCAGTACGCCATCGAGCGCTGCAACAATTTCATTTATCACCTCTGGATGGACATCAATGGAGCCATCATGCACCTGACCTGCAACATCAAGTTCACCATCAAGGGCATGGAGCAGGTCAAGGTGCAGCACAGCTGCTTTATCGTCTCCAATCATTTAAGCTGGGCGGATATTTACATGATCTGCCATCTCTTTGGGCACCGCATCCCCATTACCAAGTTCTTTTTAAAGCACTCGCTGGTGTATATTCCGGTCATTGGCCTGGTCTGCCTCGGCCTTGGCATGCCCTTTTTGCGCCGTTACAGCAAAAAGGAACTGCTCAAAAACCCCAAACTCAAGGGCAGGGATGTGCAAAGCACCATCAGGGCCTGCCGCCGTCTGGTGATTGCCCCCTCCACCCTGGTGAATTTTGCTGAAGGCACGCGCTGCACTGCGGTAAAGCAGAAGGCCGTAAACTCCCCCTACCGCCATCTGATGCCGCCCAAGGCCGCCTCGCTTGCCGTGGCGCTCGGCCAGGTCGGCCGCGAGATTGACTGCCTGATTAACCTCACCCTGTCCTATCCTGGCAGCCCGGAAAAACCCTTTATTGCCCTGCTGCAGGGAAAATTAAAGGAAGTCTATGCCCATGTGGAGGTCATTCCCAAGGAGGAGCTGCCCTGCGGTGATTACCTTAATGACAAGCAGTTCAAGCACACCTTTACCCTGTGGCTGAGGGATTTGTGGGCAAAAAAGGATGCTCTGCTCGCGCGTGAAGTTTTCCATGATGAGACTGAGGTAAAGGCCCTGGAGCTGACAGCCGCAGAGCCCTCAGCTCCAGCCATTGCAGCACCGGAGAAGGTGAAAAATGTGTCACAGCCCACAAATTTAGAAAATAAAGCGGGGGAAAACGCAAAAACTTCCCCACAAAAGGAAGAAAAAGCGCCATCATGAACAAACACTTTATCTTAATTGTAAGCCTGCGGCGAACCTGCTGCAGGCTTTTAAATGTCTGCAGGCGGCAGGGGCGCCGCCCGCGCGGCCTTACAAATGCAGGGCGGGCCTAATTCAGGGTTAACAGATAGGCAATCAGATCAATGAGCTCATCTTCGCTGTTGACCGACTCCATGGTGACCAGATACCGGCCGTTTACCAGAAGCTCAGGCACCGCATCAATCTGATACTTGTCCACCGCAGCGTCATAATCTGAGACCATGCCCGCCACCGGGAAGGAGCGCAGGTCACGCTCAAACTTGTCCTCCGGGATGCCCAGCTCCCGCCCGAAGAAAGCGGCAAAATCCTTTTCAGAGTGCGGAATTTTGCCCTGCACATGCATTTCATCAAACAAGCCTGCAGTGAACTCAGCATCCAGGTTGAGCATCTTAGCCGCAGCAAATGCCTGCTGTGAGAGCGGGCCCATGGCACCGCCAAGCAGGCCGACCGGATTTTTCACATATTCAGCCTGCCCCTTAAAGTGCGCTTCAATCTTGTGGAAGGTGGACTGCAGACCAAAACAGTGGCCGCACCAGAAGGAGAAAAACTCGCGGATCTCCTTGTGATCCAGGGCCTTTTCCGCGCGGATCTGATAATTGACGCCCTCTTTGTACTCCACCGCAGCAGCGCTGCCGGCACTTAAAGTAAAAACCGCTGCGCTCAGCAGCACAAAAGCTAATTTTTTAAACATGTGGTTCCTCTGTTTTTGGCCTGCAAGGCTGTTTAAGTTCTCTGTGTGTGCAAATCTTAAAACAAAAGCGGGCGGGCCGTGAGTTTTTTCTTGCAGCCCCCTGCAGCGTCCGGCAGCACCATCCTGCCCCGCCGGGATGAGGCTTTCCATGGCTTAATTGAGCCAGGCACTGACCTTAAGGCGCAGCGCCGCCGGATCGCGCTCGAGCTTGGGGGAACCAAGGCTCAAGACCCACAACAGGACTTTGATTAAAAGCGCCGAGCGGGCACACAGCGCACAGGCGGCCATAGTCCACTTGACCGCGCGCCTTGAGATCTTAAGCTCGCTTTGCTTTCCCAGGGGATTTTTCTCAATCTTTTTTAAAGTGAGCACTGCCATGGCGGTATTAAGCAAACAGAAGGCGCGCACGCCGTACATGCGCGCAGGCAGCGCACAGGTAAACTGCCCGGCATGCTTTAAATGCCCCTGGGCAATTTTGCAGTAGTGCAAAATCAGTGAACTGCCCTGCAGGCCGTCCTGCACCGCAGGCAGGAAAGAGGCCTGGCGCTCATCGTCCGTGGCCCGGTCCTTTAAGATATTGGTAAGCTGCAGCCCCTCGCCAAAGCTCACACTCAAGGTCAAAAGCTTGTCCTTGTCGGCCCGGGCATCAAAGTGGGCAAAAAGCAGGGCCAGAAGTTCGCCCACCACTCCGGCCACCGAATAGCAGTAGCCGTCCACGTCATCGAGATTTTCTATCTGCAGGTGGGACAGATGCTGTGCCATGCCCTTGGAGAGCAGCGCCGCACCATGGCCGATGATATGCTGCACTGCCTTGTCATAGGAGCGGGTGCGCTGCAGCACGGCAAAGAGCTCACAGCACAGCTCATACTCCTCAGGCACCGCGCCCTCTTTGAGCAGCACGGCAGCTTCATCCTGCAAAGTGAGCAGCGCCTCGTCATCGGCAAAACCGGCGTCCAGCTGCGCGGCAAAACGGCGCAGCCAGCAGATCTTTTTGCCGTTTTCAAGCCTGGGGTCATCCTCAACAGTATCGGCAATGCGGCAGATCAGATAGGCATTGGCCACACAGTCAGAAAGCGCTCCTGACATCAGGGGAATGGTCAGGGCAAAGGTGCGCGATACGCGCTGCAGATGGTACTGTTGTCTCTCAAGGCTCAGCATGTGAAGTCTCCTAATTCCTGCCACATAATAGCATCAAGCCGGCACTGGCTGCGCCCTCAGATCTGCTAAATTTGGCCAAAGCCTGCGCTATAATCAGCGCTGAACAGGCTGCACGCTGAAACAGCCTTAAGCTGCACACAGCTAAAACAAATTGAATTAAACATAGTGAACAGCAAGACTGTAGACAGATTTTAAATGGAGGGAAAAATGGCAGACAAAGAACAACAAAAGCCGCATTCTCCGGTGGGCAATTTACTGTTAAGAACCATGGCCATGCCGGGAGACACCAATCCGGCAGGTGATCTGTTCGGGGGCTGGATCATGTCACAGCTTGACATCGCAGGCGCCATATTAGCCCGTGAAATCGCCCAGGGGCGCGTGGTCACCGTGGCCGTGGATGCCATGAACTTTTTAAAGCCGGTCAATGTCGGTGACTGCGTCTGCTGCTACGGCCGCTGCGTGCATGTCGGCCGCACCTCGCTTAAAGTGCACCTGGAGCTGTGGGTCAAGAAGATCTACGAATACAAGATCTCAGAGCGCGATCTGGTGACCGAAGCCTCCTATACCTACGTGGCCGTGGATGACAACGGCAGGCCGCGTCCGCTGCCTGAAAGCGCCCGTGAAATCGCCCGGGTGGGCATCGATGCCGACTCCGTGGGCCTGAAGGCCGACGGCACCATCAAATGCGGCCTGGGCTGCGCTGAGGACGGCAGCGGCAGCAAGGCTTAAGCCGCGTTACAAATATTACGTAACGCACGTCACAAATGTAATAAATGTAATAAACGCAACCTGCGCCTGAGCCAAAAAAGCTCTGCCCTGCCCCCTGCAGGGCGGGGGCTGTGCCTGCCCCGGATCGGTGCTGACAGGCTGGGGCTTTCTTTGTGCCGCCGCCTGCATAAGCTATAATCGGACAGACCCACAGCTTGAGGAATAAAGAATGCAGCGACTTTTATGCGTCGGAATGTCTGCTCTGCTGCTGGCCCTGCTTGGCGGCTGCGGACTGAAATACGATCTCTATCTGCCGGACTCCCAAAACGGCAGCAGCACTTCCCAAACAGAGCTGACCATTTTCTCCACTGAAGAACCAGCTGAGGCCGGAGAGCAGACACCGTCTGCAGATCCTGCAGCAGCGGCAGAAACATCAGCAGCTTCAGCAGCATCGGCAGCAGCTGAGGAAGAATAAACCGGAGCTTACCTCTAAACACCACAGCAGGCAGAACAAACAGGATTTAAGAAAGATGGATCACTTTAACTACAAAGACGGCGAGCTTTATGCCGAAAACTTAAAGGTCTCTGATCTGGCAAGACAGTACGGCACCCCGCTCTATATTTACTCCAAAGCCACCCTCACCCGCCACATGAAGGCCTTTGAGGATGCACTGCAGGGCAAGAAACACCTGATCTGCTATGCCGTCAAGGCCAACAGCAATTTAACCCTGCTCTCCTTAATGAAATCATTGGGTGCGGGCTTTGATGTGGTCTCCGAGGGTGAGCTGCGCCGCGTGCTTAAGGTCGGCGCTGATCCTAAGAAAATCATTTTCTCCGGCGTAGGCAAAACCCGTGAAGAGCTGGAGCTGGCAGTCAAAACCGGCATTGGCTGCATCAATATCGAGTCAGAGCCGGAGTTTGAGCTGCTCTCAGAGGTCTGCCGTGAGCTTAAGCTTGAAGTCAAAGCCGCGCTGCGCGTCAACCCGGATGTGGACGCCAAAACTCATCCTTCGATCTCCACCGGCCTTAAAAGCAATAAGTTCGGCCTGAGCCCGGATGCCGCTTTTGAGCTCTATCAGCGCATGGCGGCTGACCCTTACGTGCAGGTAAGCGGCATTGACTGCCATATCGGCTCGCAGATGACCTCCGGCGCCCCGATTGCCGAGGCCACCGAGAAGCTGCTCACCTTATACGGCAGACTGGAGGAGGCTGAGATCTTTGTTGATCACATCGACATCGGCGGCGGACTTGGCGTCACCTATAATGACGAGACCCCGCCCTCACCCTATGAGTACATGGCTGCGGTGTTAAAGCGCGTGGGCGAGCGCGATGTGGCCATTTATGTGGAGCCCGGCCGCGCCATGGTGGCCAATGCCGGCATTCTGGCCGCCCGTGTACTCTACTTAAAGAAGACCGAGGCCAAGAACTTCTGCATCGTGGACACCGGCATGAGTGATTTGATCCGCCCGGCGTTGTACAACTCCTGGATGAACATCATTGAGTGCAACAAGCGCGAAGGTGACAAAACCGTGTATGACGTGGTGGGCCCCATCTGTGAGAGCGATGACTTCCTGGGCAAAGAGCGCAAGCTCAATGTGCAGCAGGGCGATTTCATCGCCGTGCGCGGCGCGGGCGCCTACGGCTTTGCCATGGCGTCAAACTACAATGCCCGCAGACTGCCCTGCGAGATCCTGGTGGACGGCGACAAGGTGGAAGTGATCCGCCGCCGTCAGGAATTTGAAGAGCTGTGGCAGGATGAGGCGCTGCTCTCCTTTGATTAAAGTGAGCTGAATAGCAGACAGAGCCGCCTTATCAGGCGGTTCTGTTTTTCGGCGCTGCAGCAGGCTGGACTTTGACAGCTTTAGCGCAGCATGCTCTTGTAAAACGGGCTGCTGTGGCTGTGCTGCTGCGTCACCCCGGCACCCTGGCGCTTGAGGTCTGCAAGGTGCGCAAAGGCAAAATCAACTAACTGCCGGAAAATGATATGCGGCCGGTCGGTGCAGAAGAAATAGCTCTCATCGCGGTTGCAGTAGGAGTAGAGAATCCCCTTTAAGTAAATGCAAATCAGCTCCGGATCCACATCAGAGGGCAGCTGATGATGGGAGATGGCATTCTTGACCCCCGAGAGCATCAGCATCGAGCTGTATTCAATCAGCTCCTTGATGCGCGCGCGCACTTCATCCGAGCCGGTGCTGCCCACCGCAATGGCGCGCAGATTGCGCACGAATTTGGTGGAGAAAAAGAGATTGGCCTGATCAGAGGCGTGCGAGAGCATCCACTTTTTAAGCTGCCCCAAAGGGTCAGGCTCGTCGGGCTCAGCGGCGCGCTGCAGATTGAGGGCGAGATTGAACTTGTCGGCTTTGTCCTTGCACAGCTCAAGCAGCAGTTCATTTTTGTCTTCAAAGTGCCAGTAGATGGCGCCGCGGGTTACCCTGGCCTCACGGGCGATATCGGACAGTGAGGTCTTTTCAAAGCTCTTGGAGGAGAAGAGATTGTAAGCAGCATCTAAAATTAGCTGTTTGGTCTGCATTGCTGCTTCATGCGTTCTTTTTGGCATTACAAAATCCTTTGATTTGATCTTAAAACCAGCAAATTCTGCTTCCAATTTAAGGCAGTCAAATAATAACATACATGCGTGTACGTATCTTCAAAAATTTGGGTTAAAATAGGCGCACTCACCCTTGGTGAGCAGTTGTTAATACTTAATTAAGCACAAGGAAACTTCTTATGTTTCTGACCAAAAAGAAAGCAGCCTCTGCTGCCGCAGCCGCTGCCATTGCGGCCCTGCTTCTGGCCTCCTGCGGAGGTGAACAGGCACCGCAGACCGAACAGGCGCTGCCTGTAGACGTGTTTACCGTGACTACGCTTGACGTCCCGGTAGTTTCCCATTTAACCGGCCGTGCCAATTCCACCCGCCGCGCTGAGGTCAGACCCCAGGTCAACGGCGTGATCTTAAAGCGCCTCTTTACCGAGGGCTCCAATATCGAGGAAGGCACCCAGCTCTATCAGATTGACCCCGCCATCTATCAGGCCCAGCTTGACAGCGCCAAGGCTCAGCTGTCCTCTGCCAAGGCTAATCTGCACACTGCCAAATTAAGAGCCGACCGCTACCGCGCCCTGCTCGCCAAGCGCGCAGTGAGCCAGCAGGATTATGACGATGCCAATGCCACATATCTGCAGGCCTCAGCTGCCGTGGAACAGGCAGAAGCATCCGTACAGACCGCTGAAATCAACCTCGCTTACACCAAGGTTTACGCCCCGATTTCAGGACGCATCTCGCGCTCCAATGTCACCGAGGGCGCCTTAGTCTCCGCCCAGCAGGCAGATCCGATGACCACCATTCAGCAGCTCGATCCGATGTACGTGGATCTCGGCCAGTCAGTTGAAGATCATCTGCAGATGCGCACTGCCATGGAAAAGGGCGAGTTCAAGATGGCCGACGGCAAGGCCGCGGTCAAGATCTACTTCTCCAACGGCGATGAATATCCCTATCAGGGCACTTTGGAGTTCTCTGAGGTGAGCGTCGATGAGACCACCGGCATGGTCAATCTGCGTGCGATTGTGCCCAATCCCAATCATGTGCTGCTGCCTGGCATGTTCCTGCGCGGCGACATCAATGAGGGCGTGATCCCGGGCGCCGTGGTGGTGGATCAAAATGCCGTGATCCGTGAGGCTGCCGGCGTCAGCTATGTCTTTATAGTGGATGCAGACAACCGCGTACAGCGCCGCAACATCACCGTCGGCACCAGCTACGACAAGTATTTCGTGGTAGGTGAGGGTCTTGAGCCCGGCGACAAGGTGGCCGTCTCCAATCTGCAGAAGATGCGCTCGGGCACCTTAATTCAAATCGTCGATCTGCCTGACAGCGCAGAAGCCAAGGAAGGCACATCGACCGCACAGGGTGAATAAACACTATGGCACGTTTCTTTATCAACCGCCCGATTTTCGCCTGGGTTATTGCCATCGTCATCATGCTGGCCGGTGCGCTGGCCGTGATGACCCTGCCAATTGCACAGTATCCGACGATCGCGCCGCCTTCAGTGTCCATCCGCTCCTCTTATGCAGGTGCTGATGCCACCACGGTGGAGCGTACGGTAACGCAGATCATCGAGCAGAACATGACCGGCCTGGACGGCTACATGTACATGTCGGCCACCTCTGACTCCTACGGCAATTCAGACATCACCATCACCTTTGAGCCGGGCACCAACCCGGATATCGCCCAGGTGCAGGTGCAGAACAAGCTGCAGCAGACGCAGTCGCAGCTGCCTGAAACCGTGCAGTCAAACGGTGTGGACGTCACCAAGAGTACCAACGCCTTCTTAATGGTGGTGGGCCTGATTGCCAATGACGGACAGCACACCAATGCTGACTTGTCTGACTACATCTACGCCAACATCCGCGAGCCGATGGCCCGTGTGCAGGGCGTGGGCGACCTCATGGTATTCGGTTCAGAATACGCCATGCGCATCTGGCTGGAGCCTGAAAAGCTCAACAATTTGCGCGTCTCCATCGCTGAAATCACCGCAGCCATTGAGGCGCAGAACGCCCAGGTGACCTACGGCTCATTAGGCGGCACCCCGGCAGTGCCCGGACAGCTCTACTCCTACTCTATTACCGGCCAGTCCCGTCTGAAGAATGCCGAGGAGTTTGGCAACATCTTAATCCGCGTGAACACCGACGGCACCAAGGTCTTCCTGCGCGATGTGGCGCGCATTGAGCTGGGCTCTGAGAGCTATCAGGTGCAGGGCAAGTACAACGGCATGCCTTCATCCGGCATCGCCATCCGTCTGGCCTCCGGCGCCAACGCGCTTGATACCGCCGACAATGTCAAAGCGCTGATGAATGATCTGCAGCAGTACTTCCCGGAGTGGATCGACGTGGTCTACCCCTTTGACACCACGGACTTTATTAATGTGTCCATCAATGAGGTGTTCCACACCTTAATTGAGGCCATTATCCTGGTGGTGCTCATCATGTACGTCTTCCTGCAGAACTTCCGCGCCACCCTGATCCCGTCCATTACGGTGCCGGTGGTGCTTTTGGGCACCTTCGCCATCATGTCGATGCTCGGCTTCTCGATTAATACGCTTACCATGTTCGGCCTGGTGCTGGCCATCGGACTTTTGGTGGACGATGCCATCGTGGTGGTGGAAAACGTCGAACGTATTATTGAAGAGGAAGATCTGCCGCCCAAGGAAGCCACCGAAAAATCCATGGATCAGATCACAGGCGCCCTCATAGGCATCGCCCTGGTGCTGTCGGCCGTGTTCGTGCCGATGGCCTTCTTCGGCGGTTCCACCGGTGTGATTTACCGTCAGTTCTCCATCACCATCGTGTCAGCCATGGTGCTCTCCGTGCTGATCGCGCTGATTTTGACCCCGGCTTTGTGCGCCACCATGTTAAAGGGCAAGGAGCACCGCGAGGCCAAGAAGGGCAAAGGCATCCTCGCTAAAGTCTCCTTTATTGAAAAGAAGCTTTTGACCCCGCTGACCAAGTTCTTTGAACTGTTCAACCGCGGTTATGCCGCCATGGCCCATGCCTATCAGCGCCAGGTCAATGTGGTGATCCGCCGCATCAAGCGCGAGATGGCCTACTACATCGGCATCTGCCTGGCGCTCGGCTTCTGCTTCGTGCAGATCCCCTCTGCCTTCCTGCCCTCTGAAGATCAGGGCGTGCTTTTGGCCATGGTGAACCTGCCGGCCGGCTCCACCGTGGAGAAGACTGACCGGGCTCTGACCAAGCTGGCCAATTACTTCTTAACTGAAGAAGAGGAAAACACCGCCTCGGTGATGACCGTGACCGGCTTCTCCTTTGCAGGTTCCGGCCAGAACGCAGGTCTTGCTTTCATCCGCCTGAAGGACTGGTCTGAGCGCACCCGCGCCGATCAGCATGCCGACACCATTTCAAACCGCGCCTACATGCCGCTGATGGGCATTCGCGAGGGCCTTGCCTACGCCTTTAACGTGCCGGCCATTCCGGAACTGGGCACCGCCACCGGCTTTGATATGTATCTGCAGGACAACGGCGGCGCCGGCCATGAAATGCTCACCAAGGTGCGCCAGGACTATGTCTATGCTGCGCAGCAGTCACCGCTTTTGATGCAGGTGCGCGCCAACGGCATGGAAGACACCCCGCAGTTCAAGCTTGACCTCGATTACGAAAAGGCCCTGGCACTGGGGCTCAGCGTAGCTGACATCAACACCACCCTGTCAGTGGCCTGGGGCTCTTACTACGTGGACAACTTCATTGAGCGCGAGCGCGTCAAGAAGGTGTACCTGCAGGCTGAAGCCTCCGCCCGCATGAACGAGCTTGACCTCAACAAGTGGTACGTGCGCAATGCCGACGGCGAAATGGTGCCGTTCTCGGCCTTTGCCTCCACCTCCTGGACTTACGGCTCGCCGCGCCTGGAGCGTTACAACGGCGTGGGCGCCATGAACATTCAGGGTGCTCCGGCCCCCGGCATTTCCACCGGCCAGGCCATGGATGAAATGGAGCGCATCGCAGCCGAGCAGCTGCCGCCGGGCTTTGGCATCTCCTGGACCGGCATTTCCTATCAGGAAAAGCTCTCCGGCTCACAGGCCCCGATGCTCTACGCGGTCTCCATTTTGATCGTGTTCCTGTCGCTGGCTGCCCTGTATGAGTCCTGGTCCATTCCGTTTGCCGTGATGCTGGTGCTGCCCCTGGGCATCATCGGCGCCGTGCTCGCGGCGCTCATTACGCAGTATGTGCCGGTGCAGACGGTACTGCGCAATGACGTTTACTTCCAGGTGGGCCTGCTGACCACGGTGGGCCTGTCGGCCAAGAACGCCATTTTGATTGTGGAATTTGCCAAGGAGCTCTATGACAAAGGCTCACGCCTGTCGGAGGCTGTAGTGGAGGCGGCAAAGATCAGACTGCGTCCAATCCTGATGACCTCCAGCGCCTTCATCTTGGGTGTGCTGCCCCTTGCCGTAAGCTCCGGCGCCGGTGCTGCCGGCCGTAACGAGATCGGTATCTGCGTTATAGGCGGCATGCTCTCGGCCACCGTGCTGGCCATCTTCTTTGTGCCGGTATTCTTCGTGCTCATTATGCGCAACTTCACCAAGTATGTGCCGATTGAGGAGAAGAAGAAGCAGGCTGAAGCCGCGGCCAAACTGCGCGAGTTAAAGAAGCTGCAGGAGCTTGAATTAAGCGCCCTCGCTGCCGCGCAGGCCGAGCAGAGCCGCAAGGATGACAACAGCACCGAAAGCAAATAAGAGCATTAATTAAGTATTGACCAAGGGAGGCGCTGCCTCCCTTATTTTTTGCCTGCACTGGTATGCAGGCAGGTCTGCCGGCATTGAAAGCCGGGCAGACAAAAGCCGCCTGAGGGCGGCTTTTCTTTTGAGGCAAGTCTTAAATTCCGGGCTGCTGGGCTTTAAAGCAGAGCCTTGAGGGCATCAAGCTCAGCATAATCAAAAGGCGCATTGGCAAAAGGCCCGTGCTCGATGATGCTGGCAAAAAGTGCGCGGTCAACCGCCTGACCGTCCATGCCTTCGGCCAGGGTGCCCTGAGGGAGTATTACGCCCAAGGACGCAAGATACAGGCCGTCAGTAAAGTCCGCCTGCGGGGTGAGAGTGCGGCTCTTTTTCAGGGCCAGAGCGAGGCGGAAGGCAGAGGTGACATCAAGGCCGTAATGGCGGTCATTTAAGGTCTCGGCAGGCTGGCGCTTGGAGAAAATCAAGGCGCGCACAAACTCACCGCCAAGGCGCAGGTTCAAAAGCTGATAGGCCTCAAGCAGGGCACAGTCAATCAGCTGCTGGGCAAAGCGCGGCTTTAAGAGCAGGAGCTGTTTCTCCCCGTGCAGGGCATAAAGCTCAAAGTTCTCTGACAGGGCCGTCACGCCGCACACCCGCTCCGGGCAGTCAAAGCCTGCGGCCTCCACGATTTCACCGGAGTGCAGCAAAGGCTCCTCAGCTGCAAGCGCAAAGCCGTGCTGCCTTAAGTCCATAGCTGCTACATAGTAGTTAAGCTCCGAGGGGCTCATCTCAGCGCGCGAGGACAAGTCCTCTGTCTGATCGGGTGAGAGCACATTTAAAAACAGCGCATGATCGCACACTTCACGCACGCGGCTGTAGCTCGGCAGCACCACGCCGTAAAGCTCGCAGTAAATGCCGTCCCGGAAGGAAATATCAGGGTTTAAGGTGCGCGAAAACTGCAGCGCCGCCGCAAAGTTAAGTGCATAGCGCAAAGAACCGTAAGCACGCAGCGCGCTGACCCGGCCCATCACCAGACTGCAGGGGGAGACAAGGGCATAGACATACTCCCCGCCGGCAGCCTCCACGCGCATGAACGCCGAAGATGGCAGATAGCCCTCATCTGCCCAGCGGCGCATCAGGGCCTCGCGCACCACCAGCACCTGCGCCGAGCCGTCCACCACTTCATAGATCTGAAAGTTATGGGCGCGGTCAAGCTTGCTTTCAATCTCCAGGCCGCCTGGCAGGATCTGCCCCGGGCTTAACAGCTCATCTTTAATGCCGTCATCGAGATCGATGACGAATTTGGCTTCATTGACAATAAATTCGGACATTTAGATCAGATCTCCTAATTAGCTGAGCACAGCATAGCAGGCTGCAGACCAAATAAATGCGCCCTGCTGCCAATTTTTTGCAGCTGCAAACTTTTTTGCAGCAGGGGGGCAGGAGAGCTGCAGACCTGCCTGATGGTGCACAGGCACAGCCCTGATTTGCGATAATTCTTTGCAACAAGGTTTATAAAAGGGCTGCTTTTCTTTAAAATATTGGCACTGCTAAATGTCACTTTTAAGTGTCGCTGGAAGTAAAGACTATGGATAAAATTGGCCTTTTTTATGGAACTTATACCGGTGTAACCGGCTCGGTGGCGCAGCGCATTGCCAAAGAGCTCGGTTCTGAGCACGTTGATCTGCATAATATCTGCTGTGAGGGCGAGAAGATGGGCAGGTACAAAAAGCTCATCATCGGCACCTCCACCTGGAGCATCGGCGAGCTGCAGGAAGACTGGAACAACTTTATGCCCAAGCTGGAGACCATGGACTTTACCGGCAGCGTAGTGGCGCTGTTCGGCACCGGCGATCAAGTAGGCTACCCCGATACCTTTTTGGACGGCATGGGCATGCTCTATGAGACCTTTCAATTCCGCGGAGCCACCTTTGTAGGCTTCTGGCCCACCACCGGCTATGACTTTACCTCCCCGCTGCCTCTTTTAGATCACGATCATTTCGTCGGCCTGGCCATTGACGAGGATAATCAGCCTGAGCTCACCGACAGCCGCATCAAGGAATGGTGCCGCCTGATCCGCCCGGCTTTCGGGCTCTGATCCCTTCCCGGGAAAGGCAAAAGCACAAGTCAGCACAAGACCGGCTCAGGGCCGGTTTTTGCTTTACTGCACCTGCAGCGCAGGCTGCAGCACCAGACCAAGGCGGGCAAAGGCCCGCTCAATGGTCTCAATGCGGCTGTGATGATTCAGATCAGCAAGGCGCTCAAATTCCACTAAGGGCATCTGCAGGCGCACTGCGGCCCGCAGCCTGCCCTCAGCGCTGGGCAGCGCAAAGCCCAGGCGCGCAAGCTCAGTGCAAAGCAGCACTTTGGCGCAGACTGTAAATGGCAGATAAATAAGAAACTCACCTGGATGCAGGGCCGGGGACAGGGGCAGCGCCCTGCCCCAGCGCAGCCGCTGGTTGAGGGCAGGCAGCAGGGACTTAAGCCCCAGGCTGTGCGCAGCATTGACATCCAGGCACTCAGCACAGGCCTCAGGAACATCGCGGAAAGTAATCAAAAAGCAGTCATCCCCCGCAGGCTGCAGGGACGCCGCACAAGCAAACTCAGGCATCGTATTTCCTTATAGCTCAAAGTTGGAGGCCGCATTATACACGATGGCAGCGGCAGACAAACACGGCAGCTTCAATGCACTGGCGGCAGGCGGCAAAAGGAATGTTTTAAGGCCCCAAAGGGCTGATTTATGCGGGAAATGCGATGTTTAACATTTTGGAGATCTAGAAAAAGAAAAACCGCAGTGAAGCGGCTGAGTCTGGTGCGAAAGGAGGGACTCGAACCCTCACGCCTTGCGGTACTAACACCTGAAGCTAGCGCGTCTACCAATTCCGCCACTTTCGCACGTGGTGATCCCGATGAGAATCGAACTCATGACCCTCGGCTTCGGAAACCGATACTCTATCCAACTGAGCTACGGGATCGCAAGTTCCTTTTCAACAGGACGTTTTGCGGGTGCTATTATAGCAAAGCTTTTTCACCTGGCAAGCACTTTTTTAAAATTTTGGCACGATTTCTTTAAATTTAGGTAAAACCCCGCCCAGCCGGCCTGATAAATAAGCCGTTTTTGGCGCTGAAAAATTTTTAAAATTTTTTTAAATTTTGCGCCCCCGTGAGAACCGTCCCGGGCTGCAGCAGGCAGGCATAAAGCAAAATCTGCGCCGTCCCCTTTAAGGGCCCGCGCCTCTCAAGTACAATCAAGGCTGCCAGGCTTGATTGGCGTAGTGAAGTTCAGTGGTGGTAATGGTGATGGAAGATCAAAACAGACTGCGTTTTACCGGCATCCGCGCCCTGTACGGTGAGCGCGGCTTTGAGAGGCTGCAGCAGGCGCAGGTGCTTTTAGCCGGCACCGGCGGCGTCGGCTCCTGGGCCGCTGAGGCCTTGTGCAGAAGCGGCGTGGGGCATTTGACCCTGGTCGATCCGGACGTGATTGACATCAAGAACTCCAACCGCCAGCTGCACACCCTTGATACCACCATCGGGCTTAAAAAGGCTGAGGTGCTCGCCGCGCGCTTAAAGCAGATAAACCCGCAGGTGCACATTGAGGTTAAGCTCTGCTGGCTGACCCCGGACAACCTTGAGGAAGTGTTAAGCCCCTGCCCGCACTATGCCATCGATGCCATCGACGACATTGAGGCCAAGTGTGCACTGATTAATTACTTATATCAGCAGCAGGCGGTGTTTGCGGTTTCAGGCGGCGCCGGAGCGCGCATTGATCCTGCAAAGCTGCACCTTGGGGATTTGGCTGAGGCCAAAGGGGACGGGCTTATCAAGCACGTGCGGGATGTCCTGCGCCGGGAGTATAATTTTCCCAAAGGCGGCAGAAAAATGGGCATTATGTGCTCCTATTCTGAAGAGCAGCCCATCTATGCACCTGACGGCGATCCCTCGCTGCCGCGCTTTGGCGCCAGCATGCCGGTGACCGCCAGTGCCGGACTGCTGCTGGCCGGTTATCTCATCACCAAGATTGCTGCAGCTTAAGCTGAGGTTGAGTTTATGTTAGATACAGACTTAGAGCGCACCCGCGAATACTTAAGAACCAGGCTGCCTGACTATCTGCGCAGCCGCGGCATCAATCCGGATCGTCCGTTCAACTGCCTGAACCCCGCTCATCAGGATCATCAGGCATCGATGAGCTACAGCCAGCACAATTACACCGTGCACTGCTATGCCTGCAATGCCACCTACGATATTTTCACTTTGGCTGGCCTTGAATACGGCCTTGCCGATCCGGCCGCGCAGTTTAACAAGGTCTATGAGCTCTTTTTGGGCAGCGCCCCCAAGACACAGCAGCCATCCTCAGCCGCCGCGCGATCACTCTACGACACCACCGGTGCGGCCACCTTTGGAGCCGCGCGCATTGAGCCCACTTTTGAGATGAAGCGCCCGGCCTATGAAAGCAGCAATGACCGCTCCATGGCCCAGAGCTCTGCGCCGCATTTTTCGCCGCTCTATCAAAACGCCCAGCCCCCGCTGCGCCCGGGCTCTGAATACCATGAGCCGCGCATGAGCGGCCTGCAAAGCCCCTTTGCCAAGAGCGCGGACAATGACAGCAGCGCATCCTTCGCATCCCAGCCCCCGGCCTCACTGCAGCCCCAGCCGCAGCCGCTGCAGCCTACCGGCGCAGTGTTCGGCATCCCGGGCAATATCTTCAGGCAGGGCGGGGGCAGCAGCTTTATCAGCTCGTCCAATGAGCGCGCCTATCCTGAGGCGCAGGAGACGCAGTACAACTACGCCGAGCAGCTGCGGCAGATGGCAGAGAAAGTCGGGCGCACTGAATACTTTCATCAGCACGGCATCAGCGATGAGGTGATCTCCCGCTTCCGCCTGGGCTTTGACGAATCCTTCCCCGCTGGCACCGATGCCCATACCGGCGAGCAGATCATCTGGCGCGCCGCTGTCATCCCCTACTCTGATTTTGGCTATGTGGTGCGCAATATTGACCCCAAATCCAAGGACAAGGTCAGAAAGCGCGGCACCCTTGGGGTGTTCAATGACAAAGCCCTGGAGCAAAACGGCGCCATCTTCATCACCTTTGATGAAATTGAAGCCTTAAGCCTGGAGACCTTAGGCTTTAAGGCCATATCCATTGCCCCAAATGCCGTCAATGTGCTGTTGGAGCGCGTGGAGCAGAGCAAGGGAGCTGAGCGCATCTTCTATATCTGCGCAGCAGGTGAGGATCTTACAGATGAGATAAATGCCTTAAGCGCCGGCCTGTACAAGCTCAATGTACCCAGCAAAAAGGTCAGCCTCTCCTACCCCTATGCCTCGCTTAACAGCGCCCTGTGCCTTGACAGCGCCGGGCTTAAATGGCGTTTGTCGCATTTGGAGGAGCTGCTGACCTTCACCCTCACCCCGGTCACGCCCGATGAGGAGGAATACAGCTTTATTGAAAATCCGGCCACCTTGTCAAAGCTTGATTTATCACCCTATCTCTACTGCCTGTGCGGCAGGCCGCATGTGCTGCGCCGCGTGATGTATTTAATCATGCAGGAGCGTTTGTGCCGCCTGGTGACCGTTACTACCGCCATGAACTGGAAGTTTATGTGCCGCAACCTCGCCGACACCAGCCCGGAGGCAGCCTCAGCGGTAAATTACGAATGCTGCCCCAATGCCAAGGCGGTGATCACCGACGACCTTAGCTCTGAGAAGATCCTCGATACCGTGCGCTACACCTTAAATGCGCTGCGCCTGCAAAGCGAAGGCTCCTTTGCCATGGCCGTGGATTTAAGCACGGTGAACGCTCAGGCCTTAAGCACGCTCATTCCCAAGTTTGCTGCCCTGTGCACTGAGCTGCAGTCAGGCCTGTTGCTGCTCACCCCTGAAAGTTCACGCGAGCTGTGCGAGAGCGCGGCGCTGCAGACCATCTGCGTGGAGCAGAGCGAGGACGGCTCCGAGCTTAACTTCAATTCAGCTGATTTAAACTGCCGCAGACTGAATTTCTCGCGCTACGCAGGACTGTAAATGCAGCTCAATCCTGCACAAACCGAGGCGGTAAATTACATCGACGGCCCCTGCCTGGTGCTGGCCGGGGCCGGCTCAGGCAAAACCCGCGTCATCACCGAAAAAATCGTCAAGCTCTATAAAAGCTGTGCCCTGCCGCCCGAGCGCATCTGCGCGCTGACCTTTACCAACAAGGCCGCCGCCGAGATGCGTGAGCGCGCCAAAAAATCGCTGCCCCCGGAGGTGGCCGCCAGGCTGTGGATCTCAACCTTTCATTCGCTGGGGCTGGAGATTTTGCGCCTTGATCATCAGGCCTTCTCACTTGCCCGCAACTTCACCTTGTTTGACGAGCAGGACATCAAAAAGGCCCTGCGCGACATTGTGCGCTCGGACTTTCAGGCGCTGCTGCGCGATGAAGCTGAAAGCGAGGTGATCGATGCGGCGCAAAATGCCATTTCCCTGTGGAAGGGCCGCCTGCTTGCGCCGGAGGAAATTGACAGCGGCAATGTCAATCTTGAGATCTACAAAAGCTATCAGCTCTTTTTAAAGG
>JADINH010000128.1 GCA_017694225.1 Candidatus Avisuccinivibrio stercorigallinarum
TCTCCTGCCTGAGCGGTGCAGTTTCGTCACCTGCAAACTGAAACTTGGTGGCCAGCACCACCTGCGCGCGGCAGGGCTTTAAGGCTTTGCCCACTAAGATCTCATTTTGTCCGCGCAGATAACCTTCGGCGGTGTCAAAGAAGGTGCAGCCAAGGCTCACCGCCGTGCGGATAAGCTCAATGGCAGTCTTTTCATCCGGCCCCGGCCCGTAACCGTGGCTGAAGCCCATGCAGCCCATGCCGATCGCACTGACCTCCAGGCTGCCGCATTTTCTTTTTAACATTGTTTGCTCCTTTTAATCTCAAAACTCTAAACTGCCGCTGTATGAACCAATAAACCTGCACGGTCAAAGTGAGGATGCCAGCTGCTGCAAAAAGGCGCGGATCTCAGGGCCGCTTTGTGCCGCGCGGGAGCTGTCCAGGCTTAAGATCCCAGGCAGCAGCTGCGCCTGCGGCACTGCCCGCTCAATCTGCGACCGGGCCCGGCCGGCGCCCCAGCCGTTGTGGGTGCAAAAGAGCACCAGCTGTTTGCCCTCAAGATCAAGGCTTTGCAGCCAGGAGATCAGCGCACGCGGCACGCTCATCGCCCAGATGGGAAAGCCCACAAAGATGGTGTCATACCCGCTGACATCAAGAGGAGCGCCGCTTTTGAGGGCGGGCACTGCGCCCTGCTCCTGCTCGGCATGATTTTGGGCAATCAGTGCGTCATCAGAGGCCGGCAGCAGATCTGAGGTCAGCACGGCATACACTTCACCTTGCACCTGACGGGCAATTTCAGCGGCGGCAAAGGCGGTGGTGCCCTGGGTCACTCCGTCCACAGTGAGCACTGAGGCCATGGTCAGGGCATTGACCTTGGCCAGATCCTGATTTGAATTATCCCAGCGCGAGAAATAGGCCACCAAAGATCTCCCGAAGGGTGACGGGCTCAGGACGGCCGGGTTCTCTGCCTTGCGTGCAAAGCTGAAGGTCATGCTCCCGGGCAGGTGATGGAAAGCCTCCAGATCTGAAGTCACCCGACCCAGCGGGTAAACCTCCATGGTAAGGTTGGGGCGGCTGCTCTGGGCATAGAAAATTGCCATGGTGTTGTTCTCAAAGCAAAAGGTAATATCCCCGTCCGTAAAGTGAAGCTGCCCCGGGCCCGGATTGTTCTCAGGAGTAAAGTCAACGCCGCCGTAATACTCGCGCCCGCCAAAGGCGTGCAGATCCACATCAAGGGGCAGCCTTGCTGCTATCTCTCGGGCAAGCGGGGTGTCAAACCACACCCCGTCAAAGTGCTGCGTGCTGCCGTCAGGGGCTGTGGCAGTGACCTCAATTTCAAATAACACCTCAGGATCAGCAGCTGCTGCAGCGGCGGTGCAGGCGCCTGGCGCTGCCAGAAAGGCTGCACACAGGCAGAGCAGGGAAAATAGTTTAGGCACAGTACAGATCTCCACAAAAACATCACTGTACTCAGCCTAAAACGGCGCTTTAGTTTTGGCTAATACCCTTTTTGCAGTGCTCAGGATGCAGGGTGTGCATGCAGAAAATCGATAAAGGCCCGGGCAGCTTTGCTGCGCACCCCGCCGCGCTTCCACACCAGGGCGGTGCCCAGGAAAATGGCAGGTGAGAGCGGGCGCACCGTGATCTCCGGCACGCCGGTATAGGAGTAATCATCTTTGCACACTACCGCCAGGCCCGCGCCCTGCTGCACCATCAAGGCGGCATTGGCCGACAGATTTGACAGCTGCGCCCGGGAACTGAAGACCTCATCCTCATAAAAAGCCGATAGCTCCGAGCGCACCGCCTCGCGCGAGGGCAGGATAAGCTTTCTGCCCTTAAGCTCCGAAACCGTCAGGCTTTCATGCTGCGAGAGCGGATCATCCTCACGCAGCAGCACCACCAATTCCTCATCGTCGCTTAAATCCACCGAGTGATAGGCATCCTGCGGCACCGGCCGGAGCATCAGCGCAAAATCCAGCGTGCCGCGCTCCAGGCGCAGGCGGGCATCATCGGCAATGGCCGTGAAGATCTCAAAGTTAACCTCAGGATTTTCCCGGCAGAAGGCCGCCAGGCAGGCGCACAAACGGCGGCTGGCTTTAAGCTCGCCCATGCCCACTGCGATGGTGCCCTGCAGCTTTTCTTTGCTGCCGCGCAGATCTTTTAAGGTCTTGTCAGCAAACTCCAGCATCTCCTGCGCCCGCGCCTGCAGCAGCAGACCGGCCTCAGTCAAAATCAGGCCGTGGCGGGTGCGCACAAAGAGCGCACTGCCGCATTCATCCTCCAGGGCATGGATGCGCCGGGTCAGGGCAGGCTGCGAGATATACATGCGTGCGGCGGCCTTGGTGATTGACAGCTCCTGTGCCACCGCCAGAAACAAAGTTAAAGTGCGCAGTTCCATGTAAAAAACTCCCCGCCTGAACTTAAATTTAAAAATGCAAAAAACTGATGCCCCGGCATCAAAGATCGGTATTAGACAGCCCGCCTGTCCCCACCCCATAATAAACGCAAATCCATTGTCTACGAGGTCAAAGAAATGAAAAAATCTATATTTGCAGCCGCGCTCATGTTTGGAGCAGGCGCCGTAATGGCCGCTGATGTCCCCGCAGATTCACAGCTGGTGCAGCGCTCGGCCGATCTGCCCGCAGTGGCAGGCAGCGCCGAGGTATTTACCGGCAAAGTGCAGGTGCAGAACCTGTCTGATCCGCTGCCGGGCATGCCGGTGACCAGCGCCTATGTGATTTTTGAGCCGGGCGCCAGAAGCTTCTGGCACACCCATCCGGTGGGCCAGACCCTGATCATCGTCGAAGGTGAAGGCCGCAGCGGCGTCTATGGCGAAAAGGTCAGCGTGCTGCGCAAGGGCGATGTGGTGGTCTGCCCCAAGGGCGTCAAGCATTTCCACGGCGCCGCCCCCGATCAGCGCATGGTGCAGATGACCATCACCGCCTTTGATGAACAGGGCAGCAATGTCGAGTGGATGGAAGAAGTCACCGACGAGCAGTACCTCAACACCGAAGAATAAAAGCAGGTGCGCTGCGCTCTGTGGCGCAGCCTCACCTGTGCATTTACTCCAAACTCTCAGATCCCCTTGAAGGCCCAGCATCCCCAGGGCTTTCATTTTGTCCGCCTTCTGCTGCGCTCCTGCGCATGCTGCTTCTGACTGCTCTCTGCGCTAATCAGACGACATTGCTGCGCAGTGCTGCCCTCATTTTCAGAATTGTTCTGGGTGCTGCTCTGCAGTTCTTCACCCGCCTGCAAAGAGCGGGCCAGGTTTAACTTAAGCTCAGTGCATGCACCATCCATGCCCATACCCTCAGGGTATGCTGCTGGATTTAAACTTGGTATTAGACGGCACAGCCCCACCTGCAAATAATAGAGCTGCAGGGATATGGAGGCGGCAGCGCCCCGCGGTCTGCTGTAAGCCGCAAGCACTGGCTGCCTCACCTGCACTTTTTCTGGTTTTAGCGAGGTTTTAATACTTATGAAACAGCAAAACAAAGTGGCTCTGGTCACCGGAGCTGCCGCCGGCATCGGTCTTGGCTGCGCGCAGGCTTTTGCCAGGGCAGGCTATATCACCGTGCTCTGCGATATTCATGAGCCCAAAGAGCAGGCACAGGCCCTTAACGACGCGGGGTTTAAGGCTGCGGCGTACCGCTGCGATGTTGCAGACAGCGCTGCCGTGCAGCAGATGGTGGACTGGATTGTGGCAAACTACGGCCGCCTCGATGCCGCGCACAACAATGCCGGCATTCAGACCCCGCAGCGCCCGATGGCTGAGATCACCGAAGATGAATTTGACCGCACCGTGGCCGTTGATTTAAAGGGTGTGTGGAACTGCATGCACTCAGAAATCCTGCAAATGTTAAAGCAGGGTCACGGCGCCATTGTCAACACCTCCTCACAGGGCGGCGTCACCGGTTTTCCCGGACAGGCGGCCTATATTGCCTGCAAGCATGCAGTGATCGGCCTGACCCGCACCGCCGCCATCGACTATGCTGCCAAAAATATCCGCATTAATGCCGTCTGCCCGGGCGTGATCCGCACCCCGATGGCAGATGAGCTGCTGCGCCGCAATCCGGGCTTAGAGCAGGAACTGCTGCGCGACATCCCGGCCGGTCATCTGGGCACCCCGCAGGACATTGCCAATGCCGTTTTATGGCTGTGCAGTGATCAGGCGAACTTTGTGGACGGCCACGCCCTGCTGGTCGACGGCGCTTTTTCCATCCACTAAAAGTCCATTCTCCCCATCAGGCAGGATTGGGTTTCCCATCCTGCCTGATCCACCCGCCGGACGGCACTTGCAGCGTGTTTGCAAAAACTTTGCATTTTTGCAATTTACCCGTGACAGCCCCCGAAATTTTCAATAAAATCAAAGCAGAGAGATACAAATTCACCCCCAAATTTCAAAGGACTGCGAAGTAAAAAATGAGGGCCCGCGAACTTCGAGAGCGCATTGCCGCCATCGCCAATCACGATGCCGCCGCCGGCATTACCATGCTCTTTTTCACCCTGCTGGCACTGGCCTGGCAGAACTCACCCTATTCGGTTAATTACCGCGCCTGGCTGGAGCTTAAGGCAGGTGTGGTCTTCGGCTCCTTTGAACTGATAAAACCCGTGCTCCTGTGGGTAAATGACGGACTTATCACCATCTTTTTCTTCTCCATTGGCCTGGAGCTCAAACACGAGTTTTTAGAGGGACAGCTCTCTGAAAAGAAAAAGCTCATTCTGCCCTCAGCTGCGGCGCTTGGCGGCATGCTCACCCCGGCTTTGTTCTTCTATGCCTTTAACTACTTTGACCCTGTCTCTTATACACATCTCCGAGCCCACGAGACTACTTGACTATC
>JADINH010000129.1 GCA_017694225.1 Candidatus Avisuccinivibrio stercorigallinarum
GTGCCCATGCGCGCGGCCGCGGCAGCGTCAAGCTGATTCTGCCCGGCCGGGATGGTAATGATGTTGCCGTTGTTGCTTGGGATGAGCAGCGCAGTTTGATCGGCGCCGACCGAGATCAAAATGCGCATAAAGGAGATTTTCCCGCTGCTGCTGGGGTTATTCATAAGTGCCTCTCTTGCTTTTAAACATCTGTGTTCTTGTTCGTATGATTGGATTATAGAATAGTGATTATGGCAGTTAAAGCTGAGAGGTACAGTTTTGCGACGAGGTTAAAAATTTGAGATTATTTAATTAAAACGGTTAATTTTTAATTTAAAGTTGGCACGCTTCCTGCGTGTTTTTGGCGCAGTATCGGTTTGGCAGGTTTGATTTTTGCGGCTTTTAAGCAGATCCCGCCTGCTGCGGGATCTAATCTCTGAAGGAAAGGTCATGCAGCCGGAGCGCTGAGGCTGCCCCAGGCCCCGGACTGCGTGATGTTTGTTGAACCTTTAATGCCGGTTTGCATCCCGGCAGCCCGGCCTCTTTGCAGCTCAAACGCGGTGTTCAAACACCTGCTGCAGCAGATCCATTTGCCCTAAATTGCGGATCACAAAGTCAGCGCCGTGCTGATAGAAGGTGAGCTCCGCTTTGCGGCAGGCCTCTTCACGCTCTACCACGCTCAGGGCATTGAACTCGTCTTCAGTAAGTCCCATCACCGAGCTGCCTTCAACCACGCCCACGGCAAAGACGCCGGCGTTTTTGGCCTCTTCAAGATCAGAGAGGGTGTCGCCGATTTTGATCACTTCGCGCACGGACTTGATGCTAAGGCGGCGCAGGTTTTCAAAAATCATGTAGGGGAAGGGGCGGCCCTGATTGCCCACTTCATCGGGCACCACCAGGCAGTCAGGATTGTAGTCCTGCTCTTTGGCGCAGCGCACCACCACTTCCATCATTTTGCCGGTGTAGCCGGTGGTGGATCCGATTTTGATGCCTTTGCTGCGCAGATAGTCCACGGCTTCGGGCACATAGGGCTTTAAGCTGCTGCAGGCTGGCAGCACCTGCATCAGCGAGGGCTCAAAGGCCTGATAGATGCTGTCGATGTCAGCATCATTGGGCTCACGGCCGTTCTTCTGGCAAAAGAGTTCACGGATGCGCGGGAAGCCTAACATGGTCTTGATGTGATCGCGCTTTAACATGCCCATCGGGGCGCGGATCTCCTCGTCAGTGACCACCAGCTCATGCTGCAAAAAAGCCTCGCGGAAGGCCGCGACCGGGGACATCGAGCCAAAATCCACCGTGGTGCCGGCCCAGTCAAAAATCACGCAGGAAAGCTCAGGCATGGTGCTGCTCCTTGTAGATCCTGAAAAGTTCAATGATGCGCTCGATATCGGCCGGATAAATCTCGCCGATGTTGCCCAGGCGGAAAGTCTCAGCCTCAGTGAGCTTGCCCGGATAAATCACGTAGCCGTTTTCCTTTAAGAAGGCATGCATCTCCGGGAAGTTGACCTTAAAGCCCTCGGGGTAGAAGAAGGTGGTGATGATGGGGCCCTGATCGTGAGCGGCGATGTAGGCCTTAAAGCCCAGCGCCTCCATGCCGGCGCGCAGCTGTGCATTGCACTTGGCATAGCGCTCATGACGGGCCTTGATGCCGCCCTCGGCGTCAAGCTCAACCATCGCCTGATGGAAGGCTGCCACCACGTGGGTGGGGGAAGTGTAGCGCCACTTGCCGCCTGCCTTTTCCATGGTCTGCCACTGATCAAAAAGATCAAGGGAGAGTGAACGGGCATTGCCCTCGCTCTTGAGCAGGGCCTCACGGCGGGCAATGATAAAGGAAAAGCCCGGCACGCCCTGAATGCACTTGTTGGCAGATGAAATGATAAAGTCAATCCCGATCGCAGGTACATCAATGTCCACGCCGCCAAAGGAGCTCATGGCATCCACGATGAAGGTAAGGCCGCGGCCTTTGACCACTTTGCCGATGGCGGCAATGTCATTGAGCAGGCCGGAGGTGGTCTCTGAGTGCACCATGCTGACCATGGTCACCTCGGGGTGGGTGCTGAGGAAGGCCTCGACGGAGGCGGCATCAGGCATCTTGTCCCAGGCAAAATCGAGGCGGCAGTGTTTGACCTCCTGCAGCTGCAGAATTTTGACCATGCGCTCGGAATAGGCGCCGTTGACCAGCACCAGCACCACGTCATCCTTAGAGGGGATGGAGGTGAGCACCGACTCGACACCAAAGGTGCCGCTGCCCTGCATCAGCACGGAGGTGTACTCACCGTTGTCAGCGTGGGCGAGCCTGAGCAGGCGGGCGCGGATGTCCTGGGTGATGTCGTTGTAATCCTGATCCCAGGTGCAGCGGTCGATCAGCATGGCCTCCTTGACAGACGGAGTAGTGGTCAGCGGGCCCGGGGTTAACAGCTTGTAAGTGTTTCTGTCTTGCATTTTTGTGAGCCGCCTTTTGAGCGGTTTTCCTTTATAACTTAGCTTTCTCAAGTTTCAGCCAAGGCGCCGCCGCATCCAGGGTTAGGATTTTGGCAGCGCCTTTGAGCTTATTATAGTTAAATAAAATTGTCCGGATTACTCGCCCTTGACTAAATCCTGATGGCGCTTTAAGAGCTCAACGGTGAGCTTTTCCTTAAAGGTCTGGGGATTGGCCGGACGCAGATCCTCGTCCACGCTCTCACCGGGGTACAGGGCCACCGGATAGTTGGTTAAAAGCTCAGTGCGGGCATGCTTGATGATGCACTCAGCCACTGCCATGGCATCGGGATTGGTGTTCTCACCCTTGTCGACCACGGCCACGGCCTCGGTGATGGTGTAATTGCCCTCAGCCGGGTCAATGTAGTCAATGGGCAGGCCGCGCTTCTTGTCCGCCACAGCCTGATGACGCAGGCCAAAGCCCACAGCCACCTCGCCGGCGCGGATCTTCTTTAAAGGAGCAGAGCCTGAGAGCTCCAGATGATCGCCTGCATTGCGCTCAATGGCCTGCACCAGCTTGATGCCCTCTTCTTCGCCATAGGCCTGCACCAGGGCCTGGGTCATCAGCCAGGAAGTGGAAGAGCCGGTGATGTCCGGCACGGAGATGTATCCTTCATATTGAGGATCGGCCAGATCCTTGAGGGCCTTGGGGGCAGGCAGATTAAATTCCTTTAACACCTCGGTGTTGACGAACATGGAGCCGGTCACGCCCAGGATCGGAGCGTAATAGGGCACGGTGTCACCTTTGATGGTGGTGTGATCAAAGGTCAGATCCTTGAACACCTTGTCCTTTTGCTGCACGGAGTCGAGATAGTAGGAGCTTAAGGTCAGCACATCAGCCTCGATGTTGCGCCCTTCGGCCATCAGGCGGCCGCCGAGCTCTGAGGTGCCCCAGGACTGCATGAGGTACTTGCCTTCAAAGCCGTTGGCATCGAGGGCGTGCTTCATGGCCACCTGAGCCTCTTCATCGGCATTGGTGTAGATGATGACTTCATTGTCTGCAAAGGCAGCAGAAGCAGTAGCCAGGGCAGCGGCAAAAGCGGTAAGCTTGAGTACTTTTGCAAATTTCATTTTATGTTTCCTCTTAAGTTCTCAAAGTAAAATCTTTTGTTGTTTAATTTTGTTGGTTAATCCTGCTGCGCCTTCAGGCGGCGGGCGCGGCTTTCAGCCCAGAAATCGAGCAGCAGCTTGACCGCGCAGTTGGTGAGAAAGATCAAAAGCGACAGGGTGAAGATCGCATCGAACTTCTCAAAGTACTGCAGCTCCTTAATCTTCGAGGTCATGACCTGGGTGCGGGCACCGGCTAAGAACACGATGGCGGAGATGGTCACCATGGCGTTGACAAAGAAGTAAGAGAGCATCTGCAGGATGGTGCTGAAGGTATTGGGGATCACCACGCGCCGCAGGGTCTCGCTCCAGGTGTCGCCCATTAAGGCGCCGGTGGTCTCAAAGCCTGCATTCATGCGCGAGAAGGCCTGCTGAGCCATTAAATACGGGGTGGTAAAGAAGTGCACGATGTTGGCCAGCACCAGGATGGCAAAGGTGTTGGTAATCGGCGAGCCGGTGAAGGCAAACAGGAAGCCCACACCGAGCACCATGCCCGGCACGGTGTTGGTCACCATGGCAAAGACATCCATTAAGGTGCGGCACCAGGGCGCCAGGTGCGAGCGGGCATTGACCATGCCGGCGAGGTAACAGAGCGCCGTTCCGAGCACCGCAGTGAGCACGGCCACGTACAGGGAATTGAGATAGGTGCCGGTGATGTCGTTCTCGGCAAACACGCGCTTTATGGTGTCCAGGGTGAAGACGGGCTGATAGGGCCAGCTCTGCACAAAGGGCACGATGAAGATGATGGCAAAGACCGAGAGCAGCAGCAAAGTCAGCAGCAGGTAGAAGGCGGCAAAGCTGTAATCACGCAGTATCTGCGGGGCCGGCGGGGTCTTGGAGAGCTTGTTGTAGCGGAAGTTGAGGCGTTCGCACTGGCGCAGGATGATGACTGACAAAATCGAGGGCAGCAGCATCACCATGGCAATCACCGAGCCGTTGTGAAAATCCGGGATGGCGCCCATCATCACTGCGTACAACTGGGTGGCAATCACTTCATAGCGCCCGGCAATCGAGGTCGGGATGCCGAAGTCCGTGAAGATTAAGAAAAATGACAGAATGAAGGCTGCGGCGGCGGAACCTAAGACCGGACGCAGCGCGGTTTGATAAAAGGTGCGCAGCGGGCTGTCTCCCATGACCTTGGAGACGGTGATGAAGTTGCGGTCTACATAGGCAAAGGCGTTGTTCATGATCATAAAGGCAGGCGGCAGGGTGTAAATCACACCGGCAATGAGCAGTCCGTTGAAGCCGTAAATGGAGAACGGCAGGCGCCCGAAGATCTGGGTGACAAGGCCCTGGCGGCCAAAGGAGTAGATCACCGCAAAGCCGTAGGTGATGGAGGGCAGAAAGAGCGGCAGCAGCAGAACTATCTGAATGAGGCTCCTGGTGCGCGGCCTGAAGGCACAGAAGTTAAGGCCGTAGGCGGCAAAGAAGGCGATGATGGTGGCAAAGAAAGCCACGCAGCCTGACACCGTGAGGCTGTGGCCGAGCGCAGTGTAAAAGCTCTTTTTGGAGAAAGCCTCGGCGTAATTCATTAAGGTAAAGCTGCCCTCATCGGTAAAGAAGGACTGGCCTAAGATGCTGTAAAGCGGCCAGCCTAAGATCACAAGGAGCAGCAGTGAGATGAGCACGAAGGAAAGCTTGAGCTCAAACTGCTCTTTTCCCAGGATGTTCAAACTTGAAGTTGCCGTATACATATTGATGTTTCTTGGTGTTTACAAACTTTTAAGCTTCTAATTTTGCTCTAAGTTAAGTTTTAAGTTCTTTAAACTCCCATCTTTTCAGGGCGCAGCCAGGGCACAGGAGCGGCCTTGAGGGCTTTTATCCTGTTTAAACTGCCCGGTTTTATCCGGGCCGGATGTTTTTGCCTGCTGTCTTTGGCGGCTTAAGCCGAGGCCATCAGGGTGGAGCCCTGCGGGGCGCTGCCGTCAAAGAGCCTGAAGATGTTGTCGCGCTTAATCTGCAGCTGGCGCAGGATGAAGTCGCGGATAAAGGTGTTGGACGGGGCGTGCACGATGGTGCGCGGATCGGCATACTGTGACACATGGCCGCCGTTTAAAATCAGCACCTTGTCAGAAAGCGACAGGGCCTCCTCGGGGTCGTGGGTCACAATGATGGTGGTGAGGTTGAACTGCCGGGCTACAGTCTTGATGCGCTCTTTAATGGATTCTTTAATCATGCCGTCAAGGGCGGAGAGCGGCTCGTCAAGCAGCAGCAGACGGGGCTTCATCACCAGAGTGCGGGCGATGGCCACACGCTGCTTCTGGCCGCCTGAGAGCTCGTCGATGCGCTTTTTCAAATGCTTCTTAAGATCAAGCAGGTCAATCAGGTCTCTGACCTCCTCGGGGGTGGAAGCGGTGGGATTGTTGCGCAGGCCGTAGACGATGTTCTCATAGGCATTGAGGTTGGGGAACAGGGCAAAGTCCTGGAACACGATGTTAAAGCCGCGCTTTTTCATCGGCACGTGGGTGAGATCCTCACCGTCGTAGATGATCTGGCCGGAGGTCAGCTCTGTGAGGCCCAAGATCACATTGAGCAGAGTGGTCTTGCCGCAGCCTGAGGGGCCTAAAATCGAGACGATGGAGCCGGTCTCCACCTCAAGGTTAATGTTATCCAAAACCGTATTGTCGTCAAATTTCTTGGTAACGCCGCGAAGTTCCAGCATTTTTCTTTTTTCCATAATTAATTTTGAAGGCGGCATTTTAATAAGTCAAAATTAAAAAGACATCAGACCAATGTAAAAGCTTTGCAAAATTTATCCACTTTTTTGTAAACAAAGTTTTACCGTAAACTGACGGGCCGGTGCCCTGCTTTTTGCAGCCCTTTTTCCCTGCAGAGTGCAGGTTTTTTGATACAATAGCCACGCTTTTTACGATATATTCTTTGGTAAATTTTTCGTGGATAAATTTCAAATTATTGGCGGCCGGACTTTACAGGGTGAACTTAACATTTCCGGAGCCAAAAACGCAGCTCTGCCCATCATTCTCTGCACCATGCTGACGAGCGATACAGTGGTGCTCAAAAACGTGCCTGACTTAAGGGACGTCAAGACCTGCTTCAAGCTTTTGCAGATCTTAGGCAAGGATTTTACAAAGACGGGCGAAAACGAATACACCATCACCGGCAGCATCAAACACAAGACTGCGCCATATGACCTCGTGAAGACCATGCGCGCCTCCATCATGGCCTTAGGCCCCCTGACCGCTTATCTTGGCGAGGCTGAAGTCTCCCTGCCCGGCGGCTGCGCCATCGGAGCGCGCCCGGTTGATCTGCACGTCAAAGGCCTGATTGAGCTTGGCGCTGAGATCTCCCTTGATGAAGGCTACATCCGCGCCAAAGCTCCGGGCGGACGCCTGCACGGCGGCACCATTGTGATGGACAAGATCTCAGTGACCGGCACGGAAAACTTAATGATGGCCGCCGCCCTCGCTGAAGGCACCACCGTGATTGAAAATGCTGCACTGGAGCCTGAGGTGGTGGATCTGGCCTGCTGCCTGCGCATGATGGGCGCGGACATCACAGGTGACGGCACTGCCACCATCACCATCAAGGGCTGCCCCAAACTGCACGGCGGCGAGCACACCATTGTCTCAGACCGCATTGAGACCGGCACCTATTTGATTGCCGCCATGGCCACCCACGGACAGATTGTCTGCCACCGCGCGCTGCCCTCCTCGCTTGAGGCGGTGCTCTCCAAGCTCCGTCAGGCCGGTGCACAGATTGAAGTTAATGGCACGGACATTTTCCTTGATATGCAGGGGCGTGACATTCTGCCGGTGGACATCACCACCGCGCCGCATCCGGGCTTTCCTACAGACATGCAGGCGCAGTTTACGGTGTTAAACGCCCTGGCCAAAGGCAGCAGCTTTGTCAAAGAGACCATCTTTGAAAACCGCTTTATGCACATTCCGGAGCTCATCCGCATGGGCGCCCACCTCAAGATCGAGGGCAATACCGTGTTCTGCCAGGGTGTGGATCATTTAACCGGCGCACAGGTGATGGCCACCGATCTGCGTGCCTCGGCCAGCCTGGTGATAGCCGGCCTGGTCGCACAGGGCACCACCATCGTCGATCGCATCTATCACATGGACCGCGGATACGAGCACATTGAAAACAAGGTGAGGGCCCTGGGCGGCACCATCGAGAGGATCTCCTAGGGATGTTCTCGCTTCTGCCCTACAACACCTTTGGGCTTGACGTTAAGGCAGCCTCCGGCCTGATGGTAAACTGCGCGGATGATCTTAAGCTGCGCGACCGTCACGCCCCGCAGCTGATCTTAGGGCGCGGCTCTGACGTGCTCTTTACCGATGACTTTGACGGGCAGGCGCTGATTGCCCATGTGCGCGGCATTGAGATTAAAGAAGATGACGGCTGCTATCTGGTGCGCGCAGGCGCGGGCGAGATCTTGGATGAGTTCATCGCTGTGCTGCTCAAGCAGGGCATCACC
>JADINH010000130.1 GCA_017694225.1 Candidatus Avisuccinivibrio stercorigallinarum
GCTATGGCGCAGGCAAACGCGCCTATGAGCGCTCGAGCTTTGTGCGCGCCCAGCTCTTTGAGCCGCTGCCAAAGTCCAATGAGCCTGGCATACCTGCGGGCAATGACGAGATCATCAAGATTGAGTGCGACATCGATGACATGTCAGGCGAGCTGCTTGGTGCCTTAATGCAAAAGCTCTTTGCCCTGGGGGCGGCTGACGTGCACTTCAGCCCGGTTTTCATGAAAAAGAACCGCCCGGCATATCAGCTCGATGTGCTGATAAAGCTGGAGCTGCTCTCTCAGGCGGCCGAGCTTATTTTGCGCGAGAGCACCGCCATCGGCCTGCGCTATACCAAAATGCAGCGGCTGATCATGGATCGGGTGCAGGAGGACTTTCATTCAAGCCTCGGCCTGGTGCGGGTAAAACGCTGCACTATGCCGGAGAGCCTGGGCAGTGCTCAATTTATCTACCCTGAATACGAAAACCTCACGATTTTGGCCGCGATAAATAACATGACGCTAAAAGAGGTTGAAGCCATCGTGCGCTCAGAGCTCTACCGCCATGAGCACAGTGCAGAGTAAGTATGAGGCGCTGCAAAGGCGCCTTGAGGAAATTGCAAAAAAGGACTGCGCCCTGGCTTTTTCAGGCGGCACTGACAGCACCCTGCTGTGCTGTATGCTAAAGCAGGCGGCCGCAAAACAGGGCACTGAGCTTTTAGTGCTGCTTGCCAAAACCGCGCTCCATCCCCTGCCAGATCTCAGGGATGCCCGTGAGTTTTGCGCTTCCCATGACCTGAAGCTGCATGAGATAGAACTCAACGAGCTTGAGGTGATTGAGCACAATCCGAAAAACCGCTGCTATCTGTGCAAAAGACAGATCTTCATGCGCCTGAGGCAGATCTGTAAGGAGCATGGGGTAAGCCAGCTTATCGACGGCACCAATGCAGACGATCTCAAGTGTTACCGCCCGGGGCTTCAGGCCGTAAAGGAACTTCACGTATTAAGCCCGCTTGCTGATCTTGGCTTTACCAAGGCCGATGTCAGAGCCTGCCTGACCCTCCTGGGGCTTAAGGCTGCAGAGAAGCCATCCTCGGCCTGCCTGGCCACGCGCTTTCCTTACGGCACCCGTCTGACCCCTGAAAAGCTTGCCATGGCAGGTAAGGCGGAGGAGGCCTTAAGAGCGCTGCACTTTTACAATGTGCGCGTGCGCTGTTATGAGCCCTCTCTTGCCCGCATTGAGCTCAATGCAGACGAACTGCCGCGCGCCCTGGAGCTGAAACAAGAGATCATTCAGGCCGTGAAAGCGGCCGGCCTGCACTATGTGACCCTGGACTTGGAGGGCTTCCGCTCAGGGAGCATGGACGAGATCTAAGCCTCAGCTTTGCGCGGCCTGCCCACCGGCCTTTTAACTTCAGGCTCTGCAGCCGGGGTCTTGCGCGGCCTGCCGCGCTTTTTCTGAGGCTGCTCAGTTCTCTTTGCTGTCCTGGGCCTGCCAGGTTTCCTGGGGGTGACCAATTCAGGCTCTGCCGGTGCCGGCTCACACAGGCCTAATTTCACCAAAATCTGGGTCAGCCCGGCAAATTCGTGCACCCAAAAGCCGTCAGCGGCACGCGCAGGCTCCGGGGCATCGGCCCAGCGCCAGATCAGATCCAAATCATCCATGAGCTCACCGTAGCTCAGCTCATTAAGCACTCCGGCTGCCTCAGCCTTGAGGGAGCTGCGCTGGGAGATGACGGCGGCAATGATATCAAGAAACACTGCACCGAAAATTTCCCACACCTTCTGCACCTGCAGATCCTCAAGTGCCGGATCGTCAAGCACAAAGTCCTCCAGCAGCTCCTCACATTCACTGCGCACAGTGAGGCAGCGATAGACCTGCTCCGGGGGCAGATCAGCATCAAGCTCAAAGACGCTTACCCCAAAGTAATCATCCTCCTCTTTAAGCCTGTCAGGATCAAAGGTGCCTGCTGCCATCTGCTGATTAAGATAAGCAGTTTTTTCGCGGTAAGCGCGGTAAAGATCGAAAAAGGAATAAGCAAAACTGCCGGATGGAAGCTGCAGCTTTTTACAAAAAACCGCGCTCTCCCCGCTTTGCGCCCCCTGCTCAAACCTGCGCTGTGCCAGCGGCTTAAGTCTGGGATCAGTGCGCTCAAGCGGCAGCAGACAATGCACCCCCGGACAGTGTCTGGCAAGCTCCCGGCGCGCCCCGGCTGTCAGTCCCCGCGCAGCCAGAAAAATGCCGGAGGTGAGGTTGTACCTTGCCATAAAGAGCTGCAAGGACGGGGCATTAAGGCTGCCTGAGGGGATCAGCTCGGCGCATAAGGGCTCTCCCGTCAGGACGCTGCAGGCATAGACCAGGTCTTGAGCTTTGGGGCCGTGTCCGCTCTCAGCGCCCGGGAAGGCATCAGGCATACAGCCGATGATTATCTGATCATCATCCTTCAGTGCGCCAGCTCTTTTGGCTGCAAACTGCAACAGCTTCTGCCGTTCTTTGCCCAGCGCCTGCACAAAGTTCGTCAGCGCAGCCTCCCCCATCCCGGTGCACGGATAAAAAGTGCGCAGCACACTGCGGGTATACAGGAAGATGCAGCGCCTTAAGGTTATGCCAGGCTGCAGGACTTTTAAGGAGGCCAGGGCCAGGATTTTCACCGCATCATGCGGCTCGTAAAACTGCAGCAGATCCTGCAGCAGATCAGATGATACCGAGTGCAGCAGAGCGCCGCTGCCGTAAATCAGCGGGGCAGGTGCGCTGTCTTTTTGCGCTGCGGTGCGCTGTTTCAAGGACACAAAGCGCCCGTCGATGATGTGGCCGATCACTTTGCCGTTGCGCGGGCCCCTGCCGGCAGCAGATCCCTTGGCGCGGGCTCTGACTGCAAAACGGTAAGGCCCGCTGCCGCCATTGTCATCGACTATGGTGTTAACCGGCCTTTTTACTTTTCTGATTTCCTCAGGCACTGCCATACACACAAGCTCCTGATTGCTGCCTTGCTTTAATCCTTAGTAACCCGGCTGCGCAAAGATGCTCTGCGAGAGCTCTGCGCTGCCGGCCTCAAAATCAGCCGAGCGCGGCCACTTGTCCGGCTCCGGGAAATCCTCCGAGAGCTTCAGGCGCACAAAGTACACGCTGCTGCCCTGCCCCTGACTGTCATTTAAAATAAGCGGCACATAGCAGGATTTACTGCGCACATCAAATACCGCCTCAGATGAGAGGTAGAGCTGCAGCGCCGGATAACCGCCAGAGAGCTGCAGACTGACTGCAGGTTCACTGTCCTGCGACCAGCGGTAGAAGTCAAAGCGCAGACCCTGACTGTACACCGCATCCTCAAAGAGCAGGGCAGGTTTGGCCCCGGCGCTTTCAGTGAGCTGTCCGCCCTTAAAAGGCAGGCTGTCCGCGCTGACGCGCAGATAGCGGTAGCGCAGCAGAGCAAGCGGCAGCGGAGAGGACATCTTTTGGGAGAGTTCCTGCTGCAGCGCGCCGTCCACGCTTTCAAGCACAAAAGAGCTGTGCTCTGCACTCAGGGCCGAGAGCAGTTTGCCGGTCTTGGGCAGCAGTTCATACTGCAGGCTGCGGCTGTGCAGCATGGCGGCAGTCAGATCACTTCCGGTGCCATGAGCGCTGCTGAGGGCCGCCAAATTCGACGGTTTGGCCTGCTGCAGACCGTCAAGCCCGAGCAGCCTGAAATCTGCGGTGAGCTCAGCAATGCGCGCGCGGTCTGCACTCTGTCCGGGCAGGGCATCGCGCGAGAGCGGGAAGACGTTAAGCCGGCCCAAAAGCTCCTGCACCGTCAGCCGTCCCTGCACCACTGCGCCCGCGCGCACCAGCCGGTCGCCCAGGCGCTCAAAGGCCTGCCACCAGGGATGCC
>JADINH010000131.1 GCA_017694225.1 Candidatus Avisuccinivibrio stercorigallinarum
ATATAAAATCATCGGGCTTAAAGCACAAATCAGGCCTCCGGCCCTGCTCTTTTAAAAAGGATCGCTCCAGGCGCGAGAGCATCTGCTGCACCTCCCCGGCGCCAAGCTCTGATTTTAAAAAGCATTTGTCAAAGTCAATCAGCACACACTGCCCCGCGGCGTCGAGCAGAATGTTGCGGATGTTGAGATCAGTGTGCAGCACGCCCTGATTGAAAAAGCGTGCCAGGGTCTCACCGATGTGCGTGCATTCAGAAGCCGTAAGCGAGCGAGCCGCCAGAATTTCAGCAAGGTTCTGGCTGCCTGGCACCTGCACCGAGAGCAGAGCATTTTGCCGCCAGCACCACGAGCGCTCCTCCCTCGCAATAAGGGCCGGGGGCACCGGCAGGCCGAGATCAAGCATGGCGTCAATGAGATCAAGCTCCAAAAGAGCCCGGCGGCTTAGCGCAAAGAAGCGGCAGAACCTGGTTTTAATGATTTTGCCCCACAGTCCGCCGCGCCGGTAACGGCGCAGCACTAAGTTTTGCCCATCCAAAGTGAAGAGCAAAGTCTGCCCGCGCCCGCCTTTGAAGGTCAGCTCCTGTGCATGTGCCTTAAGCCAGGCTTCATCAAAGAGGAGCGCAATATCCTCCGGGCTGCGCCCCTGCAGCAGGGCATCTGTCTGCGGCGCCGCCTCTGAGATAAAGAAGCTTACCCTGCCTGAGCGCAGTTCGTACATTAATGCCCCTCCGGCAGGTGCAGGTTCTGATAGTACTCAGTCTGCGCTTCAGTCAAATGGCACTTGGGGCCGTCATAGAGATTGATGCAGTGCTGATAGAAGGCCGCAGAGTAATCTGCATTGATGCTGAACTTGTCAGATGACGTGGCGCTGACTAAATTGAGCACCACCATTAAGGCCGCAAGGGCGGCAAGCACGCGCCCGGAGAGCGGACGGCTTTCCACGGCGCTCAAGATCGGCATTAAGGCAAAGCAGAACAAAATAATGATCTGCCAGTAATTCAAGGTCAGGGTGGCCGCGGCGGCAGCAAGCAGCAGCGCCAGGATGCAGCTTATGGTCAGAGCCCTGACAAAGCGCACCTCGGGACGGCGGCTGCGGCGGGCGCGGAAAATCAATTTGCAATTGATGACCGCTGAAATCACCACCGTGATGACCCCGATACCCTGGGTGAACACCAGATAAGCGTAATAGAGCACATCCTGATACCAGGCCGCGTCAGCGCCCAGCTCCGGGATCAAGGTCTTCTTAGTAACAAGCAGCGAGCCAAAGCGCAGCCAGTACATCAGCGCCTTAAAGAGCGGATAGACATGCACCAGGCCGTAGCCAAAATAACGCTCCTTGGCGTACTCCTCGGGATTGGAGGTGATGTACTCGTTGACCAAAGTCTCCTGATAATAAGGAATAAGCGAAATGCCGATGATGACAAGACCGAGGGCGGCACCTGCAAAGTTAAAGCGGATCCCCCGCATCAGCCACAAGATGCCGGTTAAGGCCACCAAGACCGGCCAGGAGAAGTGCAGCTGCATGCACCAGCCCGCGCCCAGGGTCAAAAACATCGAGCAGATAAAGGTGTAAATAAAGGAGGGCTTTTTCTCCGTGACCTCCTCACGCTTGAGGCGCACTATCATGTTAAGCACCAGCGCAGCGCCAAAGGAGAGGTAGGAGGGGTTGTACACCAGGCTGTCGTATAAAAACCAGGGGTTTAAGGCGTAGATCACCGCACCTGCCAGCACCGTGCGCGGACTGAAGATTTTGGAGATGGCGTTTACAAAGAGCAGAAAGCCTGCCATGCGGATGATTTGCAAAAAGACCACCGGCGCGTAGGGGTCAAACCACAGGGACAAAGGCCAACCGATCACAAAGGATGACAGGGAGCCCGGCACATTGCCCACGGTGGAAGCCTCATTGCCATAGGGCAGGTAAATGCCCTCGATGGCGGCCTTCAGGCCCTTGTTGAGCATCTGCCACTGATCGCCTGAGACCCATTGATTGCTCTGATAGTAAAAAGACAGCGCGGTGGACAGCACCATCAGGAGCACGATCCACAGTGCAGTGCGGGCTTTTTCAGACATCAGCGTCCCTCCCCTTTATCGAGATATTCAGAAAAGGTCTGCAGCGCCTTTAAGAGATTGGGGCTGCGGGTAGTGTTCTCACTGTCAGAGTAATCAAGGTTCTTAAACTGCAGCATGCCCACCTTGTCAATGAGCACAATGCGATCCTCTTCAATCACTGCGTTCTCCAAATAGGAGCCCACCAAAAAGTAGTCAATGGGCTTTAAGTTAAACAGATCCTGTCCGATGGTGAAATCAGACAGCGGATTGGTCACGCCAAAGACGCGCGGCAAAATGGTGGCTGAGAGATCGTAACTTACCGTGCGGCTTTGAATAACGCCCGAGCCCATGCCCGGCCATTTGACCACCAGCGGCACCTGCACCTGGGCTTTGGTGAAATTGGAGTTGTGACCCCAGTAATTGTCGCCGTTGTCATTGAACTCCTCGCCGTGATCGGCGGTGATCACCACCACGGTGTTGTCCGAGAGGCCCGTTTCTTCTAAATAATCGAGCACCTTTTTGACATTGCCGTCTGCGTAATAGGCCGCGTTCTTGTAGAGATTAAAGTACGGCTCGCGATCGGTATGGGCATTGAGCTCCATGTGATTTACGCTCTTTAAATACGGGGTGAAAGGATGCGGAGCATCCTCAGGCACGGCCGCGCTGTGCACATTGTCAAGGAAGATAAAGGAGAAGAACGGTTTGCCATTCAAACCGTCTGCAAAGGTCATGAAATCTTTGATGCTGTTGGCATCCTTTTCAAAAATGTCTTTGCCCTCAGAGTGCACGCGCAGATTGGGCACCCCGGCAAACACGGTCTGATTGAACTCGGGCTTGTACACCGTGGCGGTGGTAAAGACGCCCAAAGCATAATCGCTGTCATTGACTGCCTGAATGGTGGCAGCCGGGATGCCTGAAGCCAGGGCCACCTGCCAGTAGGCCGGAGGCAGGCCGTAGAACAGAGAGAAGATGCCGCCGCGGGTGGAGTTGGAGGCTGAATAGCTGTCAGTAAAGCGGTACGCTCCCCTGGCATACTCCCAGGTATGAGGCATCACCTCAGGGGTGAGCATGTCAGCGCGCAGCGCGTCAACCAGAAGGTAGAGCACGTTGAGCTTCTGCGCCGGAGCCTGATAGGTCAGCGGTGCTTTGGGGTAGTTAAAGAAGCCTTCCTCAGAGATGGTGATCTTGCGGTTTGACAGCTCCTCCTTGCTGATGACCCCAAGCTTAATCAGGGTGCTGTTCATGGTCAGCGGCTTGTACAAGGGCAGGCGGGTGGCAATTTCGGTAATGGGCAGCACGCCCTTGGCGGAGGCGTAGGCATGCGCGAGATTGGCGCAGACATAGAGCACCACGCAGCAGGCGGCGATAAAGCCCGCGCCGCGCCAGCGCTTTGCTGAGAACAAAAGCGACAGCCCGACCGCAATGGCGGCGTAGAGGATGAGGATGCCCAGCTCAGTGAAAATCGAGATATAAGTATCGGCCGAGAAGGAGATGACCTCGCCGCCTGCATTAAAGAACAGGTCTAACATCGCCCAGGTCAGATGGAAGCGGTAGAGCGAAAACACATGCGCATCGACGGCCAGCACCAGCTGCAGCACCGTCACGCCAAGCCAGAGGTAGAGAAAATTCCACTTGCTGACTTTCTTTTTAAAGGTGAGAAGCGGCACAAACAGCACCAGCCCTGCAATGAAGAAATACAGAAAGAAGTGTCCTAAGGAAGCGGCGGCAAAGGTGAGCAGGGCGTACTTGGGAGCGCTCAGTGACGGCGCGTAAAAAGAGGCGTAGTACAAAGAGCAGGGCAGCATGCACACTGCCAGCCACAGGATAAAGGAGACACTGCGTTTGAACATGGTAAAAATGCCGAAGTTGCCAATACTATCGGGCCCGATCTTAGCATGTTTTTGTGTTTTTATAAGCCAAAAAACCGCCATACGCCGGGCCGGCCGGCACGGTGCTGACTGTTGCCGTATAATACTGCCGACTTTTGCCCACAAAGGACTTCTTACCCATGAGCAGCTTAACCTCGCAGCAGCCAGATGATCTCAAATTAAAAGTGCAGGTCATTGCCCTGATCGGCGCCCGTCTGGCCAAATACGGCGCTGAGACCCGGCTTATCCTGCAGTCTATGGACACGCTCTGCCGGGCCTTTGAACTTAAAGACGCACAGTGCGCCTTTGACAGCCAGGGCACCAAGGTCACCTGCGAAAGCCCGCAGGGCCAGATCTTCTATTACTCCAAGGTCACAAATTACGGCATTAACATGGCAGCGGTCAGCGAATACCACCGCATCTGCCTGCGCGCCCAGGAAGGGCGCTACCGTACGCTTGAGGAAATCCACGCCGATGTGCTCAAGGTAAAGCCCAAAGTCTATCCGCGCACGCTGATTGTCACCCTGGAGTGCTTTGCCGCCGCGGCCTTCTGCTATTTAAATTTGGGCGGCCTGCAGACTTGTCTGTGCGCGGCCTTTGGTGCCATTATTTTGATGGTGACGCGCTTTTTCCTCCTGGACGGAGCGTTCTTTGAGACCTTTACCATCATCACCTCAGCCTTTTTGGGGGCGGCCGGAGCCTGCGCGGCGGCCAAGACCATTGACCTGCCCTTTGAGGACGCGGCGCTTGCCATGCTCTCAACCTGCCTGGTGCTGGTGCCGGGCTTTCCGCTGATTAACGGCTTTCTTGATGTGTTTAAGGGCTATACCGTAAGCGGGGTGCTGCGGCTGATGCACGCCCTGGTGGTAGTGGTCAACGCGGCGGTGGGCATTATCGGCGCCACTTACTTGAGCTCGCTCTTTTACTGATCTGGTACTGATCCTGGTTTAAGCGTGAACGGCACAGAACAAACTGAACAAACACAACAACCTGCAAAGCAGGGAAAGGGAATAAGAGATGAGTGAAGCTGAGATGATCCGCCTGATCCTGGAAATCGTGGCTGCGGCCTTTATCGGACCTGCCTTTGCCATGGTATTTGGGGTGCGCGAGCGTTATCTGTGCTGCATCGCCGCCACGGCCGCGCTCTGCCGCGCGGTGCGCTCTTTTCTGGTCATGGGCCTTAACTTTGATCTGGTCATTGCCGCCTTTATTGCCGCCACCGTGGTCTCACTTGTCTACATCTACATCGCCCCGCGCCTGCGCGTGCCCCGTCCGGTCTTTACCGCCGCCTCGGTCATCTGCCTTATTCCGGGCTCGGATGCCTACCGCGCTTTGTTTGCCCTCATCAGTCTTGTGCATCAGGACAGCAGTGAAGCTCTCATGAAGAGCATTGTGACGCTCTTTCACAGCGGCATGCGTGCGGCGGCCATCATCCTGGCCATCTGCTTTGGCATCGCCATTGTGCCGATTTTCTTCTACCGTTACCGCCACCGCCATTTGTAAGGCCATACAGGCGGCGGGCGTGCTAGAATGGGGCATCGTTATTCTCTTTTTATTTGACATATGGACGATAGTAGTACTAATTCCAAACCTCACGGTGCCAAAAAGAAAATTGCGGTGCTGCGTCTTTCATCCTTAGGCGACTGCATCAATGCCTTTGGTTTTATCGGCGGCCTGAAAAAAGCCTATCCCAAACTTAAGATCTCCTGGGTGATCGACAAGCGCTTTTCCCCGCTCTTTCATGATCACGACAAGGATGAGCTGGTGCCTCTGTACGAGCTTGATTTCAAAAAGCACGGCATGAAGGCCCTGTTCAAGTTCAAAAAGGAGCTTAAGGACAAGAAGTTTGATCTGCTCTTTAACATTCAGACTTCCTTTAAGGCATCCCTGACCTCGCTGTGCATCCGCGCTGACGTCAAATACGGCTATGACAGCAAACGTGCCCGTGAAGGCCAGACCCTGTTTACCGACGTTAAAGTCCCCTCCCCTGAAGATCCGCATGTGCTCAAAGGCTTCCTTGCGTTTGCCAAGGCCGCAGGCTTTGAAAATGTGGAGCCTTACTGGGACTTTAACCTGCAGGACGTGGAGATCGACTACGCCCGCAGCTACTTTGAGAGCAATAAGATTTTCCTCATTGCCCCGGCCTCAGCCAAGCCGCAGAAGAACTGGACGGTGGAGGGCTATACCGCCCTGGGGCGCTATGCCATGCAAAAAGGCTATTCCGTGGGACTGCTCGGCGGCAGCGGCAAACTGGAGCAGGCCTTGTGCCAGGCCATCGATCAGAATTTGGACTACAAATGCGTCAACTTATGCGGACGCACCTCGCTGCGTGAACTGTTAGCAGTCACCGCAGTGGGCTCCCTGCTCTTAAGCCCGGACAGCGGCACCATGCATCTGGCCTCGGCGCTCAACACCCCGGTGATTGGTCTTTTTGCCATTCACAATGAAAAGCGCGTCGGCCCGTGGAATTACCCTGACTTGTGCGTCTCGGTTTACGAGGAGCTTGCCAAAAAGGAATTGAACGGCGCTGAGATCCCCTGGCGCTACCGCGTGCGCGATGAAAAGGCCATGGAAAAAATCTCCATTGAGCGCGTAAAACAGATGTTTGATTACGCCGAGGCAAAATACCTCAGCGGCATTAATAACCCGGATAAGGACAACGCAGATGACTGAGCTCAAAAGCGCTGCCGGCAGCAGACTGGCAGTTTTTCCCGGTACCTTTGATCCGCCGACTTTGGGACACTTTGACATCATCAAACGTGCCTCCCGGCTCTTTGATCAGCTCTTAATCGGCTGTGCCAACAGCCCCTCCAAGCACACTTACTTCAGTTTAGAGGAGCGCAGTGAGATGCTGCGCGAGTGCTGCCGCTCCCTTCCCAACGTGCACGTGATGGGCTTTTCGGGCCTGCTCGTTGACTTCCTCAAGGAGCAGCAGGCGCAGGTGCTGGTGCGCGGCGTGCGCACGGTGGCGGATTACGACTATGAAATTCAGCTGACCGGGATGTACCGCACCATGATGCCGGAACTGGAAATCGTGCTGCTGCCCACCTCAGGGGAGCTGTCCTTTATCTCCTCCACCCTGGTGCGCGAGGTGCTCATTCACCACGGTGACATCTCAGCTTTCGTGCCTGAGGCTGTGGCAGGGCTGGCCAGAGCCTACTGATAGAGCTTCTGGCAGTGCGGGCAGAAGAAGGTGCTGCGCTGGGCCTGCACCATCTTTTCAATTTCATGGCCGCAGCGTTTGCATTTGGCCCCCACGTGTCCGTAGACATCCAGCTCCTGCACAAAATAGCCGGGCCTGCCGTCCGCGCCTGAAAAGTCGCGGATGGTGGTGCCGCCCTTGGCAATGGAGGCGGACAAAGTCTCTTTAATGAAATCAGCAATGGCGCAGCATACGCTCTCGGGCAGCGCCCGAGCTGAACTCTCGGGGTGAACTTTGGCTTTAAAGAGCACTTCGCTGGCGTAGATATTGCCCACGCCCACCACCACCTTGCTGTTCATCAGGGCAGGCTTCACCGGACCTTTGATTTTCTGCAGGCGCTGATAGAGATAATGCCCGTCAAAGTCATCAGTCAGAGGCTCCGGGCCCAAATCCTTTAAATGCTTGTCCTGCAGCGGATCACACTCGGGAGGCACATAGCGCACCAGCCCAAAGCGGCGCATGTCGTTAAGCCGGATCACCTTGCCATTATCGAGGTAAAGGGAGAAATGATCGTGCTTAACCTCCGGCGCTCCCTCATCGAGCACTTTCAAATGCCCGGTCATGCCCAGGTGAATGATGACCGAGCCTGCGTCCGTCCACACCACGATGTATTTGCCGCGGCGGGTGACCTTGTCAACATAGGCCCCTCGCAGATCACCAAGGCGCGGATCAAAGGGCTCGCGCAGCTTAAACTTATCAAAGAACACATCCTTGATGGTGGCATGTTCAAGATGCGGGGCGATGCCGCGGCGGGTGACTTCAACTTCAGGCAGTTCAGGCATATTTGCAGGCTCCAGATATGCGAAAACCCCGCCGCAGCAGGGTTTTCAAATGCAAAGGCTCAATTACTTAATCTTGCCTTCTTTGTAGATCACGTGCTTACGTACTACCGGATCAAACTTCATGATCTCCATCTTACCGGGAGTGGTACGACGATTCTTAGTAGTAGTGTAAAAGTGACCAGTACCAGCAGAAGAATTTAAACGAATCTTCTCGCGACCGCCCTTCTTAGCCATTTTTTAATCTCCTATTAGATCTTAACGCCATTGGCACGCATATCTGCGAGCACAGCATCAATGCCTACCTTGTCGATAGTGCGCATGGCCTTGGTGGTGACACGCAGTCTGACGAAGCGGCCTTCGCTCTCAACCCAGAAGCGATGATACTTTAAATTAGGAAGAAAACGACGCTTGGCCGCATTCTTCGCGTGGGAACGATGATTACCCACCATCGGGCGCTTGCCCGTAACTTGGCAAACTCTGGACATGTTATCTCACACTCCAAAAATACGTTATAGGCTCACAGCACCAAACAGAGCTGTAACCAACTAAAAACCAAAATTCATTAATAACAAAGTGCGCGCATTCTAGCACAAACCGCCGTTAAGAGCATAAACGCTCTCACAGGCAGAGTACTAAGTAAGACGCAAAGAACTTTAAAAGGCTCATCCTTGTTATGCCTAAAGTTTTCTCAATCCCCAGCGGAAATTTCCAAGCTTTGGGTAAGCTCAACTTTAGCAAGCGCAGATTATAACGCAAAAAGCATGACAGATCACAGATTTGTCAACATTTCTTTGCCTAAATTTTAACTTTTTTTCCAAAAACTGCCCGTGTATGCGAAAAATCAGCCGCCAGCCCCTGCAAAAACGGGGCCTGTGCCCCTATGTTAAGCACTGAGGATTTCACAGACTTGAGGGTACCGGCCTTTGAACCTGCCCGCAAAAATGAGCATCTGAGCTTAAAGCGGCGGGGCTTTTTGTTTATGCTTGAGAAAAAGGCTTTTACCGCGGTCTATAACAGGAGTTAATCATGCAGCTTGAACACAAAAAGATCATCTTGGGAATATGCGGCGGCATTGCTGCCTATAAGTGCCCGGAGCTTTTAAGACTGCTCAAAAAGCAGGGCGCTGATGTACACGTAGTAATGACAGAGGCTGCAGCGCAGATTGTTTCCCCTACTACTTTACAGACCTTAAGCGGGCATGAAGTGCCCATCGACGTTTTTGACGGGTCGTCACACATTGATCACATTGCCCTGGGCGCTGACGCAGATTTAATGCTGATAGCCCCGGCTACTGCCAATACCATTGCCAAGCTCGCCTGCGGCCTTGCCGACAACATGCTCACCTGCGCTGCGCTGGCGGCAAACTGCCCGCTCGTCGTCGCACCGGCCATGAACAGCCGCATGTATCAGCATGCAGCCACACAGGAGAATATCGCCACGCTAAAGCGCCGCGGCGTCTTTATCATTCCGCCTGCTGACGGCGATCTGGCCTGCGGTGAGAGCGGCCCGGGGCGCATGCGTGAGCCTGCGGAAATCGTGGCCTATATCATGGCACTCTTCAGCCGTGAGGGTCTGCCGCACTTTGAGAACACCATGCTGCCAAAGCCCTCCGAGCCTCTGGAGATCACAGCACAGAAGCTGCTGCCCAAGGCCAACGGCGCCGGGCTGCGCGTGCTTATTACTGCAGGCCCTACCGAGGAGCCTATCGATCCGGTGCGTGTCATCACCAACAGAAGCTCCGGCAAGATGGGCTTTGCCCTGGCGCAGGCAGCCCGTGAGCGCGGCGCTGCCGTCACCCTGATTGCAGGCCCGGTCACCCTGCCCACTCCGGTGGGGGTCAGCCGCATCAACGTCAAGACCGCCCAGGATATGTACGATGCCGTCAAGGCCAAGCTTGATGATGTGGACATTGTCATCGGCTGCGCTGCGGTGTCTGACTACCGCCTGGCTTACGTCTATGACAAGAAGCTCACCAAGGAAGAGCACGGTGACAGCATGACCTTAACCTTAATTAAGAATGAGGACATCATCTCCATGGTAGGCCACAGCAGCCCGCGTCCCTTCACGGTGGGCTTTGCCGCTGAAACTAATGAAGGCGACAAGCACGCACGCGAGAAACTGCAGCGCAAGAACCTGGATTTGATTGTGCTCAACGACGTCTCACGCAGCGATGTGGGCTTTAACAGCGATGACAATGCCGTGACCGTCTATGACCGTGACGGACAGGCAGCAGCCTTTGACAAGGCCCCCAAGAGCGTCATCGCCTCTGAGCTCATGAACTTCATCTTTGAAGCCAAGCGCGCCGCTGCAGCCGCCAAGGCCTAAGACAGACCTGAGGTACTGATGCAGATAGATCTGAAGATAATCGACCAGCGCCTCGGGCGCGACTTCCCGCTGCCGCGTTATGAAAGCGCGGCGGCGGCCGGCATGGATCTGCGCGCCATGCTCACGGAAGACACCGTCATCAAGGCCGGGCAGAGCATGCTCATCCCAACGGGCTTTGCCATGCACATTAAAGACCCTGCGGTGTGCGCGGTGGTGCTGCCGCGCTCGGGCCTTGGGTTTAAGCACGGCATTGTACTGGGCAATTTAACCGGGCTTATTGATGCGGACTATCAGGGGCAGCTCTTTGTGCCGCTGTGGAACAGAAGCAGCGAGGACTTTGTGCTGCACCCGGGCGAGCGCATGGCGCAGCTGGTGTTCCTGCCCATTGTGCGGGCTGACTTCAAGGTGGAGGAAGACTTCGAGGAAAGTGAACGCGCGCAGGGCGGCTTCGGCTCCACCGGCATCAGTTAAGCTGTAAGCATCCCGCAAAGCAAACAGGCTTTGCGGGATGTTTGTCTTTTAAGCATACCAGCCTTTATCCCTGCAGTTGAACTGAGCTCTCAGTTCAGCCGATCCTTAAATCAGATCCCATTCCCCATGCAACCGGCATCCTGCCGCGCTGCAAGTAATATGCAAGTAAGCTTAATTAAAAGCAGCTGACTACCACTGATGCGGATTCAAGATCTTCTTCGTTCATTACCCGGTTTTTGCCTAATGGCCTTTTACAAGCTTTTTGAGAAACGATACATAACACCATCAACTCAAGCTTGTTCTTTAAAATCATCTTATCTAATGTCTCATAGATAAATTCAGGAAACAGCATATTGGGCTGCAGATGATTAGAAACAGGATCTGAGCCATACAGCAGATACTCACGAAATACACTTGGAATAATCGGGCCAAAACTCTCAAGGCAGAATGGTTTATCTGTAACCAGCTTGCTGCCGGTTCTTTTATAGCAGGCCAATTCCAATAAGTACATTATTTGCTGTACTTCAATATTATTCACATATCTGCCCTTAGAAAAGCAATAATTGATTATATTGCGGGCAGCATCCTGAGCCTTCAAGTAAAACTCCTGCAGAAAAATCCCAGCATCAAAAATTTCGTTTTCCTTAAGCCTAACACAAGATGCGGTCAATTAATCTTAGAGCGCGAAAATTATTTTTCGTTAGTCTGAAATACTGCCCTAGATTATATGCGTTATCTGAGATTAAGGAGTGAAGTTAAGATTAAGTCAAGTTTAAGCAGCAGGTAATCTTCGCGCAAAAGATTTATACCCCGCAGTAGTCTAATCCATTTTGTCCCTGCGCTGTTTAATGCAGATTGTCCCCGTCCTGTACGCCATGCCTTTACTAAAAGACAGAAATTGCCGTAAAATCAAGCATTGTGAGCCTATCTCCGCATGCACAAGACAGGGACAAAATATCAGACAGCGCGGACAAATTCAATTAAACAGTTGCAGCCTGTATGGCTGGTGATAATGGCAGCGATATTTTTATCGGCGCTGAAACCATTGAGCAAATTAATGTTATGATGACTTCAGTTAAATATAACAGCGGCGCAACGCTAACCCAACAAGATAGAAGATGCTGATCAGCTTTACTTTCCAAAACTGGATGTCCTTTAAAGGTGAATCCTATTTTCATACTATTGCGGATGATGACTACAATTTAAATAAATTAAAGTTGTATCACCTTGAGAAATATAAAACTGACATCATTCCCACTTCTGTAATTTACGGTGCCAACGCTTCAGGTAAATCAAACTTTTTTAAAGCCCTGGCTTTTGTCAAAGAGTTCATCACCCAGATCACATTAAATAATACTATCGAGGTTAAGCCGTATATATTCGATGAGGAAACAGAACACGGCGAATCCTATTTTGCGGTTCTGCTCTATGTTAACGGGCAGATGTATCATTATGAATTTGTAATCACCAAAACAGAAGTTATAAGAGAAACCATGGTAAAAATCTATCTTGACGATTACACCGTGATTTATAACCGTGAAAACGGCGCCATAACTTTTGATGCGAGTTTAGAAAGACAGGATCACCTGCAGTTGATTTTCAGAATTACCAGAAGATCCCAGTTATTTCTACAGGCATGCCGGATTAACAACCGAAACGATTTTGATGAGGTCTATAACTGGTTTGCAGACAAATTAGAAATCATTCTGCCAAATCAAACCTTGATGCCCATCCTGCCTTATTTTAAAGACGATCATCCTCTGCATCAGGAAATTACTAAAATTTTATCTGACCTGGATACCGGCATTGAAGATCTTACTGCAGTGAAACAGACTGCAGGTAACTCTGGATTATTCCTGCCTATATCAGATGTTTTTAAATTCATGGGCACCCTTCAGGAAGGTTCTTTCTACCGCTGCTTCAATCCAGATAACGCCCAAAGAATGATTATAGCCAAAGAAAACGGTAAAATGTATCTCTATAATATCGGGGCAGTGCATACCACTAAACAAGGCAGGACAAAGATTATCGAACTCTCGCAGGAATCAGAGGGCGTCAACAGATTATTTGAGCTGCTCCCCATTTTCGCCCCTGGCAATCTGGAGAACAAAGGCAAAACCTATCTCATTGACGAGCTTGACCGCAGCCTTCATCCTATCGTGGTGGCGGCACTGCTGGAATTGTTTTTTGAGCACTGCGATAATTCAGATGGCCAGCAGTTAATCTTCAGCTGTAATGACGTTCAGCTCTTTGACCAGTATTACTTAAGAAAGGATCAATTCTGGTTGGTTGAAAACGACAAAGACGCGGGCAGCAAAATCTCTAATATCCGGGAGTACCGGCAAACTAAAGATGATAAAGCGCTGAGAAAATCTTATCTGACCGGGAACCTTGGCGGCATTCCGCATATTGGCACAATCGGTCTGCTCGATGTCAGCCCGTGTCCTGAGCCTTAACTTCAGGCCGCAAAACCCTGCCCGCACAGCATTGCTCAAAGGAACTGACCTGCACCGCGCAAAGCATGAGCAGATACCAAAGCGCAGCACCTCTACTGCGGCGCCCGCGCCGTTAAGACCCTGCTGACTTTTTGAGAAACCCCTCGTGCTCAAGCAGCCAGGCTTTCTTTTCAATGCCGCCCGCGTAACCGGTGAGAGCCCCGTCCTTTGCCACCACCCGGTGGCAGGGCACAATGATGGAGAGCGGATTGCGCCCTACTGCGCCGCCCACCGCCTGCGCAGCCATGCGTGCCTTGTGATGCTCGGCGGCATAGCGCCTGGCCAGTGCACCGTAAGTCACCGTGCTGCCGTAGGGAATGCCCAGCAGATACTGCCAGATGACCTGCTGAAAAGGCGTTCCCACCAGATGCAGCGATACGTTGACCTCCGGCTTTTCCCCGGCAAAATAAGCGTTCAGCCAGTCTTTGGCCTGCCCCAGCACCGGATTGGAGCTGTCCCCGCCTTCAGCCTGCTTTTGCTCTGCTTCAAGCAGCGCCTCACCTGGCTGTCCGGGCAGCCACAGTCCGGTCAGGCCCTCATGATCTGCGCTCAGGGTGATAAGCCCCAGCGGCGAGTTGTAATGGGAAACAAACTGCATAATGCCTCCTTATCTGCCGCTGACCAAAGTGTCAGGGCGGCGGCCGGCTGCAGTCTGCAAGGAACAGCTGCGCTGATTGTGCTGGGTGGAAAAAAACATACCGGGATCTCCTTACAGTCACACGGCTGAGGGGTTAATTCACAGCCTTTACTGTACAGAAGATCCCGGCTTAAAACGGTGCGCCAGGGCGCATTTTCAAGATTAATCGCGGGTCTCTAACTTGGCGTTCAAGCTTGCGATCTCGGCTCTGACCATCTCAGGATCAGTACCGCCCTTGACGGAGCGCTTCTTAATCAGGTTGTGCAGCTCCAGGGCATCGTAGACGTCGCCGCCGATGCTCTTGTTAAACTGCTCAAACTCGTCGACGGTTAAGTCCTCTAAGGCCTTGTTCTTCTCGATGGCATAGAGCACCACCTGGCCTACCACACCATGGGCTTCACGGAACGGTACGCCGCGGGCCACCAGATAATCAGCCAGCTCAGTTGCATTGGAGTAGCCGCCCTTGGCTGCATCAAAGGCAGTGTGGCGGTTCAGGTGCATGCCCTCGATCACTAAAGCTGCCATGGTCAGGCAGTCATGCCAGGTGTCCACGGCATCAAACAGGCGCTCCTTGTCCTCCTGCAGATCCTTGTCGTAGGCCATAGGCAGAGCCTTCATGGTGACCAGCATGCCGTTTAAGGCGCCGACCACACGGCCGCACTTGCCGCGGATCAGCTCCAGGGCATCCGGGTTCTTCTTCTGCGGCATTAAGGATGAGCCTGAGGTCACCTTGTCAGAGAGCTCAATAAAGTGGGCCTCACCGCTGTTGTAGATGATTAAATCTTCAGCCAGACGTGACAGGTGCACCATGGAAATGGAGGCGCAGGCCAGCATCTCCATCACGTGATCGCGATCAGACACAGCATCAAGGCTGTTATGGGTGGCTTCCTTAAAGCCAAGGGCACGGGCCAAGGCATCACGGTCAATCTGATAGGCAGTGCCAGCCAGGGCTGCAGAGCCCAGCGGGCAGGTCTGATTTAACAGCTCCTGGGTATTGGACAGGCGGTTATAATCGCGCTCGAACATCTGTGCATAAGCCATTAAGAAGTGCCCGAAGGTCACCGGCTGTGCACGCTGCAGATGGGTGTAGCCCGGGAAAATGTCTTCGGCATGCTGCGCAGCGCACTTGGTGAGTTCACGCTCCAGTGCAGTGATGGCCTTTAACAGCTCAGTGCAGGCTTTGCGGCACCAGAGCTTGAGATCAAGGGCCACCTGATCGTTGCGGCTGCGGCCGGTGTGCAGCTTCTTGCCCAGAGAACCGACCTTTTCAATTAAGCGGCGCTCAACGTAGGAGTGAATATCCTCATCGCCGGCTGTGGCCACGGCCTGCAGGTTGGCACGCACTTCTGCCTCAAGCTCAGACAAAGCCTGCTTTAACTGAGCGCATTCTTCTGCAGTTAACACACCGGCGCTGCAGATGGCGTCAGCCCAGGCGATAGAGCCTTCAATATCCTCAACTGCCATGCGGTAGTCGAACCTTAAGGAATCGTTGAAATCTTTAAATCTCTGATCAGGACCTTCTGTAAATCTTCCGCCCCAAAGAGCCATATCTTTTCTCCGCATTTCTATCAAATAAATGGATGCCACATTATACCCGCTGCAGCTGATTTCTGCGGTCTTTTTGCAGCTTCCGGGCTATACTGAAAGCCACAAAAGCTGGAGATGAATACCATGGCAGAAAAGACCACGACCGCAAGCATCAGCGTTGATGCTGATTTAAAAGCCAGGGCTGAAGCCCTCTTTGCAGAGCTCGGACTGGATCTGCAGACGGCTGTTAATATCTTCCTGCGGCAGTCTCTGCGCGAAGACGGACTGCCCTTTGCGGTAAAGCTTGAGCGTCCCAATAAAGAAACCATGGCTGCTATGCTTGAGGCTGAGCGCATTGAAAATGACCCGTCGGTGAAGAGCTACACCGATCTCGACGAGCTCTTTGCCGATCTGAAAAAGTGAGGACCACCAAGTTTGCGCTCAACCTCTGAGATTTCAATGAATTTCGCAGAGAGCCAGACTGCCGAACATCGGGTGCTCCCCATAATTACTGCAGCGGTAATATACTAAAAGCATCAGCGACAGGAGATTAATACCATGGCAGAAAAGACCACGACCTCCAGCATCAGCGTTGATGCGGATTTGAAAGCCCGGGCTGAAGCCCTTTTTGCAGAGCTCGGCTTGGATCGGCAGACGGCTGTTAATATCTTCCTGCGGCAGTCTCTGCGCGAAGACGGCTTTCCGTTTGAGATCAAGCTTGCAGACCACCCCAATGAGGAAACGATAGCAGCCATGCTTGAGGCCGCCAGGATTGCCAAAGATCCCTCGGTTAAGGGCTACAAGGACGTCGACGAACTGTTTGCTGATCTGGATAAATAAGTCAGATAAAGTGTCAAGGCAGGACTTGGCCGGACATTAAGCAGGCCTGCCTGTGTCAGCCCAAATTTCCTGACTGCTTAGTTTGCTGCACCACCGGCGTGCGCACGAGCGCAAGATCAGGCAGTGACTTGAGGTAACTTTCGACGTTCCAGTACTGCACCCCGTTTTCGCACGTACAGTCCTCACCACGATAGAGGACATAACGCCCCTTGATCGGACCGAAGCGTGCTTCGGTCTTCCGGCAGAGATCTGCGTTTATCAGCTGCTGGTACTGCTCCGGCTTCCGCTCTCTGCTGAGCTCAATCTCAAAGAGCGTGCAGCAGAAAGTGTTTTTGTCATAGACCGCCATATCAAATTCACCGCCATCAAGCTGCAGCTTAAATACCCAGTGCTTCCGGTCTGCGGCTTTTAAGGTCTCAAGCAGGACAAGATCCTTCAGCATGCGGTCTCTGACGGATTGCAAAATGCGCTCAGAGAGCCTGGCCTTCTCTGCAGCAGACAGGCCGCTAAGGGCATCATCCTGGAGCAGCGCATGCACGAGTGCCTGCACCTGACAGTACCTCAGCCCGGGCTGCGTAAACAAAAGCTGCTCCTCAGGCTCCAGGTCAGTGCCGGGCAACTCAACCGGAGCTTTGACGGTCAGATCCAAGGCCGCCAGATATTCCTTAATCTCGGTGATATGAGCCTGCGTGATGCCAAGGGCCTGCCCTTCCATCTTGTGGCTATCTAACATACCCATCAAGCTTTTAGTCACTGCCGCAAAATCAGAGGATTTGCCATCCCGGCTCAGCACGCTGAGCAAAAAGCGCTGATTGATCTCCTCAATGACCCAGCTGACGGCCGTGGTTAATGTGTGCGCTTCATAGAGAGAATAAAGGTGGCGGAAATGACAGCCGCTCTCATAGCAGGCCAGCGAATGCTCGATGTTCCGGGCAATGGCGCTGTCTATATAGTGCCGGACTGCCCTGGGATCGCAAAAAGCGCCATCCCCGGCTGCCGCGTCTGGAGCCGCAAGTGTACCGCCCTGGCAGATGTATGCGTCGATGCTGCCGGTCTGGAGCAGGCGGCTGTATTCGCGGTAAGGGATAAAGGTGGTGTGTATGGCTTTGGCCCGGTCGTAAAGCTCTTCGTACAGGGTGAGCCATAAGCCCAGCGAGTCAGCGCCTGAGAGCACGATTTTCAGGCCCATGGCGGCATAGATATCGGAAAAAAGGGATGCACAGTCGATAAACTCGTCAAGCCGCGTGACTTCGTCGATGAAAATAAACTTGTAGCCCAGATCAAAAAGCTGGTGCAGGCTCTCACTGACCACAGTGAGGTTGTCAGTCTGCTCGATTTTTACGTAAGCCGTGCGCTTTAAGTTTTCCGGCGTCATCGCCGCCAGAGCCTGCAAAATAAGGGTGTGTTTGCCGGTGCCGCGCAGCCCATACAGCAGACAGACCTGCTGCCTGCGCCCGGGCTGGTAGAGATAGTTCTCCAGCCTTACAAAGCACTCCCGGCGCTCCCACTTGCGGACACTCTCACACATATCAGACAGCCTGGTGCCGCTGACAATTCTGGCCGCAAATTTGGCTCTTAAAAGCTCGAGCTCTTGCAAGGACATCACGCCGCTCCCTGGGATGCAAATGGACGCAAAAGAAGTTTGGGCAGGATGCTCTCATTAATGAGGTCAGGTTCCTGCAGCAAAGAGCGCCGCAGTGCTCTTTGCTGCAGGGCCCGGGGCAGACCCCGGGCCTTAACTTAACAGCTTAAGATCTGCTGTTAATGGTTACTTGCCGTTTTTCTGTGCGTTTAAGGCACGGATGCGGTACGGCAGTGAGTACAGGCGGATGAAGCCCTCAGCATCGTGCTGATCGTAAACTTCATCGGCACCGAAGGTCACGAAGTCGAAGTTGAACAGGCTGTTCGGGGAAGACTTCTGAATGACGTCGCAGTTGCCCTTGTACAGTCTGACCACCACCTTGCCGTTGACGTCCTTGGCAAGCTCATCGGCGGAGGCCATTAAGATCTCACGCAGACGGGTAAACCAGCGGCCGTCGTAGACGAGCTGTGCAAACTCTACAGCCAAATGCTCACGGAAGATGCGGGTGGTCTTGTCGAGCACCAGATCCTCAACGCCGCGCAGAGCCTTGTAGATGATGGTGCCGCCCGGGGTCTCATAGCAGCCGCGGGACTTCATGCCGACGAGGCGGTTCTCAGTGATGTCGATGCGGCCGACACCGTGCTTGGCGCCGAGCTCATTTAACTTGGTGATGATCTCAAACGGGGTCATAGCCTGACCGTTGAACTCGGTCACGATGCCGTTCTTGACGGTCAGCTCAAAGGTCTCCGGCTCATCCGGGGCCTTCTGCGGATCGGTGGTCCAGACCCACACGTTCTCGGAGGCTGCATTCCAGGTGTCCTCAAGCTCGCCGCCTTCAGTGGAGATGTGCAGCACGTTGGCGTCACGGCTGTAGATCTTCTTTAAGGTAGCCTTGCAGGGGATGTGGCGCTCCTGCAGGTAGGCAAGCAGCTCCTCGCGGGACTGCAGATTCCACTCACGCCACGGTGCTATAACATCAAGGTGCGGAGCTAAGGCAGCAACAGCGCTCTCAAAGCGCACCTGATCGTTGCCCTTGCCGGTGGCGCCGTGGGATACGGCATCAGCTCCCTCTTCAAGGGCGCACTCCACCATGGCCTTGGCGATCACCGGACGGGCGATGGCGGTGCCCAGCAGGTAGGAGCCTTCGTAGATGGCACCGGTCTTGAAGGTCTCAAACACATAGTCTTTGACGAACTCTTCGCGCAGATCCTTGATGATGCACTTGCTGGCACCGGACTGAATGGCCTTCTGCTCGATGCCTTCGAGATCCTCGCGCTCCTGGCCGACATCAGCCACAAAGCACACTACCTCACAGCCATAGTTCTCCTTGAGCCAGGGTACGATGGTGGAAGTATCAAGGCCGCCTGAATATGCGAGCACTACCTTCTTATACTGTTTCTTTTCATGCTTTAACATTTTTGCTGTCCTCAGCTTTATTTTTCAATCAGCATGGCAAGCAATGCCATATGAATATGCAGACGGTTTTCAGCTTCGTCAAAGACCACTGATAAAGGTCCGTCCATCACCTCATCTGTGATCTCATAACCGCGGTGGGCAGGCAGGCAGTGCAGCACGCACTTGGCGCCGGACTGGGCCACTAAGGTGTCGTTAATCTGATAAGGCATAAAAATCTTCTTGACCTGATCAAGCGGGGTATTGTCGCCCATGGAGACCCAGGTGTCAGTGTACAGTGCATCAAAGCCCTGAATCTTGGAAGGATCAGCCACCACCTCCAGCTTGCAGCCGTGCTTTTTGGCAATCTCGGCGGCCTTGTTGAAGATCTGAATGTCAGGGCCGTGGCCAAGCGGGCAGAAGCAGGAGACATTGACGCCCAAAGCAGCACCAGCAACGAGCAGGGAATTGGCCACATTGTTGCCATCACCCACGTAAGCAAGGGAAGTGCCCTCCAGGGTGCCCAAATGCTCCTTGATGGTCATGTAGTCAGCTATGGCCTGGGCCGGATGATAGAGATCAGATAAGGCGTTGATCACCGGCACTGAACCGGTTGCGGCCAGCTCTTCCAAGGTGTGCTGTGAAAACACACGGCCGACCAGACAGTCAGTCCAGCGGGATAAGTTGCGGGCATAGTCGCCGATGCTTTCGCGCTTGCCCAGATCGCCGCCCTGCAGATCCAAATAAACCCCGTGTGCGCCCAAGCGGAACAGCGCAATCTCAAAAGTGGTTCTGGTGCGCAGTGAAGGCTTTTCAAACATGATGGCCGCAGCTCTGCCCTTTAAGGTGTCGGCAAAGGCTGCAGGATCTTTTTTCATGGCAGCGGCTTCCTCAAGCACTGCCAAATACTCATCCTGCGAGAACTCAAAACCGGTCAGTAAATGACGCATGGTTATCTCCTAAAAATCTTGATGTCGAACAGTGCGCAGACACTGATCACAATAAGCGCTTATCTTAACAAAGATGCCAAATCGGCGGGCAGCCAAGACTTCTTTTAGACAATCTTTTACCCAAAAAGGGGCTAAATTGCACCTATTTTGTGCAAAGCCAGCATCAAGGCTGTAATGGCACGCGCTTCCTTTAAAGGAGAATCCGGGTCAAAAATGAGTTCCTTTGCCTCCTGCGGAGTGGCCTTGATGATCTCAATGGGCTCGGGCTCATCGCCCTCCAGTTTGGCCGGGTATAAGTCCTCAGCGAGGAAGAGGTACATGCACAATTCGAGCATACCAGGAGCGACGGTGACGCCCGAGCGCAGCATGGAGATGTTGCGCGCGCCAAAGCCGATTTCCTCCTGCAGCTCACGCCCGGCAGCCTGCTCGGGGCTTTCGCCGTCATCGACCTTGCCTTTGACAAAGCCAAGCGAGTAGCAGTGCCGGCCGCAGGCATATTCAGAGGAGAGGTAAAAGTGGGTGCCGTCAAAGGGCACCACCAGCACGGCGCCGTTGCCGCCCACGATGCGCTCGTAAATGGCGGTCGAGCCGTTGGAGAACTTCAGCCCCAGCTCCTCAACCGTGAAGATGCGTGAAGCCTTAAAGCGCTTTTTGGAGGTGATTTCAGGCAGCTTGTGATGTAAAGCAGATAAATCCATAATTTTCAAAATCCTTTGTTGCTGCCTGTATTTTAAGCCCGCTGCGCTCTTATGGCACCAAATGCTCCTGCTTGAGCTTAGTGTGCCCCTGCGACAGCTCCGGAGGCAGGCGCACCAGCAGGGAGAGCACAATGGCCGCAATGAGGCCCGCTGCCATCAGCGCAAAGGTAACGGTATAGGAGTTAAACACGATGGCCACCGCATAACCCACCATTGAGCCCACGCCAAAACCAAGGTAGAGCAGGCCGTAGTTCTTGGCCAGGTTCTTGATGCCAAAGAAGTCCGAGATAATGGACGGGTAAATGGTCAGGGTGCCGCCAAAGGAGAAGGCCACCAGTGACACCGCAGCATAAAACAGCCACATGCTCTGCGGCAGCAGAAGCAGCATCAGCATGGCAATCAGAGACAGCGTCTGATCAAAGGTGATAAGCCGGATGCGCGGCAGGCGGTCTGAGAGCACGCCCATGATGAGGCGCCCGGCGATATTGGCCAGAGCCGCAATGCTCACGCAGAAGGCGGCGTCCGCGGCATTTAAGGAGGCCACGCTGCTGCCCAAATTGGCCGCCGCACCGATGATGTACAGGCCGCACATGCAGTCAATGAGGAACATTAAGGCCAGCAGCCAGTACGGCAGGGTGCGGATGGAATGCCGGAGCTCATACTCACGCTTTGAGGCCGAGGCGCTTTGTGCAATATCTTTCTGCAGCATGGCGTCATAAACAAGCAGGCTGCCCAGGGCCGCGGCGCTGGCGCAGACAAGACCCCAGCACATTAAGGCGCTCTGCAGGCCGTAATTTGACAGCATATACTCGTCAATGCTCTTGAAGACAAGTGAGCCCGCGCCGTAGGCGCCGATGCACAGCGCGGAGATAAGGCCCTTGTGCCGCGGGAAGAACTTAACGCAGTTGGTTAAAACCAGCATGTAGCCAAGACCGTCGCCAAAGCCTAAGAGCACGCCGGCTGCAATAAAGAGCACTATAAGATTAGGGGCAAAGGCCGCAATCAAGAGACCGATGCCGATGCACACCGAGCTTAAGACAATCACCGGATTGATGCCGATACGCAGCTTTAAAAAGCCCGAGCACAAAGAGCCGGTGGCGATGAACAAGGTCATGATGCCGAAGGTAAAGGCCACGCTGTTGACCTCCAGGCCAAACTTTTCAGCAAGCGGGCTGTTAAACAAACTCCAGGCATAGACTGAGCCCAATGAGAGCAGGATCAGGATGGAACCGAACAAGGTCTTAAATTTCTGCACGCACAAACTCCTGCGGTACTCCGCGTTATTGAGTGAACAGACAAAGAAACTTCAACAAACAAACACAAATAAAATTGTTAAACCTGAGGGGATTGTAGCAAAGCAGCGTAAAGATCTGATGACAGCTGCAAAAAAGCCTCAACTGCAGGCCAAAAACGCGGCACAGGCTCAAGTTTTTGCGCCCGCACTCTGCTAGAGTTGGAGGCAGCAACAGTCAGGCAGCAGAGCCTGGCCGTAAGAGCATTTGAAACATTTGAAGAAAAAGGAGACGTCAATGTTAGCAGGCGGCAAAACCGTGTTAATTCAGAAGGGCGGCTATCAGGCCAAATTTGTCAGCGTGGGCGGCGGCATGTGCGCCCTGACCTACAAGGGGCGCAATATTGCCCTGCCCCATGATCCCGATGAGGTGCCTTTGGCGCACCTGGGCAAGATCCTGCTGCCCTGGCCCAACCGCATCAAGAATGCCGCATATGAGTTTGAGGGCGTGACCTACACCCTGCCGGTCACCGAGGCGCGCACCGGCTCGGCCAGCCACGGACTTACCGCCTGGAAGGAGTGGCAGATTGAGGACTTGACCGAAAGCTCGGTTCTGCTCACCACCATGGTCACCGCAGTGGCCGGCTATCCTTTTACCTTAAAGGCCTTTGTGTGCTACAGCCTCACTGACGACGGCCTGCACTGCACCATCAGCGCGGTCAATGTGGGCTCCAAGGCCGCACCCTACGGCGTGGGGCAGCACCCATACATTACCTGCGACGGTGAAGTGCTTGATAACTGCACTCTGACTTTCCCCTGCAGCGAGCTTTTTGAGGTGGACGAGAAGATGTGCCCGGTAAAGCTCGCCCCGGCTGCCGCCTCAGGCCTTGATTTTACGGCTGAGCGCTCCCTTAAGGATGTCAAGATAGATCATGCATACAAAAACCCGGGCGGGGAGTGCTGTGTCAGCTTAAAGGGCAATGGCCTTGAGGTGTGCATGTACACCAAAGCCCCCTACATTCAGCTCTTTACGGCTGAGAAGTTAAAGCGTGCAGGCCTGGCGGTCGAGCCGATGTCCTGCCCGGCCAATGCCTTTAACTCCAAGACCGATCTGATTGTGTTAAAGCCCGGTGACAGCCACAGCCTGTCCTATCGCATCAGCGCACGCGAAATTTAAGCAATTTAAGGGCAGAGCCCGCATTTGTGCGGGCTTTAAAGCTGTGCACAGCGTGTGGTGCTGCCTAATTTTGCTAAAATACCTCCCGGAAAATTTCTGGAGAAAGAGGCAATGGCAGCACCTGAAGACGACAAGGCGGTACGCATTGACAAATGGCTGTGGGCAGCGCGCTTTTACAAAACCCGTTCCATCGCGCGCCAGATGATTGAGGGCGGCAAAGTCGATTACAACGGCAGCCGCGCCAAACCCTCACGCATTGTCGAAATCGGTGCCAAAATCCGCCTGCTGCAGGGTAATGTCCGCCGGGAGGTGGAAGTACTCGGCCTCTCCACGGTGCGCGGCCCGGCCAAAGAAGCAGTGCTGCTCTACCGCGAAACTGAAGAGAGCATCAAAAACCGCGAGAGACTGGCCCAAATGAAGGAAATGGAAAAGCTTCTGGCCTTGGCTCCGCGCCCCGACACCCGCCCCAACAAAAAGGAGCGCCGTGCACTGATTAAATTAAAGCAGGACAACAGCTTCTGATTAATCCTGGACTGCGTTAAGCGCTGCAGCAGGATTTAAGAGGACAGCAGCAAAGTCACTGCCACAAGCTCAAAGAGGACTATTAAAACATGAGCGATGTCAACGAATTTACCGACCTTTATCACAAGGACACCAGCGACAGCGTGGTGCGCTTTTTGTTTGAACAGCATGCCGTGCGCGGCGAGATCTGCTATCTGAACAAATCAGTCAGCGATCTGCTCTCGCGCCATCATTATCCGCGCCCCCTGCGCGCCTTAATGCTGGAGCTGGCGGCCTCTGCGGTCTTAATCTCCTCGACCTTAAAGGCCGACGCCCAGATCATGGTGCAGCTGCAAGGCGGCAGAGGCGAACATGCCATCCGCTATGCCCTGATCAACATCAATGAGGATTTAAGCTTCTATGGCTCTGCCCTCTATGACAGTGAAAAGAAGTACTCAGACTTGCTGACCTTTAAAGATTTGGCAGGTGAGGGCGCGAGCCTTATCATCTCAGTCTTCCCCAAGGACGGCAATAAGTGGCAGGGCATTGTGCCGCTTGACGGTACTGGCATGGCCGATGCCCTGCAGGGCTATTTCAATAATTCAGAGCAGCTGCCCTCGACCTTCTTTATCTATGCCGATCCGGACAGCTTAAAGGCAGGCGGCCTGATGCTGCAGATCATCCCGGAGGCTGAGGGCAACAACGAGAGCCTGGAGCACTTGACGGTGCTCGGTTCAACCTTAAAGCTCGATGAACTGTCACAGATTTCGCTGTACGAGGCCCTGCGCCGCCTCTATGGTCATGACGGCGTCAAGGCCGTCAAGGAGCAGCAGGTGCGCTTTAAGTGCGTGTGCTCACGCGAGCGCTGCGAGACCGCCTTAACCAGCTTAAGCCGCAGCGAGCTTGCTGACATCGCCGAGGACAAGCAGGGCACTGAAATGACCTGCCAGCACTGCGGCCAGGTCTATCACTTTACGCAGGATGAAGTAAAACAGCTGCTGCTCAAGATAAGCCAGTAGCGCTGAATAAATTTGGACCGGCCGCTGCACCCTGCCTTTTCCCTAAGGGGACAGCGGCCGGATGTACAACCTTAAACCACCAAAACTGTTACACACGATGAAAACCATTGTGCCTCCCGAGCGCGGCTGGACCAACATTGCGCTCATGAGTACCGCTCACTTTATGAGCGATTTCTTTACCAATCTGCTGCCGGTGCTGCTGCCGGTTTTAGCCCTGCGCTTTGATATGTCCTACTCGCAGTCGGCGGCACTGTTCACTGCCTTTTCAGTTATATCCTCTTTAATGCAGCCGGCCGTCGGCATCCTGGCTGACAAAAAGGATGTGCATTTCCTGCTGCCTTTATCCGTAAGCCTGGCGGCCATCTTAGTGTGCCTTATCGGCCTGTTTACGCAGTATTGGCTCTTGGTGTTCGTGCTGATGCTCTCGGGCATCTGCGCGGGCTTGTTCCATCCTTTAAGCGCCGGTGTGGTGCCCTCCATCTGCCCGCTTGCCCAGCGCGGCCTGTCCACCTCGGTGTACATCGCAGGCGGCAATATCGGCGCGGCTGTGGCACCGCTGGTCACCGCCGCCTTTGTGCAGGCCTTCTCGGATAAGTATCTGCTCGCGCTCTCTATCCCCGCGGTCATCACCTCCATTTTGCTCGTGAAAAACCGCCTGCATCACAAGCCGCCGGTCAGTGCCGCGGCCACAGAGGAGATTTCGCTTGCCCGGCTGGTGCGCTCACGCTCCTTCCTGCTGCTTAACAGCTCCATCAGCATCCGCTGCTGGACGCACTGCGCCTTTATCACCTTTATTCCGCTGCTCTACTCCTCTTTAAATTATCCGGCTATGGTGGGCGCTGCCGCTCTCGTCGTTTATCTTATCGGCTCGGTGGTGGGCGGCCTCGCCGCCGGCTCGCTGGCCGATCGCATGCGCTTAAAGCACGTGGTGATCTTCTCCTACGTGCTGCTTATCATCTTCAGCTTAATCTTCCTGTTAAACCCGGACGATTCGCTTTTAACCATGGGCATTTTGTTCCTGACCGGTGCTGCCGCCTATGCGGCCACTCCGGTGGGTGTGGTGTGGTCGCAGCTTTTAATGCCGCGCAATGCCTCCTTTGGTGCGGCCATGATCTTGGGCTTCAGCTTTGGCATCGGTTATCTCTTAACCCCGATCTCAGGCTGGTGCGCCGATCGCTTGGGCCTTGCCGAAGGTCTGATGATCACCGCCATCCCGGCTGCCGGTGCGGCGCTGCTCATTCTGCTCTTTGTGCGTGAACCCCGCCGCGACCTTGCTTAAAGCAGGAAGAGACGCCCTTTTGCAGGTATAATAAGCGGCAGGTTTTTAAGGACTTTTGTCATGGGTGAAATTTACTTAGGCGTTAACATCGATCATGTAGCCACCGTGCGCAACGCCCGCGGCGGCACTTATCCTGATCCGGTCACGGCAGCAGCTGTGGCCGAGCTTGCCGGTGCCGACAGCATCACTACACATCTGCGCGAGGACAGACGCCACATCACCGATCGGGATGTGCGCATCATCCGTGAAACCGTGCAGACCAAGTTAAACCTCGAAATGGCAGTCAATGATGACATTTTAGCCATCGCAGCCGCCCTGCGTCCGCAGGCTGCCTGCTTTGTGCCCGAGCGCCGTCAGGAAATCACCACTGAAGGCGGCCTCAACGTGGCAGGCGACAGCCTGCGTATCGGCAAAGCCATTGAAAAGCTCGCTGCCTTAGGCACCAACTGCTCGATGTTCATTGACCCCGTCAAAGAGCAGGTGGACGCCTCCAAAGCCGTCGGTGCCCCGACCATTGAATTTCATACCGGCGCCTATGCCAATGCACAGGGGGCTGAGCAGCTGGAGGAATTAAAGCGCCTGCAGGAAATGGCAGCCTACGCCCATTCCATCGGACTGCATGTCAATTCAGGGCACGGCCTTAATTATCAGAATGTGCAGGCCATTGCCGCCATCCCCGAGATGGAAGAATTAAATATTGGACACAGCATTATTGCTCGTGCTATTTTCACCGGTCTTAGCGAGGCAGTGCGCGAAATGAAGCGTCTGATGCGTGAAGCCCGCGCCATGCGTAACACTAACTGAGGTACACAATGTCACAGCGCAATTTATTGGAAAACTTCGGCGATACTTTTGAAGACAGAGTAGAAGCCGCGCTCAACGCCATGAGAAAGGGTCAGGGCGTGCTGGTGGTTGATAATGAAGATCGTGAAAATGAAGGCGATCTGATTTTCGCCGCCGAAACCATGACGGTGGAGCAGATGGCGCTCACCGTGCGTGAAGGCTCAGGCATTGTCTGCCTGTGCATTGAAGAGGAAAAGGCCGCTGCCCTGGAGCTGCCCTTAATGGTGGCCAAGAACTCCTCCACCTACGGCACCGCCTTTACCATTTCCATCGATGCCGCCCACGGCGTGACCACCGGCGTATCCGCCTCGGATCGCATCAAGGCCATTCAGGCTGTAGTCAAGGATGACGCCAAGCCTGAGGATTTAGTGCACCCCGGCCACATGTTCCCGCTCATTGCCAAGAAAGGCGGCGTGCTGGTGCGCGACGGCCACACTGAGGCTTCCGTGGATTTGGCCCGCCTGGCCGGCTTCAAGCCGATGGGTGTGCTCTGTGAGCTCACGGCGCCGAACGGTGACATGGCCCGGCTGCCGCGCATCTGCGCCTTTGCCGAGCTGCACGATATGACCGTGCTCTCCATCGAGGACATCAAAGCCTACCGCAGAGCCCACAATCTCTAACTAAAAACGAATTTGGCAAACCCATCATCCCGGCTGCGGCCGGGATTTTTTATATCTCCACAGGCTTTTTATTGCTCCAAAGTCCGATCAAGCTCAAAGTTCGGGCTTAAACATACAGCCCTGTATGTTTTGCCGCGCCCGCCTGCCCCAATTTTGTTTATAATGAGGAAAAGGCATTACATGGGGCATTGAAGGTGGAGCAGGAGTTAAAACTGGGCTTTAAGCTCACAGGCGACCCCAAGGGTCAGCCGCTGTGCTTAATTCACGGCTGGGGCTTGGATTCAAGCTTCCTTACCCCTATTGCCAAAATGTTTCCGGAGCACTGCATCTATCTTATCGATCTGCCAGGCTACGGTGAGAGCCGCAGCAGCGAGCAGTCAGCCTACGATTTTTATACCGGGGTGGAAGCACTCTACAACATCATCCCCGAAGGCGCCGATGTCATGGCCGCATCGCTGGGCTCCCTCTTTGCCATCCGCGCCCTGGGGCGCCATCAAAACCCCAAAGCAGCCTCGCTCGTTACCATCTGCTCGAGTGCCCGCTTTCCCTGTGATCCCAACTGGCCGGGCCTGAGCGCTGAACTCTTCTACCGCTGCCGCACGCTGCTCACCCCGAGGCGCTGCAGCCGGGTGCTCAATCTCTTTGTCAAAATGCAGCTGCTCGATGAAAATCACGTGGTCAGAGATCCCAAGCTGATGCAGCTTTTTGAGCATTACGAGGTGCCAAGCTATCAGACTTTGATAAGCGGCATCAACACCGCCTGCTTTGTGGACGTGCGCGAGGATTTGAAGAACCTCAAGATCCCGGTGCTGCAGCTTTATGGCGCGCGCGACCGCTTTGTGCCGGCTTCTTTGACCTATGCCCTCAAAGGCGATGATCTGCGCACCAGCTATATCTTTGCCAACTCCGGGCACAATCCCTATCTCACTGAGCCCAAACTGTTTGAAAAAGTAGTACGCGACTTCTTTGACAAGGTGCACAACTTCCTCGCCTAAGCCCCTCCAAACTCAGGCAAAAACCGCGGGCGCAAAAAAGTTCTAAAATTTGCGCCGCCTGCTGCCGTTAATGGAAGTAAGCTGTAAATCCGCCCGGAATTTTTAACTCACAGCACATCAGAAATGGAGGCGCGCCATGGAAATTGCATCGAACTATGCGGTCAGCGTAGCGCCGCCTTCGTATCAGGTTGCCACTGAAGAGGCCAAACGCGACACCCGCCTGCGCGAACAGATCCCCGAGCCCAAACAGGCTGAGCGCTCTGCCGCCCAATCGCGGGCTGCAGACGAGCGCGGGGGCACCCAGAGCACCGCCCAGACCATGGCAGCCCAAAGCCAGGGCTTAAAGCAGGCTGAGGAAAAGCTCTCCTCCTTAAAGGACAATGAGCGCCGCCAGGAACAGCATTTGGGCAAGGCAGGCACTGAGGACAGCCGCCGCACCCAGGGGCAGCAGAGCACGGCTGCCAATGAGGCCCAAAAAGCCGCGGCGCAGCAGCAGGCCCGCCAGGCACAAAGCGCCCAAAACACCCAGAGCGCGCAGCAGGCACAGATCTTAGGCCAGGATGCCGCAGGGCAGAGCAGACAGGCCGCCGCAGCTTCAGCTTCCGGGGCCGTAAGCGGCAGCTCCGTGCTGCAGGAGACGCAGCAAAAAGATGAAAGGCGCACGATCAGGAGAAACCGCGATGAACCGGCGCAGTTCCGGGCGCTTGCCGACGAGCACAATCACACAGAGCTCTCGCCCATGAGCAAAAGAAATGCCGCTGTAGCCGGACGCTACAACAGCATCGTGCCCCGGGACAGTACCGGGCGCAATCTTGATATTGCGGTCTGAAAGCTAAGCCGCGCTGTTCCTTATTCCTTGACCATGGACTTAAGATAGGCCTGCTCCAAAGCCTTGGGGTCGAGGTCGGCTGCGGCCTCAACATCGGCCTTGATGTCATCATCGTCAGGCTCAATGTCCTTGGTCTGCATCTTCTGCTCTTCAAACCACTCAGGCTTTACATACGAGATCTTATTGACATACCACAGGCGCTCGCCCTTGGGGGTCTTGACTGAGGCGTCATCGCCTTCGGATTTACCGAGCAGAGCCCTGGCCATCGGGCTGTCGATGGAGATGTAATTTGAACGCCCGAAGATCTCATCGCCGCCGACAATGCGCAGCTGCAGAATGCTGCCGTCATCATCAGCTTCAATTTCCACATAGGCCCCGAAAAAGACCCGGCCGTCCTGCTGCCTGTTGTGCTCGATAACCTGCAGGGTATTGAGGCATTTGCGCAGATAGCGCACGCGCCGGTCAATCTGCGCCAGCAGGCGCTTGTTGTACTGATAGTCAGCATTCTCTGAGCGGTCGCCGAGGCTCGCCGCCCAGGAGACCTTCTGGGTGACATCCGGACGCTTTTCCAGCCACAGATAGTCAAGCTCGGCGTGCAGGGCATCATAGCCTTCGCGGGTGATATAGGGCTTTCCCATGTTTTTTACACTCCAGATAAGGAAAGACCCAGCCTTGCGGCCGGGTCTTCCGTTAACTTTTAACTTTCAGCTTTGCTGAGAGTTTAATTAGAGCTGAGGACCAGCCTTAACCAGCTCGCCGCCTAAGCTCTCGAACTTCTTGAAGTTCTTCTGGAAGCGGGCAGCCAGATCCTTGGCCTTCTCATCCCACTGAGCAGCATCGCTGTAGGTGTCGCGAGGGTCGAGGATGTTGGTGTCTACGCCCGGCAGAGCAGTAGGAACCTTGAAGTTGAAGTAAGGAATGGTCTTGGTGTCAGCCTTATCGATGGAGCCGTCTAAGATGGCGTCGATAATGCCGCGGGTATCCTTAATGGAGATACGCTTGCCGGTGCCGTTCCAGCCGGTGTTGACTAAGTAAGCCTTAGCGCCGGAGGCATTCATTCTCTTGACCAGAACTTCTGCATACTTGGTCGGAGGCAGGGTTAAGAAAGCTGCGCCGAAGCATGAAGAGAAGGTCGGGGTCGGCTCGGTGATGCCGCGCTCAGTGCCAGCCAGTTTAGCGGTGAAGCCGGAGAGGAAGTAGTACTGAGTCTGCTGATCGTCGAGGATGGAGACCGGAGGCAGCACGCCGAAAGCATCAGCGGATAAGAAGATCACGCGCTGAGCAGCAGGGCCCTTGGAAACCGGACGGACAATCTTCTCGATGTGGTAAATCGGGTAAGAAACACGGGTGTTCTCGGTGACGGACTTGTCAGCGAAGTCGATGTTGCCCTCAGCGTCAACAGTAACGTTCTCAAGCAGAGCGTCGCGCTTGATGGCAGCCCAAATGTCAGGCTCGTTCTCCTTGGAGAGGTTGATCACCTTGGCGTAGCAGCCGCCCTCGAAGTTGAACACGCCCTCGTCGTCCCAGCCGTGCTCGTCGTCGCCGATTAATAAGCGCTTCGGATCGGTGGACAGGGTGGTCTTGCCGGTGCCGGACAGGCCGAAGAAGATAGCGGTGTTCTTGTTATCCATATCGGTGTTGGCAGAGCAGTGCATTGCAGCGATGCCCTTGAGCGGCAGGTAGTAGTTCATCATGGAGAAAATGCCCTTCTTCATCTCACCGCCGTACCAGGTGTTTAAGATAACCTGCATACGCTCGGTTAAGTTGAAGACGACAGCGGTCTCAGAGTTCAGACCTAACTCCTTGTAGTTCTCAACCTTGGCCTTGGAGGCGTTGATCACCACGAAGTCAGGCTCGAAGGTGGCTAACTCTTCAGCGGTCGGACGGATGAACATGTTGGTAACGAAGTGAGCCTGCCATGCTACTTCCATCACGAAGCGGACCTTTAAGCGGGTGGCTTCGTTGGCGCCGCAGTATGCGTCAACTACATATAACTTCTTGTTGCTGACTTCCTTGACGGCTAAGTCCTTTAAAACCTTCCAGGTCTCAGGGGTAACCGGCTTGTTGTCGTTCTTGAAAGCATCAGAGGTCCACCACACAGTGTCCTTGGTGGTATCGTCTAATACAATGAACTTGTCCTTAGGAGAACGGCCGGTGTAAACGCCGGTCATAACATTGACGGCACCCATCTTGGTGACTACGCCCTTGTCGAAGCCGGTCAGATCAGCTGCGGTCTCAGCAGCAAATAAAGCCTCGTAGGAAGGGTTGTGAACGATTTCGGTAGCACCAGTGATGCCTAAAGAAGCAAGCTCTTGTTCTAAGCTCATTTTTTTCTCCACGCTTGTACCGGGAAGAAGTCCCGGGATGTCTTGTTTAACTGCCCTCATTCTACAGGAAAAAGCAGTTTTCGTTAAGCCTTGCCGCAAATTTTTAGCGCCTTAAGAAGGGGAGTTTACAAGGTCTTCACCGCC
>JADINH010000132.1 GCA_017694225.1 Candidatus Avisuccinivibrio stercorigallinarum
CCCGATCCTGCAGGCAGCCTCGTCTGCTTTACAGCCTGCGCGAGGCGGGAGCTGGCTGCGCCTTTCTTATTTCTTTTCGATGGTGCACACCGCGCTGGCCGGAGTGACCTCGCAGGGGGCGATAAACTCAACTTTGGCAAAGTCATCGCCGTTGCAGATCACCATCGGGATCTCCAGGGAGAAGCCTGCTTCCTTAATGGTCTCAATCTCAAACTTGATAAGCTCGTCACCGCATTTGACCTTTTGATCCTGTTCGACTAAGGCCTTAAAGCCGCGGCCTTTTAAGTCCACGGTGTTGATGCCCACGTGAATTAAGATCTCCACGCCGTTGACGCTGGTGATGGTCAGGGCATGGCCGGTGCGGAAAATCTGAGTGATCTGACCGTCGCAGGGAGCGTAAATCACGCCGTCGGAGGATAAAAAGCCTGCAGTTGCACCCAAAATGCCGTCGGCAAAGGTTGGATCGGGAATGGCAGCCTTGTCAATGAGCTGACCCTTTACCGGTGAGTTTAAAGTGATCTTTTGATCTTTCTTGGAAAGCAGCTTATCAAGTCCGAACATCTCAACATCCTCAGTAAATTAATCGTGCCTGCAGGCTCACATCAGCCTGCGGCAGTGGTGCACAGCAGTTCTTTGCACTGTGCTGGTTCAAACAAATTGCAAGCTTAGAATAAGCTAATACAGTCGCTTGTGGTAACGCTTTCACTTAAATTTATTAAGTTTGTGAAAGGGCTTGCATTAGCGGCATTTAGTGCTTGAAATTGGTGCAGTTTTCTGCTTAGAGCTTTACTCCAGAACTTTGCATTGCTCTGGAGTATTTCTTGAAGCGCCGCAAAGCAAGATAAATAAAGTCCCGGCGTGGTTTAGTACTGACCCTGCTGCAATAGCGGCTTGAGCTCGTTTTCAATCAGGGCATCAAGTTCAGCGCGCATGGTGCGGCGCGCGGCCAGTTTGGACAGGGAGCCGCCCCCGGCTTTGTAGGCATCATAGTCAAAATCAGGATTGAGCTCGGCGGCGGTTTTGGAGCTCATGGCCGCATAGATGATGGTCTCACGGTTGATGCCCCACTTTTTGGCAAAGGCATCAGCTTTTGCCGAGACTTCATCGTTGGCCCTGGCAGAGGCCAGCAGAGCGATGCTCTGACCGGTCAGGGCGCGGGGATCGTCCTTAAGGCGCTGCCAGATGTCAGCGATGATGCCGCCCATCTTGGAGTTGTGGGCTGAGAGTTCTTTGATAAGCTTGTTGATGCGCTCATCGTTGGCTTCGTCAACCTCTTTGGCTTTGGCCTCCTCCTCAGGCACAAAGCGCTGAATGAGCTCGATTAAGTACTTGTAGCTCACCTCAGTCTGCTTGATGAAGCTCAGTTCCATCTCAAGGTCAATGGGATCAGGCTCATCCCCGTCATCATCACCTTTATTGAGTTCCTTAAGGCGCTCCAGGGCATTTTGATAACGTCCGAGATATTCCTCAAACTCCTCCTTATCAAGGCCGAACTCTTCTTTTAAGCGCTCCTCGTCAAACTCGTCGTAGGTCTTGATGCCCGACATGGCATTGTCCACGGCCTGCACAGCTTTGACAAAGGCGGTGAGTTCTTCCTTTTCGGTAAGCTCGCCTGCCTTGTCAGGATTTTCTGCCGCCGCACGCAGCTTGTTGATGGAGTCGGTGAGCTTCTGCGCCGCCTGAATAAAGGTCGGGGCTGACACGTCCTTGGTGCCGCCGTGCGAGTAGAGAAACAGGGCTTTGTCTATCTTTTCAGCAAAGAGATAAGGTGACTGCATGGTCATGATCTGCCCGTATTTCTTGCCGTTGTCAAACAGCCGGTTGGTGCGCGAGAGGGCCTGCACCAGTCCCTGAGGGCTCATCGGCTTGCGGTCGATAAAAAGCAGGGCAAGACAAGGCGCATCAAAGCCGGTGAGCAGACGGTCAACCACGATCACCAGATCAAGCTGCTCGCTGCGCTTTTTGTACTGACCGGTCTTGCGCGCCAGGCGGTCATTTAAATTGCTGTTATACCCGTCAAGGCCGTTCTCCAGTGAAAAGGCTGTCCCGAACATGGCATTGTAGTCCTGCAGGGACTTGGCCATCTTGCTTTGATTGACGTCAGCGCCGTCCTCGTTTTCACCTACGGTATAGGTGATGGCCACCTTGGGAAAATCCGGGCAGAGCTCGCGGATGTTCTCCTTTACCCAGCCTTTGTCCTTAAACTCGCAAAAGAGCTCGTAGTACTCCTGCGCATCCTTAATGGATTCACAGGTAAGCAGGGCCTCATAGGCTTTGCCGGATTCAGCTTCGCCTAAATTGAACTTGTGGCGGCACTTGTTGATGATGTAGTCCACCACCTGCTTCTTGTGCTCACGGTTGTCATAGATGCTGCGGTCAAAGCGCTCCACATAGCTCTTTTCCACCCGGCGCTCCAGCTCAGGCATCGCCATATCCTGATAGTTCTTGATCTCAAGCTCTGCGGCAAAGCTCTTTAAGTGCTCTTCATCCAATCCCTGATAGTTGAGCTGAAAGCCCAGCACGGCATGATCGTGGATGGCTTCCTTTACCGTATAGGAGTGCAGGCAGGGGCCGTATTGATCTTCGGTGATGCGCGGCAGATCGCCCTTGGCGGTGCTCTTGTTCTCAGCAAAGAGCGGGGTGCCGGTAAAGCCGTACCACAGGGATGGTCTTGACGGCTTGTCAAAGAACTTTTGAATTTGGCGCATGCTCTGCGGTGAGACCGCGCGGTGGCATTCATCCACCACAAAAGCCACCTGCAGGTTCTTTAAATGCTCAGTGAACTTCTCTCTTTGTTTGGCAGTACTTGCCGCAGCTTTAGGGGTATTAACCACCGGCTGCGGGCCGCTCATTTCAGCGTTTTCATCATCACTTTCGTCGGTCTCACCGCGCTCGCACCAGCGCAGCAGGGCCTGCAATTTCTGTATGGTGGTCACGATGGCACTGCGGTCTTTGCTCTCCAGCAGTTTGCGCAGCCGCCAGGTGCTGTCGGTCTTGTCGATGGTGAGATTGGAATGTGCTGCATAGGCCGTAAAGCTGTCGGCCGTCTGCTTGTCAAGGTCGCGCCGGTCAATGAGAAAGATCGCTTTGTCGATGCTTGGGATGTCGAGCAGATTGCGCGTGACATTAAAGGAGGTCAGGGTTTTGCCCGATCCCGTGGTGTGCCAGATGTAGCCGCTTTTGCGTTCGCTGCTTGCCTGCTTTACTTTTTCGATGGCATGGATTTGATAGGGGCGCAGCAGAATGACCTTTTTGCGCACGTCATCAAGCACACTGTAGCGGCCGATGATCTCATGCGCGCGGGGCACATTTAAAGCCTCACGGGCAAAATCCAAATAGTTGTCCTGCGGCTCATTGTGCTCGTCCACCCACTTGGTCAGAAAGTTCTCATTGAGCTCATCGGCACGCGCGGCTGCGATGTAACGGCTCTCAGTGCCGTTTGATACCACAAACATTTGCACCAGACCAAAGATCCCGCTGAACTTGCCTTCAGCGCTGTACTTCTTAATCTGCCGGAAGGCATCCATAAAGGGATGGTTCTGGTTCTTAAGCTCAATGTGGATCATCGGCAGACCGTTGATGAGCAGGGTGACGTCATAGCGGCGGGCGCGGTCATCCTCAGAAGACTTTGCTGCCTGGTATTGGTGAATGATCTCATAGCTTGAGCCGCCGCCTGCAATCTCGCGGTTGTTCATGGCGGTGAGATATACCGTGCCCTGCGCGGCATCCTCGCGCAGCAGCGGGATCTGGGCAATGCCGCGCTCACCGGAGAGCCATTCTGCGGCTTTATAAGGATTCATGCCCTGATCTTTAATGAACTCCTTAATGGCGTCCATCTCCTTATCGGTAATGAGTACGCCGTCAAGAGCCTGCAGGTTATTTTGATTGAGCTTTTGCCTGAGGTTATTCCACAAGTCGTCTTCAGTGCGGAGATCCTCACGCAGCGTCCACTGAGAAATGCCGGTGGTAAGCTGGGCTATCAGCTTGTCTTCCATTACCTTTTCAAGTTCTGCCATGAGGGTATCTCCAATTTAAACGAACATCTGCTCTATGAGGCCTTTCTTTAATTTCTGCAGTGCCTCAAGCTGTTTTCGGGCTATATCGAGTTTCTGATCAAAGCAGGTTAAGAGTTTAATAATTTTCTGTTGTTCATCAGTAGTTGGGCATGGAATCGGCATATCAAAGAAGTCGGCATTTGAAATGCTCATTCGATCAAATCTGGCGCCATAATTTGCAACGCTTTCCATGTACCTTACCCAAAGATTTGATATGAAGTAATAAGCTAAGAACTCTGGGGCTACGCGCGAGTCAGCTTTAAGCCTGAAAACTGTGTACAAAGGAGAAACAACACCTAAATCAAAAGCAGAACGGTTGATAGGGCCTGCCGGCGCAGTTTTTGAAATGCGTGGATTATATATAAAATCTCCTTTTTGAACTAATGTGTACTTATCAATATGTTCTTTTTGCGCAATGTCGCGTTCAAAGAACTCGCTTTGACTGATTACTCCTTTTTCAGCGGAGTTAGTCAGAGCATTTTGGCATGCTCTATTGGTGTTTTTATCAGAAACTTTTTTAGCTATTACTTTGAGATTTACTTCGTCCCATTGCGCGGATGCTGAACTTAAGGTTTTAGAAAAAATTTGCTGCAGCAATCCCTTCTTCATCTTTTCAAGAGATGTGAGTTTTTCTGAAGAAAGCTTAATCTTCCGGTCAAGGAGAGTAAAAAAGGAGGCTATTTTTTGTTGTTCTTCAGCGCAAGGATAATATGTGTTAATCTCACTCAGAGAAGAAGAGTTTATTGCAGGATAAGTGCCACCGGTGCAACGTATTAATACATCGCTTAAAAATCTTTCTGAATGTAAAGAGTAATATAAGAATTTTGAAGTTACATTATTGGCCCTAATAACTGAGTAGCCTGTTGATGCAACAATTGGTAAGTTGAGTTGCTTATCAATAAACATATTATTTTGCAGATAAGGTCTTACCATTTGAAAAATTATATCATCATTGCTTAGTAATCTTTGAGCTCTGCTTGGCGCATTGCTTTTATTAATTACCTTTATTTCGGATAAGCTCCCTTTGGAAACTGAATCTAGGTCGATGTAAATAAAATTTTCTGGAAGTGATTCAGTCTTTGGGTTTATATCAGCTATTTCATTTAATTTGGATTTACTCCAATCAGGAAAGTCAGAGCCATCTTTACTTTTGAATCTCAGTTTTGGATATTTCATATTAGCCACCTATATATTAATAGAAATACCAAGTTCATCGAAATATTCTTTCAAGGTTAAGTCGATATCAGCTTCTTCTTTCTTTAGAGAATTAAGTTCCTTTATCACTGCATTGAGATCAACTTGTTCTTCATCTTCAAAGTTATCTACATAACGTGGGATATTGAGGTTAAAGTCGTTATCCTTAATTTCCTCAAAGCTTGCCAGATGTGCAAACTTCTCAATATCATTACGCTCAATAAATGCATTGAAGATCTTCTCAATGTGCTCTTCGGTCATTACATTGCGTGCGCGTTCTTTTTCAAACTCATGCGAGGCATCAATAAAGAGTACGCTGCGGTCAGTGTTGTCCTTCTTGAGGACGATCACGCAGGTCGGAATGCCGGTTGAGAAGAAGATATTGGCAGGCAGACCGATGACAGCATAGATAGAGCCGTTTTCAAGCAGGTGGCGGCGGATTACTCCTTCAGCGGCACCGCGGAAGAGTACGCCGTGCGGCAGCACGATGCCCATGACGCCGTCGTTCTTAAGATGGTAAAAGCCGTGCAGCAGGAAAGCAAAATCAGCCTTGGATGCAGGCGGCAGTCTCTCGTATCTGGAGAAGCGCGGGTCTTCCAAAAGGCCTGGTGCAGCTGAATACTTCTGTGAGTAGGGCGGATTCATCACCACGGCATCAAAGGTGGTGGGCTCATCGGTCGGCCAATCAGCGTCCAGAGTGTCGCCGTTGCGCAGATGCTGCTGGGAGAGCTTGACGCGGTGCAGCATCATGTTCATGCGCGCCAGATTGTAGGTCTGATTCTTGATCTCCTGGCCGTAGAACTGAATGTTCTTGACGCAGTTAAGGCCGCCTTTCTTTGGTTTGCCGTTTTCGTCGCGCTCAACGTACATGTAATTGCGCACCTGCAGCAGCAGTGAGCCAGATCCCATGGCCGGATCGTAGATGGAGAAGCCTTCCTTGTGCTCACGTCCTGCGGTGACAATGCGGGTGATGAGGCTGGAGACCGCCTGTGGGGTATAGAACTCACCTGCCTTCTTACCGGACTCGGCTGCGAACATGGAGATGAGATACTCATAGGCATCGCCCAGAGCATCCTCGCCGTACTGCGTAAAGTCGATGTGGGCCAAGACCTTGATGACGGAGGAGAGCATCTCGTTGCGCTTGTCCATGGTCTTGCCCAGGTCTTTTGACTCAATGTCAAAGTCCTCAAACAGCCCGGAGAAAGCGCCGTTCTGCGCTGCTTCAATGTTGCGGAAGCCTGCCCTCAGGTCGCTTAACATAAAGGTGTTGTTATTGATGGCGCGGTAGTAGGCAATAAAGGTGTGCTCAGGCTCAATGCACACGCCAAAGGTCAGTGAAAGCTCGTTGCTCAGCTCCTTCCAGTCCTCGGGGGATTCCTTGACGGAGGCGTAGATGTCCTGTGCTTCTTCAAGTGACTGCGGCACACGGTTTTCAAGCAGATCGACCGCCTCATAGAGCATGCGGTCTGACAGGGCCTTGTAGAAAATAAGTCCCAAGAGGTAGTCCTTGTAGACATCTGCGGACATGACGCGGCGCATCTCATCGGCCGCAGCCCAGAGGGCGGCATTGAGCTCATTGGAGCCTACTGAAGTGCCTGCTTTGTTAAATTCTGCCATGGTGTTAAGCCTTATACCTTGTGATTTCTGTAATTTTAATCCTGAACTTTGTTCTCGTCAGGCGTCTTGTCTGTCTTGCCGTCATCGGGAGCCTTATCAGCCTTGGCTGCAGCTTCACCTTGTTTGGCAGCGAGGATCTCAGCTGCCTTTACAGCAGATTCTTCAACAATGTTATCGATAAACTCCTGAAACGGAGTTTTCTGCATGCCAAACTTCTCAAACAGCTTATTGCGCTCCGGGCAGTAGTTCTTGTCGAGCATCATGGTGATGGCCTCAGACTTGGCGCTTTCACGCAGCAGCTTGAGCACTACCTCCAGCCTGGCGTAATCGCTTTGGGCATCCGGGCCGAACTCCTCGAACATGCCCCAGTCGAGCTCAAAGGTTTCAATTGGGCTGCCGTCATCATAGCCCTCAAAGAGGAGCTGACTGTCCTTTAAGATGCAGGGTGAGCAGCGTCTGACCATCTCTTTAATCTTAGGGGTGTTCGGTGTTTCCTGGCGCAGGCGGATGTCCCCAAAGAACTCCTCCCAGCACTTATAGGGCATGATGCAGACTGACTGATAGAGGGCCCCGTCAGGGCTTTCCTCTGGACGCATGTCCCAATGAATGAAAAGTCTGCCCTCGACAGCCGCTTTTGACTTAGTACCCAGCACATCATCTACCTCCCGCACATCCTTTGGGATGGGCACAATGGCATCGATGGTCAGGCAGTCAAGAAAGCAGTGGTTGCAGGCAAAGATGCGTGCCAGCAGGTCATCAGCGTCCTCGTTAAAATGCTCTGAGCTGTGTGCTGCCGCCTTAATCTGTGATTTAAAGATGTTGAGCTTGCTGTAATCTTCTGCCATGACTGTACCTTTTTGCTGTCCTCAGGTTATTCTTTGCTGCCCCAGTGTCTGCGGCCTGTAGAGTTTAGACATTTTAAGACCGCTTTTGCAAGCCGGGAAGGCATCCTGCCTTATTGCAGCGGCTCGTGCAGCTTCTTGCGGCTGGCCGGTGGTGCGGGTTCAGTCTTGGGCAGCCCCAGCAGTTTTTGAATCTCATACATTTTGTCGTAGATGGCCTTGCGCATCGGATAGCTGTGCTCGTCGAGCAGCTTTTGAGCCTCCTCTGTCCCGCCGCCGCGCTCAATTAACTCAAAGATGTTCCTTATCTTTTCCAGATCGTTCACGGCCTCGGGCATGAGCTTGTCAAAGAGCTCCACCCCGAAGTAAATACGCTCCTCCGGCGTGGCTGTAAGGATGCCGTCAGTGAGTTTGGCAAAGACCTTTTTGTTGCGCACCACGGTGGGCACTGCAATAAGCAGCAGTGCGCGGGTCTGCTCTGATTGTGGAAAGTCCTGAACCAGCACCAGATCGTCTTCTGTATCCAGCCAGCACTTGTAAGGCAGTACGGTCACCACCTTGTAGTCGGCGTGATCGGGGCTTTTTCTGCGCGGCAGCACCCAGCTGGCGATAAGCTTGCCCACCACTGCAATGGTGGATTTGGGCTCAGGCTCATCTGTGAGTGCATACTCAGGCACGCTCTCAAAGCCGTCCAAGGTAAAGCTGCCTGCCTGATAGCGCCCTTCAAGAAAGACCGAGCGCAGCAGCAGATTGAGCTCAAATGGGCGCTTTACCTGCGTGGCAATCAGGGTGTCGAGCAGATCTTCACGCAGCTCGTGCTGAAAGCAATAACCGTAAGTCAGCGTCATGCTTGTCTTGCAACCTCCGTTTACTGCAAAGGCTCTGTGGGGGCAGCGCTGCGCGCCTTAATAGGCGGGGTGTGCTCTCCCACCCTGAGTTTGTAGATCTGCTCAAACATGGCCTTGCGCTCTGGCAGGTAAAACTCAAAGCTTTCCTCAGGCCTGGGCAGCAGTGCGCCGTCTGTGAGTTCAGCAAAAGGCAGGTCATTGCGCACCAGCAATAGGGTACTGTGCAAAAGCAGTGCTGTGGTGCGCTCAGAGCGCGGGAACTCCTGGCACAGGATGATTTCACCAAGGGAACCTGATCTGCACTTGTGTGGCAGCAGATTTAAGAGCTTGTAGACCGCGCCGTCCGGGCTTTTGCTTTTGGGCAGCTCCCAAGTATCAATTACCTTGCCCTCTACAGCAAAAGGCAAAGGCGTCTCCTGCCCCTCGACTTGAGCATACTCGGGCAGCTGTTCAATGGCATCGAGGGTAAAGCTGCCTGCAATGTGCTTTCCCTTGGTGAAAAGAAGCTGCAAAATGGCGTTGACCTCGGGCCTGCGCAGATCTGCCGTGCGCTGCACTTCATTAAGGAGCGCCTTGGCATACTCTGCTTTTTCGCAATAGACGTCTTCTTTAAGCATCCTGGGTACCTCTGTTTAATCCGCTCTCTTTAGCTGCTTTGCTCTGCTCTTTTATCAGCACTCAATGGCGGCCATTGCGGGGTGCTTGCTGTCAGCTCAAGCTCAAGCGGGCTTAGCCCACCACCTGCCAGGAAGATGCTTCGCGCTGGGGGCAGTAGTTCTTGTCCAAAAGCTTTTGCACTTCCTGGTCGGTATCAGGCTGCGCCAGGAGTTTTAAGGCCTTCTTCAGGCGCTCAAAGTCTTTTTGGCCATCAGGGGAGAAGCTCTCAAAGACAGTCCAGTTAAGGGTGTAACGCTTCTGCCCGTAGAGCTCCTCCAGATTGGGCTCCTTCAGGCGGGCAAAGACCTCACCGCCGCGCAGCAGCACCACATCACCCATCTGCCGGATAAAGCTGGCTGTCTTGGGATCGTCAGAGAACTCCATGCGCGAGCAGAGCATGCCGCGGTCGTCAATCCAGGCCTTGAAAGGCAGGTAATTCATGGAGCGGTAATCTTGGCCGTCCGGGCTTTCTGCGGGGGACATGTGCCAGCTCACCATAAAGCGCCCGTAGATGGCAGCGCGGGTCAGGCCCGGCCCCTTCTCTGCCATGACATCGGCTGAGACCGGTTCAGTGCCGTCGAGCATAATAAAGTGCACCACGTTGTGCCTGAGGGCCTGCAGGCGCGGCATGATGGTCAGCAAAAGCTGCCCCACAGGGCTGTTCTCCGGGGTCTGTGGCTGCTCTGCAGCACCGGTGTGTTTGTTTGCAGTGGTCATTTTTTATTCCTCTTTTTTCTCTGTGCTCTTTGGATCTGACTGCGCCTGTGCCTGTGCCGCAGGCTGTGCTTGTGCCTGTGCTTCAGCCTTTTCCTTAAGCAGCTTTTGCGCATACTCTTTGCAGAGCTTGTCCGTAAACAGGGTCAGTTCAGACTGCACGGCGGCCAAATCATCAAAGCGCTTTTTTAAATCAGGACAAAACTTTTCATCAAGCAGCTGCTCTGCTGCCGCGGCTGCGGTGTCCGTGCCGTCAGAGAGCAGGGTGAGCACCAGCTTGAGGCGCTCAAAGCCTTTGTCAGCCGGAGAGACCATCTTTTCGAACATGCGAAAATCGAGTTCATCGATTTTGTCATCATCAGGATTGCCCGAGGGCAGGGCAAAATAGACCTGCTTGTCGCGCATGAACACCGGCTGGGTGATGCGCATTTGTTCAGCGGCCTCTTTTGACAGCGGTTTCTGCTGGCGCAGGCGCAGCGCGCCGTCGCTGCCCAGCCAGCACTTGTAAGGCTCAATGCATCTGAACTCGTATTCAGCCCCGTCCTGACTTTCGTTAGAGTATAAGTACCAGGTAAACATCAGCCGTCCTGCCACTGCCCGGGTGCCGGGGTGCTCCTGAGCTTCCGGCAGATCTGCAGGCAGGGGCTCTAAGGCATCGAGCGAAATATTGTGCAGGATGCAGTGGGCGCACGAGAAGATGCGGGTTAACAGATCGTCAATGGAATGGTATTTGCTC
>JADINH010000133.1 GCA_017694225.1 Candidatus Avisuccinivibrio stercorigallinarum
GCCCTAAGATGGCACAAAACGAAAAGATTGAAGCAAAAAAAGCCCCGCATGACACTATCTTTGCACAGGGCGAAGTTAACCCCTACGGCCAGTTTTTCACCGGTGTGAGCTATCTTAATATGCTCAATCCCAACGATGAAGTCTTCAACTGCCCGATCGGCAATGTAACCTTTGAGCCGGGCACCAGAACCAACTGGCACAAGCATTCAGGCGGCCAGATTCTGCTGGTGCTCGCCGGCTCCGGCCTGTACTGTGAGCGCGGCGGCAGCCCCCGCGTAATTAAGAAAGGCGACATTGTGCGCATCCCGCCTGCAGTTGAACACTGGCACGGCGCGGGCCCTGATACCTGGATGACCCATATCTCCATTGAGCCTAATGTCCCGGGCAATAAGGCTGAGTGGCTGGAGCCGGTCAGCGATGCGGATTATCTCAAAAAGCCCGCATAAGGAAGTTTGCTCTCAAAAGAACAAGCAGTTTTGAAAACCCGCGCCCCGGCGCAAATCAACGCGAGGACTTTAAGATGCGAATTAAGACTTTAATCTGCAGCGCCGCCGCTGCAGTGCTGTTAATGCAGGGAGGAATGACCATGGCAGCAGAACAGAACGCACACAGCCTGCAGGGCATTGAAGCAAGGCTCTATCAGGAAATCGGGCAGAACGTAAAGCTTGATGTGCGCATGCAGCATTTAATTAAGATCACTGCCCTGACCTCAGTGGGCTCAGACAAGCTCATGGAGCAGAGCATCGGCCTGGCACTTGATGCCGGGGTCAAGCCCGATGAAATTCAGGAGGCCATGGTGCAGACCATGGCCTATGCAGGCCTGGCCCGCGCCATGGATGCTGACGCACTGCTGCAGCAGATCCTGGCCCAGCGCGGTCTGAAGATCGAAGTCGATCACGGTGTAGTTACCGATGCCGACCGCTTTGACAAGGGCCTGGCCCAGCAGAAGGCCATCTTCGGCTCAGGCATTGACACCATGCACGCCAACACCAAGGAAGACGAAAAGTTCCTTAATATCACCGAGCTTACCGGCTACTGCTTTGGCGATACCTACACCCGCACCGGACTGAGCTTAAAAGAGCGTGAGCTTTTAACCTTCTGCGCTATTACCGCCATGGGCGGCAACTGGCCGCAGGTCAAGGCCCATGCCCAGGGCAATCTCAATATGCAGAACACCCGCCAGGATCTGATTGACGCCATCACCGTGATGATGCCGGTCATCGGCTTCCCCAAGAGCCTTAACGCCCTGGCCATCGTCAATGAGCTCACAGCCCCCAGGCAGTAAGCTGCAAAAGGCTTAGCAAACTCCAGCCCGGCCGCAATTACTTAATTGAAGGGGCTGGTATCCTCAAAACTTTAAGGGCAGCCCCCGGCTGCCCCTTTTTATAGTTCTGCAAATTCTGCAAATTCTGCAAATTCTGCAAATTCTGCAAATTCTTTAAGCGCCCGCGCTTATGGGCTTTTCTGTGCTTAAGCGGCCATGCCCTCTTCAATGCCGCGGATCATGATGTGGATGATCATGGTGTGCACTTCCTGAATGCGGTCGGCATAGCCTGAATGCGGCACAATCAGCGGCAGATCACAGAGATCTTTTAATTTGCCGCCGTTTTTGCCCAGCAGCATAATCGAGGTCACGCCCTTTTTGCGGCACACTTCACAGGCATTGATGATGTTCTGTGAATTGCCGGAGGTGGAAATGCCCAGGAAAACATCGCCTTTGAAGCCAAGGCCCTCAATAAAGCGCGAGAACACTGCATCAAAGCCGTAGTCATTGCCCACGCAGGTGAGGTGGCTGGGGTCACACACGGCAATAGCCGGATAAGCCGGGCGGTCATCGCGGTAGCGCCCGGAGAGCTCCTCGGCAAAATGCAGGGCATCACACATACTGCCGCCGTTGCCGGCAGAAATGATCTTGCCGCCCTGTTTGATGCTCGACACCATGATCTCAATGGCCTTTTCGATACTCTCTTTGGTATCGGGCTGATTGATATAGTTGTCAAGCACCGCGGCTGCTTCTTTTAAATCATCAAGTACATTAAATGACAGCATGTATACTCCTAAACTTTGCCGTTAACCCGGTCTTCCCAGGCCTGAAACTCTGCTTTCTGCCTGGCAAGCACCTCATTTAAAACTGTTAAATCCCCCTCAGGCAGCAGCTGTTTTAACTTCTCTTCATACTGTGCCTTAAGGCGCGAGGCAAATTCCTTTTTGCCCTCCTCAGGCCCTTTGCTTAACATCGGCATATTGAAATCCGTACTCCAGTCAGAGCCTGCAATAGCCTGCCCGTCCTCAGTGCTGCCCACCTTATGGGTCTGCGAGAGCTGCAGCATGGTTTTGACGTGCAGCACATTCCGCTCTTTTTCAACGCCCATGAGAGGCAGGGTCAGCCCCTGCGGGCGCTGCCAGCGCTTGACGGCATTCTGCGTGCGCACCACCTCACCAAACTCCAGCGAGGACTGGCCGCCTGTCATGGCCAGATACACCTCGGCCAAAAGCTCGGCGTCAAGCAGAGCTCCGTGCTGGGTGCGCCGTGAATTGTCGATGTCATAGACACGGCAGAGGTTGTCGAGGTTGGCCTGATTGTTGGGGTTTATCTTGCGCGCCAGGGCCACAGTATCCACGATGCGGCACAAATCAGCGGTGCGCTCGGGCTTTTTTAACAGTGCCCACTCCTTGTCGAGGAAGGCGGTATCGAACCTGGCGTTGTGAATGAGCAGCTCACTGCCGCGGATGAAGTCGATAAGCTCATCTGCAATATCCGCAAAATGCGGCTTGTCCTGCAGCATCTCAATGGAGATGCCGTGCACGCGCTGCGCCTCTTCATCAATCGGGCGGTCGGGGTTGATTAAATAGCGCAGCTCCCGGCCGGTAATGCGCCGGTCAATGATCTCCACACAGCCCACTTCAATAATGCGGTGCTCACCCGGGGTGCCGTCATCATTCTTGCCGGTGGTTTCGGTATCGAGCGCTACCTGTCTTAACATCTCTCCGTCTCTCCGTCCCTTTACAGCTGCAAAAACTAAATCCTGTGGGTTATTGTAAAGAAGCGCGCCCGGGAGTTCCACTCAAAAAGCGCCTGTCTGCTGCAAATTTTTTGCAGGGCGCAGGGCGGGTAAAACGTGATCTTACAGGCAAAATTTCGCGTCAAAATCAGGGATTCCGGCGGTTTAGCGGCTTTTAAGTGCTTCTAAACTATATGTCAACTTATTTCTGTGATCTAGATCACATTTTTATAGTGCAAACTCAAAAAACTTTGCAAAAGTGTGAGCTGGAGCGAATTATTGCCCCATTTTGGACTATAATGGGCCATAACTTCAGGAGGGAGGCAGCAAGCCCCGCTCCTGACAGACCGAATTAATAAGAAGACAGCAGGTGTCTGAAAGCTGTCCATTGAGGGTAAAAGGAGTCCGCCGTTGAAAGAGGTGTTTATTTACTCTGACGGTTCCTGTTTGGGCAATCCCGGCCGCGGAGGCTACGGGGCGATACTCAGATATCGGGAGCACGTAAAAGAGATCAAGGCGGGCTACAGGCTGACTACCAACAACCGCATGGAATTAAGGGCGGTGATAGCAGCGCTGAAATGCTTGAAAGAGCCGTGCAAGGTCAATGTCTGCACTGACAGCCAGTATGTCAAAGGCGGCATTACCTCCTGGATTAAGTCCTGGAAGAAAAACGGCTGGCAGACCAGCGCAAAAAAGCCTGTGAAAAACAAAGATTTGTGGCAGCAGCTTGATCTTGAATGCCAAAAGCACGAGATGAGCTGGAGCTGGGTCAAAGGCCACGCAGGCCATCCTGAAAATGAGCGCTGCGATGAGCTCGCCCGGTCGGCTGCCTCGGGGGAAGATTTAGCGGAGGATTCCGGCTTTCTTCCTGAGTAAAAACCAACGGCAGCGTAATGCTGTCAAGTTGAGGACTGATGATTAGAAGAACTCTTTTGATTTTAGGCGGCATCGCCTTAAGCGCCATGATGGCAGTGTCTGCCTGCTCAAGCAGCATCACCACTGCTGAGGCCGATCAAAATAATTTAGAAAATCAGCTTTCTGCAGCTCAATCTTCCAAGGTTCCGGCAGTTGAAGACAGCTCCCTGTGGAACAGCGAACTGTTCAATGACAACCGCTTCACCCTGGACATTAAATTAAATGCCCGTGAGAGAAAAGAGGCCCACCGGCTGGCCCGCTCTTTTGAGGCACACATGGAAAACTCCTCGCTCTTCATGTACCACCTCTTAACCGAGCTTAAAGAGCGCAATCTGCCGATTGAACTGGCTGCCCTGCCCTTAGTGGAAAGCGGCTTCAACCCGCGCGCCAAGTCCCATGCCGGCGCCCGCGGCCCCTGGCAGTTCATCCGCGCCACCGGCCGGGCTTACGGCCTTGAGTCCACCAAGAACTACGATGAGTTTTACGACTTTATCGAGTCCACGGATGCTTCGCTGCGCTACCTTGATCATCTGTATCAGGAATGCGGCAAAAACTGGGATCTGGCCATTGCAGCCTACAATCAGGGTGAGTTTGCCGTCAAGCGCGCCATCCGCCGCGCTGAGCAGGCCGGGGTGAGCGAGCTTAACATGGATACGGTCAAGCTCTCAGCCGGTGCCCGCAGCTATGTGGCCCGCTTCCATGCCTATGCAGACTTGCTGCGCTATCCGGAGAAGTACGGGGTCACCCGTCCTGAGATCAAGAACCGTCCGGCTTTCAAGCGCGTACAGGTGGCAGGGCGCATCAACTCCATGAAGCAGGCCTCACAGCTCTCAGGCGTGGAACTGTCCACCCTCAAGCATTTGAACGCAGGCTACCTCTCAGATTCGCTCAAGAGCAACAAGCCGCGCGCCCTCTTGGTGCCGGTTGAAAATGCCTCGCGCCTTGAAAAGGCCATCGGTATTGAAGAGAGCGACAGCGTGACCTTCAGCCCGCTGCTGCAGGCCAAGAACGACGCCAAGCCCGCTCAGAACTAAACGGTTTAATCTAACTGAAGCAATTCTCTTCCACCCGCCGCACGGCGGGTGTCTTCTATTCAGAGCCCTGAAAACAGGGCCCTGCTTCCCTGCTCCATTGCGCCTATCTTGAGTGCCGCAGGGCGCTTATTACCTGGCAAAACGGATGCATTCCTTTTGCATATAGCCGTGGTTGTAAATCAGCGGGCCGAGATTGGAGACGGCCTCAGCTTCCCTGACCTTATCCTCTGGGGCAGGGCCGGCCGCAGTAAGCTCGTCGTGCTCTCCCACGCGGTAGTAATCAGGCTCACGGCCCGGGGTGAGCACCACAAAGCCGTCCTTATCGAGCAGGCCGAACATGTTATTAAACTGCATCGGCGCGCGCTCGCGGATGTCGTCACGCAAAAGGTTCTGTCCGGCGTATGGCACCGAGCCCTTAAAGCCCGAGAGTGCCAGCAGGGTAGGCGCCATATCCACCTGCGAGACGATGCGCGGATCGCTGCGCACAATCTGCTGCGGCGTGATAATAAGTGCCGGGATCTTAAACTCCCACAGCGGGAAGATGCCGCTGCCGCGCACCCGGCTTTCGTGATCGGCGATCAAAAGAAAGACGGTATTGGCCGCATAATTGGAGGACAGAGCAGCATCCATAAATCTGCCCAGGGCATAGTCTGCATACTTCACCGCGCGGTAGCGCGGCTCATCGGGCACCCCGGGCTCAGTAATACTGACCTTGCCCTCGGGGATCTCAAAGGGATCGTGGAAGGAACTGGTGAACACCACCGAGAAGAAGTTATTGCCCTGACTGCTCTCACGCTCAAAGATCTCATGAGCCCTGGCAAAGAGATCTTCATCGCTCACACCCCAGGAGGCGACAAAGCGCGGCTTACTGTAATCATTTTGATCGATGACATGCTGCATGCCGTTGTCGAGGAAGAACTGGCGCATATTGTCAAAGTGGCTCTCACCGCCGTAGATAAAGGAGGTGTGATAGCCCATGGCGCGGTAGACCTCGCCGAGCATCGCAGTGGCGCCGTATTTGCTGGGCAGCTTGACGATGCTCTCCAGCGGGCTGGGCGGAAAGCCTGCAGTCACTGCCTCAATGCCGCGGATGGAGCGGTGCCCGGCGGCGTACATATTCTCAAACCACCAGCCTTTTTCCTTAAGGCGCTCCAGCTCCGGGGTAAGCGGCAGACCGCCCAGGCTCTTTACAAAGTCAGCGCCCATGCTCTCCTCCAGCACGATCACCACATTCATAGGCGCCAGATCCGGACTTAAGGGCCTGATGTCCTGATTGAGCGGGCAGGCTTCATCGAGCTTTACCCCGGGAAAATCCGTCTCATCCTCCACCGACAAGGTCTTTATCTGCTCCAGCACTTCAGCCTCAGAGAGCAGCTTGTAGATGGCGTCCTCCTTAAGTTTGGTGTCACCTAAATGCGCCAGCGCGTAAGCGGCTGAATAGCTGGAGTTTACCGGCAGGGAGTTAACCAGCGGACTGTCGCAGAAGGCAGCCATGGCCGGATTGAGCGGCCGGTGTCCTAAGGTGGAGCGGATCCCCAGGGGCACAATCAGCACTACACAGACAAGCTCAATGAGCACCCGCTTAAGGCTGATGACCCCCTGCGCCTGCTCCCTGCGCTCCGCGCGCCTGAAAGCGCGCTGCATCAGGTACAAGCCCAAAGCAAAGGCCGCGGCGGTGAGCACTATGGAGGCAAAAAGCTCCAGCTTATGTCCGCCCCATAAGGTCTTTAACACCTCGGCCGGGTAAATCAAATACTGCACGTAAAGCTGATTGGGCCTGACGCCGTACTCCAGGATAAAACCCGGGGTGGCGGCCTCATTCATCACCAAAAAAGCAAAGGCGGCGGCGCACCAGATCTGGACCGCCCAGAGGATAAAACGCGGCAGGAACTTTAGGGCAGAGAGAAGCAAGGTCAGGAGCACCGGCAGCCCAAACAGCGCGCAGATGCAGGCTATGTCATAGCGCAGCCCCATGCCGAGGATAAAGGACAGTGAATTGGGCGGCAGCAGCTCACTCTGCCACAGACAGAGCGCGGCACGGCTTAAACTTAACATCAGCAGGGATGCAGCAATGATAGGCAGATAAGCGCCAAGCGGCAGGCGCACCATATTTTGATGGGATGCAGTAAACACGAAGCCTTTTCCCCCTTATATCATCCACATTTGATTGTTTTTAAAGCTTATTGAAAGCAGGTTTCAAGCTTAGCAGTGCGCCAAAGCCTTGTCAAAGGGTAATTTTTTGGATCAGCGCAAAAGAACTCCGGCAGGCAGGTTTATTGCTGCTCCGGCCTGCACTGTGCAGGCCGGTACAGGCTTTAACTTTCCTTAAGGAGGCCGTACTCACGCAGCATGGCGGTGAAGTCATCCTCCGAGAGGATCTCAATGCCCAAATCCTGGGCCTTGGTGAGCTTGGAGCCAGCGGCCTCACCTGCGATCACCGCGGTGGTCTTTTTGGACACCGAGCCTGCGGCGGTGGCGCCCAAGGCCTGCAGATAAGACTTGGCCTCAGAGCGGCTCATGGACGAGAGCGTGCCGGTGAGCACATAGGTTTTGCCCGCCAGAGGTTTGGGTGCCGCAGCAAAGTCCTCGGCAATGGAGAACACCTCAACGCCCGCTCCAAAGAGCAGTTCCTCGGGCCTGGCGGTCAGGCGTGAGATCACATCCTGATTGTGCGGCTCCTTGAAGAAGTCGACGATGTGCTCGGCGCAGATCTTGCCAATGTCATTAAGCTCCATCAGCTCGCCTTCAGTGGCGGCCATCAGCTCGGAGAGCGAGTGATAGCGGTGCGCCAGGGTCAGGGCAGTGCTCTGCCCGACATCGCGAATGCCCAGAGCATAGACAAAGCGGTTTAAGGGCACGTGCTTGGAGTTTTCGATATTCTTTAAAAGCTTGCGCGCGGTGGCCACACCCAAAAGGCGCGGCTTTTTCTCAAGGCCTCCGGTATCGAGCGTCAAAGATGCCAGATCGCTTTCAGTTAAGGCGTAGAGATCGGCCACGGAGCTTACCTTTTTGCTGCCGACTAATTCCTCCACGATGCGATCACCAAAGCCCTCAATGTCCATGGCATCGCGCGATACAAAGTGGCGGATACCCTCGCGAAGCTGCGCCGGGCAAATCAGGCCTCCGGTGCAGCGGGCCACGCTCTCGCCCTCCAGGCGCTCAATGGCCGAGCCGCACTCCGGGCAGGTCTGCGGGAAAGCAATGTCAAGCTCATGCCCGTCGCGTTTTTCCAGCACCACACCCGCAATCTGCGGGATGACATCGCCCGCTCTGCGCACGATGACATAATCGCCGATCTTGACCCCTAGGCGCCTGATCTCATCTTCATTGTGCAAGGTGGCATTGGACACGGTCACGCCGCCTACATACACCGGATTTAACCTGGCCACCGGAGTGACCGCACCGGTGCGCCCGACCTGAAACTCCACCTGCAAAAGACGGGTGATCATTTCCTCAGGCGGGAACTTGTAGGCCACCGCCCAGCGCGGCACTTTGGCGGTAAAACCAAGGCGCTCCTGCACTGCAATCGAGTTTACTTTGAGCACGACGCCGTCGATGTCATAGTTGAGGGACTGGCGCTTTTCCCCCATGCCTTTATAGTAATTTCTCAGGCCGTCCTCACCCTTTACCACTTCAACGAGGGGGTTTACCGGGATGCCGAGGGACTTTAAATACTGCAAACGCTCATACTGTGTGGGCGGCAGCTCTGCACCCTCTGCATAGCCGATGTAATAGGCATTAAAGGTCAAAGGGCGCTGCGCGGTGATTTTGGGATTTAACTGCCTGAGGCTGCCCGCTGCAGCATTGCGCGGATTGACAAAGACCTTGCCGCCAAGATCGCGGGCCTTTTTATTCCAGGCCTCAAAACCGTCGCGGGGCATGAAGACCTCGCCGCGCACGTCCAAAAGTTTGGGGTAATTGCCGTGCAGCTTTAAGGGAATGGCCTTGATGGTGCGGGCATTGGCGGTGACATTTTCACCGGTTTTGCCATCACCGCGGGTGGCCGCCTGCACCAAAAGCCCGTCCTCGTAAATAAGCGACACCGCAAGGCCGTCGAGCTTGGGCTCCGCGCAGTACTCCACAGCACCAACGCCTTCAGCCTCCAGCATGCGGCGGTTGAAGTCGGTCAGTTCACTGTCCTCGAAGATATCGCCGATGGACATCAAAGGGAAGCGGTGGGTGACCGGGGCAAAGGCGCTTAAGGGAGCATCGCCCACGCGGCGGGTGGGCGATGCGGGATCGGCAAATTCAGGATTTTCGCGCTCCAGAGCCTCAAGCTCCTGATAGAGCCGGTCATATTCAGCGTCCGGCACCAGGGGCTCGTCATCAACGTAATAGGCTTTGGACCAGCGGTTTAAGGTCTCAATTAATTCCTGATAACGCTCAAATTTAGTCCTGCTGACTGTATTCTGCTTTGGCATCATATTCCTGCAACTTGCTTTCCAATTCGTTTAACTGCTCGGGGGTAAGCTCCTGGCGGCTGTTGTCCTGCAGCGTGCCGCCCAAATTCTTGACAAAGATGTCAACTGCGGTGAGCATGGCCCTGAAATAGCTCCAGGCCTTGCCGCGCTCAGGCAGGTTCATATACAGCGCAATGGCCGGAGTAGTAAAGCCCTGCATATTCTCCGGGAAGGAGTACGGCGACTTTAAGGAGCACATTCTGAAGACTTCATTTTCCTTGGCCTGCGGATTTTCGTAGACATAGTAGATATTGAGATCGCCGCGCATAATGCCGTAGTGATTGCACAGCTCTTCAATATCCTCACCGCGGTAGGGGCGATCCTTTTCTGCCACCAGATTGATTTCGATGTTCTGCGGCAGGGGCTTTTTCTGCTCCCGGCTCTGCTGTTCCTGCTCCAACAGGGCGGCCTGCTCAGGTGAGAGCTCTTCGATCACCGTGCCGGCCAGATCAGGATCAGTGCTGTTAAAGCCGTGATCACGGCGCTGCTCAGGCGTGCTGTCCTGAGTGTCACCGGTAGTCACAATGCGCACCTTGCCGATATTGGAGGCATTGCGCAGTTCGTCATCGCGGCGGTCTGCTTTATTAAGGCGGCGGTTTTCAGGCTTGCCGGAAAACCACAGACCGTGAACCAGAAAAGCAATAATGGCAACGCCGCCGACAATCAGCACCAAAGCACTGGGATCAGAGAAAAAGGACATAGAAACTCCAGCAAATCAGCATATATCCTGTATTCCACAGGAATTAGACTGCGGTAATTTTAGCAGACTTTAGCTGCTTAAACTGCACTCAAAATTGCAGTGCACGCCATCTGCACAGCGCCGCGGCTTTGGGCTAAAATTAAGAAAAACCCAGGCAGAAGGAAGAAAAATCTCATGTTTGCGCAAAATACCTCCAAGTCCATTAATCCCCTGGAAGTGCTGGGCATTTTACTTGACGGGCTTAAGATCTCCCTGTCAAAGGAATGCAGGCTGTACCTCATTATCCCGATCTGCATCAACCTTGTGGTGCTCGCAGGCGGAGCGGCGCTGCTCTTTAACTATCTCACCGCCTGGATTGATGAATTAACCGGCGGGCTGCCCACGGTGGTCAGCGGCATCATCTCCTTTTTCCTGGTGATAAGCCTCATCATCGCCTGCTGCTTTTTATTCAGCACCGTGGCCGCGATCATCGCCTCGCCCTTTTACGGCCTGCTGGCCGAGCGCGTGGAGCTGCTGCTCTCAGGCAGGGCTCCGGCCGATGACGGCTTTGCAGAACTCATTAAGAGCATTCCGCGCTCGCTTGCCCGTGAGGTGCACAAGCAGATCTTTTTCCTGCCCCGCGCCCTTTTATGCCTCATTATCCTGTTAATCCCAGGGGTTAACGTGGCCTTTCCGATCTTATGGTTTCTGCTTACCGCCTGGATGGGCTGCCTGCAGTACGTGGACTATGCCTATGACAACAATAAAGTGGGCTTTAAGCAGATGCGCTTTGAAATTGCCAGAGCAAAGCTCGCCTCCTTTATCTTCGGGGCGGTGGTAACATTTCTGCTCTCCATCCCGATTGTCAATATCCTGGTGCCGCCAAGCGCAGTCTGCGCCGGCACCAAGTACTATCTGCGCCTGTCACAGGCAGTGTCACTGACAAAGGAGGCCTTATAAGATGTATTCCTTAAGCGGTATCTGCGTCTCTGAAGGCGCTGCACAGGGCCGCGCACTGCAGCTGCGCCGCCCCTCTGATGCCCCGCAGCCGCTGCGCCAGGGGCGCCGCGAGCCCGAGGCTGAAATCGCAGCCTTTGAAAAAGCCTGCCGCGAGTTTGTGGCCCGGCTCTATCAGGTAATGCAGGGCCCGGCTCCTGACAGCGTGCGTGATCTCTTCGGGGCGGTGGCCGGCTTTATCTCGGCACGCGACAATCAGGATGACATCAAGGCCTTAATCAAAAGCGGCATGAGCGCGCGTGAGGCCTGTCAGAGCGTGCTGCTTGACCACCTGCAGGCCTTTGACCGCAGCGATGATGTGGAGGTCAAGGCGCAGGCCCGGGAGCTCAATGCCCTGGCCCGGGAGTTCATCTCCACCCTCGATCAGGGCAGTGCCGGTGACTTCAAACTGCCTGAGCTTACCGAGCCTACCGTGATCATCGCGCAGGATCTGACCCCTGCGCATTTTCTGTGTCTGCGCACGGAGCTGGTGCGCGCGGTGGTGTTAGAGGGCGGCCTGTCGTCGGGGCACCTCGGTGTAGTGCTGCGCGAGCTGCGCATCCCGTCCCTGTTTTCCGTCATCGGCGCCTGCTCGATTAAAGACGGGGAGACGGTGCTGGTCGATGCCGGCTCCTCCTCGCTTATCGTGCAGCCCACCAAAGAAGACAGCGTGCAGCTCATTACCGGCCCTGCCCTGTTTAAAGACGTGGATGCCGACGAGCCCCTTACCAATGTCACCGTAGGCTGCTCATTGGGCGCCGACCGCGGCCTTGACGGCTCTGGGTCACTCAATCACGGCCTTGGTCTTCTGCGCTCAGAGTTTTTGTACTTAGGCTCAGATCACGAGCCTGAGGAGCAGGAGATGCAGGATCTCTTTGCCACAATCTTTGCCAAAATCCCCGAAAACGCTCCGATTTCCGCGCGCACCTTTGACTTTGCCGGCGACAAGAAACCGATTTTTACCTTAAATCTCGATGAAAAAGGCCCCCTGCAGGGCTATGGCGCCCATGTCGGCACTGCGCTTATCAAAAAGGAACTGCGCGCGCTGCTGCAGGCAGCGCCAAAGCGCCCCATCAGCGTGATCTTCCCGCTGGTCAGCCGCCTGTCTGAGGCCAAATACTTAAACGATCTGTTAACGCAGGTGATAGACGAGCTCACCGCCGAGGACAAGCCGTTCTCGGAGTGCTCGCCTGCCTTGATGATTGAGACCCCGGCTGCCGTGCTCTCCGCCAAAGCCTTTGCCCCGCTGGCCTCACGCTTTATCATCGGCACGAGCTCCCTGGCCGAATACGCCAGCGCGCCGCGCGAGCCCGATGCCGCTTTCACGCCGGTTTTGGCCAAGCTTATCGCCATTGCCTGCAAGGGCGCGCATGATGCCGGGGTTAAAGTAGGCCTGGCCGGACGCTTTGCCGCGCGGGTGGAGCTTTTGCCTTTCTTCCTGTCGCTGGGCGCTGACTACATCACAGTCGATTCCTATTCGGTGGGCAAGGTCAGGGCTGCGCTGGAGCGCCTGGATACTGAGAAGCATGCCCCGCATTTTGATGAAGAGCTCTACGCGCAGGTGATGGAGCTGGCCACCGGGCGCGACATCACTGCACTTATCAACAACTTAAACTTCAGGGTCTGAACTATGTCATTTTTTTCGCACTTATTTCACTCCACTCCCGATGAGGAAGATGTCGACCTGGTGCTCTATGCACCGATGAACGGCACCCTGCTGCCGCTCTCTGAAGTTCCCGATGTGGTGATTTCAGAGCGCGTGGTGGGCGACGGCGTGGCCTTGATCCCCGAGAGCGACACCATCCTCGCCCCCTGCGACGGCGTGATAAACCGCCTCCTGGCCACGCACAATGCCTTTTCCATCAAGGCGGCAAACGGACTTGAGATCTACCTCACCTTTGGCATCGACACCATTGATTTTCAGGGCGAGGGCTTTTCTGCCTGCGTGCAGGTGGGACAGCAGGTGCACCGGGGCGATCCGATCATTCAGGTGGATATGTCCGTGCTCTCCTCCAAGATTAAATCCACCGTCACCTCGATGATCGTGGTCAGAAGCTCCGGCCAGATTGACAAGGTCACTGCAGGCTCGGGCAAAGCCGCCGCCGGAGTGACCCCCTGCGCCTGGGTGACGTTAAAGAGCTGAGCCCGCCCTACCAACCCATAAGCAGCCGTAAGGCTGCCTGTGGGTTACGCCCGCGGATGGGCCTTGTTAAAGAGCTGATGCATGCGCTCATTGGCCACGTGGGTGTAGATCTGCGTGGTGGTAAGCGCACTGTGGCCAAGCAAAAGCTGCACCGCCCTCAAGTCCGCGTCATGATTGAGCAGATGGGTGGCAAAGGCATGCCGGAAGGTATGCGGTGAGGGCAGTGAGGTGAGCCCGATCTGCCGCCCGTACTTCTTGATGATGCCCCAAAAGGACTGGCGGTCCAGCGCTCCGCCTTTTTGCGACACAAAGAGCACTTTCTCGCGCCCCTGCGGATCCAGCTCCACCCGCGCCTCAGTCAAGTAGCGGATAAGCCAGTGTCTGGTGTGCGCGCCAAAGGGGATCATGCGCTCCTTGCCGCCCTTGCCGCGCTTGATTAAATACTGCTCGTCCAAATGCACCTCTGAAAAGGTGAGGCTGACCAGTTCACTGACGCGCAGCCCGGTGGCATACAAGAGCTCCAACATCGCCTTGTCGCGCATGCCCACCGCCTTGGTCAGATCAGGCGCATTTAAATAAGCCTCCACGGTCTGCTCGGAAAGCACCAGCGGCAGTTTGCGCTCCTTTTTGGGATTTTCCACCGACTTTAAGGGATTGTCCTCACGCAGCTCTTCGGCATTTAAAAATCTGACAAAGCTGCGCAGGGCACCCAGGCGCCGGGCCTGGGTGGAGGTCTTAATTTCCTCCCGGGCAAAGAAGGCCTGCACGTCCTCCTGCGTAAAGTGCAGCACCTCCTGCCCCTGCTGCTCCAGGAACAGACAAAAGAGCATCACATCGCTTTTATAGGAATTAATCGAGGTCTTGGCCATCGAGCGCTCAAGCAGCAGATAATCGCCAAAGCGCGCAAGCAGCTTCTGGCTGCTAAGACTTAATTGCTCAAGCTGTTCACTGCCGGCTGTGCGCCCTATTTTTGCTGCCATGCTCTCCCTCCTGTGCAAATTGACTGCTTTTCAAAAGCTCACCACAGCGAAACAACGGATGCGCTTTTGAAAAGCAAACGGCGGGTGTTTAGCCCGCCGCTCTGTTTAATCCTGCGCCCGTCAAGGCGCAGGAACAAACTTTTTTATAAGTTAGACACAATTTCCTCAACTGACTTCTTGGCATCGCCAAAGCACATGGCGGTGTTGTCCTTGAAGAACAGCGGGTTCTGCACACCGGCGTAACCGGTGTTCATGGAGCGCTTGAATACCACCACGTGGCGGGCCTTCCAGACCTCGAGCACCGGCATGCCGGCGATCGGGCTGTTCGGGTTCTCCAGAGCAGCCGGGTTGACGGTATCGTTGGCGCCGATCACCAGCACGGTATCGGTGTTCTCGAAATCGTCATTGATTTCATCCATCTCCAGCACGATGTCATAAGGCACCTTGGCTTCAGCGAGCAGCACATTCATGTGGCCCGGCAGACGGCCGGCCACCGGGTGAATGGCAAAGCGCACTTCAATGCCGCGGGCCTTTAACTTCTCAGTCAGGGAGGCGACAGCGTTCTGAGCCTGAGCCACAGCCATGCCATAGCCCGGAGCGATGATCACGGAAGAGGAGTTCTTTAAGAGCTCTGCCACTTCAGGGCACTTGATCTCGTGGTACTCGCCCATCTCCTCGTCAGAGGAGGCAGCAGCACCTTCGTTGCCAAAGCCGCCGGCGATCACGGAGATGAAGGATCTGTTCATGGCGCGGCACATGATGTAGGACAGGATGGCACCTGAAGAGCCCACCAGAGCACCGGTCACAATCAGCAGATCGTTGCTTAACATGAAGCCTGAGGCTGCAGCTGCCCAGCCCGAGTAGGAGTTGAGCATGGAAATCACCACCGGCATGTCGGCGCCGCCGATGGCAGCCACCAGATTAACGCCGAAGGCAAAGGCAATCAGGGTCATGATGACAAGCGGAGCAGCTGACGGATTGTCTGCAGACATGAACCAAATCAGGAGGAACAAGGAGACAATCAGGGCACCCAGGTTCAGCCAGTGGCCGCCCGGCAGCATTAAAGGCTGTGACTTGAAGATGCGCAGCTTGTAAGTGCCGTTTAACTTGCCGTAAGCCACGATGGAACCAGTGAAGGTGACTGCACCGATGAACACGCCCAGGAAGATCTCAACTAAGTGGGTGTTGAGCTCGCCCGGGGTCATGGTGCTGACTGCACCGGCAGCCCCTGCGGCAGCGGCATCAAGGATGGCTGCGATTTCATCGGCAGTGGCGCCCACCGGAATGGCGACAGTCTCAGGGGCAGTGCCGCCTAACTCCAGGAAGCTGTTGTAGCCCACCAGAACGGCCGCGAGGCCCACAAAGCTGTGCAGGCAGGCAATCATCTCAGGCATCTGAGTCATTGCCACCTTGCGGGCAACATAGATGCCGATGCCGGCACCGATGGCCATGGCGATGATAATTAAGATAAAGCCTACAGCGCTGTCTACCTGAGCGAAGGTGGCCAGCAGTGCAATGGTCATACCGACCATGCCTGACATGCAGCCGAGCTTGGCAGTTTCCTGCTTGGACAGGCCGGCTAAGGCCAGAATGAACAGCAGCGCGGCCAGAATGTAGGCCATGTGAATAGGACCTAATACCATTTTTTATATACCCCTTAACCTTACTGCTTTCTGAACATAGCCAGCATGCGGCGGGTCACTGCAAAGCCGCCAAAGATATTGATGGAGGCAATCAGGACGCCGATGAAGGCAAACACGCTGATAATAAGTGAGCCGCCCGCACTGATCTGCAGCAGCGCACCGACCACAATAATGCCGGAAATAGCATTGGTTACCGACATCAGCGGCGTATGCAGCGAATGGGTAACGTTCCAGACCACGTAGTAGCCGCAGACGCAGGCCAACACGAACACGGTGAAGTGCGGCAGGAACTTCTCCGGAGCAAAGAGGCCGATTAAGGCAAAGGCCACAATCAGGGTGACGACGCAGCCGACCTTGAGCTTCTTTGAAACCTGTCGCTGCTCGACCTTGGGCTGGGGAGCGGCTGCAGGCTTGGCAGCCGGAGCTGCGGACACGCTGATCTTAGGCGGCGGGAAGGTGACCTCACCGTCTTTGGTGACGGTCATGTTGCGCAGCACCACGTCATCAAAATCAATATTGATCTTGCCGTCCTTGTTCTTGCACAAAAGCTTGGTCAGGTTCACAAGGTTGGTGCCGTACAGCTGTGAAGACTGGGCCGGCAGACGGGCAGCCAAGTCAGAGTAGCCGATGATCTTGACGCCGTTTGCGGTAGTGGTGATCTTGCCCTCAACGGTAAGCTCACAGTTGCCGCCGGTGGCAGCAGCCAGGTCCACAATCACAGAACCGGGCTTCATGCTCTCGACCATTTCCTTGGTGACCAGGCGCGGAGCGGGCTTGCCCGGGATGGCGGCGGTGGTAATGATGATGTCTACATCCTTGGCCTGCTTGGCAAAGAGCTCCATCTCAGCCTTGATGAACTCATCGGACATCACCTTGGCATAACCGTCAGAGGAGCTGCCGTCTTCATTCTTGAAATCAAGCTTTAAGAACTCACCGCCCATGGACTTAATCTGATCAGCCACTTCAAGGCGGGTGTCAAAGGCACGCACCACGGCGCCCAAAGAGTGGGCGGCACCGATGGCCGCAAGGCCTGCCACGCCGGCACCGATGACCAGCACCTTGGCCGGCGGCACCTTGCCTGCAGCAGTGACCTGGCCGGTGAAGAAGCGGCCAAAGCAGTGGGCGGCTTCAATTACGGCGCGGTAGCCTGAAATATTGGCAGTGGAGGACAGAGCATCAAGGGCCTGGGCGCGGGAAATACGCGGCACCATGTCCATGGCCAGCACTGTAACCTTCTTTTCATTGAGCTTCTTGACCAGATCTTCATGCTGAGCCGGACGAATGAAGCTCACTAAGGTCTGGCCTTCCTTTAAATAGCCGACTTCGTCGTCATTGGGGGCATTGACCTTGTAGATAATATCTGAAGAGTTCCAGACTTCACGGCCCTTGACCACCTTGGCACCGGCAGCGGTGTACTGGGCGTCATCAAAGCTGGCGTCTGCACCTGCATTGCTTTGAATTTGCACTTCAAAGCCTAATTTAATGAGCTTGCCCACGGTGTCGGGGGTAGCAGCTACCCTGGTCTCACCGCGTAAGCTTTCCTTTGGAATACCTATGAGCATGGCTATTTCCTGTAATAAGTTTTATTCAACACAAAGTGTCATTACAAACTTCAATTATAGCCGCGGCAGACCGGGATTAAAGTCAGACTCATCAAAATTGCAAGACGCATCAAAGAATTGCAACGTTTTTATTGCATATCAAGGCGCATCGTGTATGCATCTTCAGCAGGATGCCCGCCTGCAGCCTCATAATAGTGCTCACGCACCCCCACAATTTCAAAACCTGAACTCAAATAGAGCGCCTTGGCAGGCTCATTGCCAACACGCACCTCCAGGAACATGCACTGCGCCTGCGCTGCCCGGCAAAAATCCAGCACAGCGTTCAGCAGCGCGCGACCCAGGCCCTGCCCCTGCTTTTCTCTTTTTATGCCGATGGTGAGCAGTTCCGCCTCCCCGGCAATTAACTGCACAATGGCAAAACCCGCCATAACCCCCTGCACATAAATTGCAAGCACGTGATTGAAGGGGGTAAAGCAGGCCTTGATGTTGTCATAGCTCCAGGGATTGAGATGGGCCGAGAGCTCGATGGCAAAGAGATCCTTAAGCTGCGCCTCCCCGGGCTTTTTGATTTCTGTAATTTCGTATTTGAGCCTGCAGTGCTGCCGCCCCGGCTGCCCGGAGGCTGAAACAGCGGATGCAGATGCGGATGCAGCGGATGCAGTGTTATTTTCGGCACACATAAAATTTCCTGTCAGGAGGCAAGCTGCGGCAGCTGCTGTTTTAAAAACGCCCACAGCGCCGCCTTGTTTTCATCCGGCACAAAGCACATTGCCCCCGCAGGCGGCAGATCGCCAGGCGAGAGCAGCACCAGGGCCGGCTGTGCTACAGCCTGCCCCCTGATAAAAGGCTCAATGCGCACGCCCTTTTTGTGCATAAAGGCCTTAAGCCCTTCCAGGTATGAAAGCGTGTTCAGGCCCGGACTGATGTATAAGGTGCAGGCAGGTCCTGCAGTCTGCACCGGCTGCGGCTGTGCCGCCGTCTGAGCTTTGGCAGCCTGAGCCTGAGCATCAGCCTTAGCTTTGGCAGCCTGCTGCGCTTTTACCAGCTCCTCCCGGCGGTGCTGCTCGGCGGCTTTGGCCTGCTGCACAATCTGCGCGGCATCCTGCTCCAGCTTTGCATGATTGACCCCGCCGGGCTCAGGCGTGGGTGCCGCCTCCGTTGAAAGCACCGGGGCCGCTGCAGAAGCGGCAGGATGATCTGCACTCACCTGAGGTTCAGGCTGTGCCGGCTTTGCAGGCTGTGCAGGCTGAGCCTGTTCAACCTGCCCGGCCTCTGCAGCCTCATCTGTGCCCCCAAAGGGCGGCTTGATGCCGGGGCGCAGCTGCCAGATGGTGCGCAGTGGATTAAACGGCATGATTACTTCTTCTCAGGCAGGATCTCGATCCAGTAGTCATCAGGATCGTGGATGAAGTAGAGCCCCATCTTTTCGTTCTCGTAGCACACGCAGCCCATCTCCTTGTGGAAGGCGCGCACGGCCGCATAATCCTCAGCCACACGCAGGCACAGATGGCTCTCGTTGTCGCCAAGCTCATAGCCGCCCTCTTTGTCTCGCAGCCAGGTCAGCTCCAGCAAAAAGCCGGTTTTCTGATCGCCAAGATACACTAAGGTAAAGGAGCCGTCTGAGGCTTCCTTGCGGCGCACTTCTTCAAGGCCTAAGGCCTCTTTGTAAAACTTGATGCTCTTGTCGAGATTTGTGACATTGATGTTGAAGTGATCAAAGCGGGCGGTTACCTGCATGGTTAAATCTCCGTAATTTTTTTGGTGGTTAAATCTTGCGAAAGCTCAAATCATCGGCAAAGGCAAAGCCCTCACCGCGTGCTGTAAGTTCAACAAAGGCTGTGCCGGCCCGGGCGGCCTGTTCTTTCATGGCATTGGCCTTGGCATACTCCATATCAAAATGCATCGGCAGCAGCACTTTGCTCGGGATGGCTTCAATAAACTGCCGCGGCCCGCGCAGATAATCACTGCCAAGGCGCGGATCGGTGGGGAACATCACCACATCAAGGCCCGGCAACTCTGCTTTAATCTTCTTTAACTCCACTAAAAAGAGCTTTTCGTACCCTGCGCTTTCCTCGGGCGTGCTCTCATCCTGCCAGTGCCAGTTGTTGAGATCACCGGCATGAAAGAACTTGTGCCCTCCGGCCTCGAAATAAAAGGACACGCCCACATCAGTGGAGCCGAAGGCCTTGATGGAAAGATGCTGATCAGCATAGGTATCGCCTGCGCTTAAAAAGGCAATGTCATCGACCGGCAGCCACTTTTTGCGCTTCTTGTAGATGTCCTTGGACAAGATATAGCGCAGATCTTCTTTCTGCTCTAAAAAATCAAAGATTAAAGGATTGAAATGATCCTGATGGAAGTGGCTTGAGAGCACATAGAGCGTGCCCGGGCGCTGCAGCAGCTGTTCATGAAAAATGCCGTGCTCTGCATCCTTACTGTCCTCAAAGTAATCAATGAGCACCGTAAAATCGTCAAAGCATAAGGCAAAGCCGCTGTGATAGAGATAATACAAAGAAAAAGGCACAATGCACCTGACCTGCGCAAAAGCGCACACTGTTTAAGTTTTGCTGCTGGAAATTTTAGTAGAGGATGGAGGTTGTTACAAGTGCAGCACGCTGTGCTGGCAGGGGCGGAAGGACTCGAACCCTCAACCGTCGGTTTTGGAGACCGCTGCTCTACCATTAGAACTACGCCCCTGTGCAACGGGTGCATATTATCCATACTTCAGCCTGCTTTGTAAAGGGCCGAGGTTAAATTTTTGTAAAAGCACGATCAGGCAGTATTTTTCTGCATGCATTATCCATTTTTAGTTTTAAGCCCGGATATTCATAGAATATTAGGCAGTTTTGGGTAAATTTCGAAAATTTCCATAATTATCAGGCACATCAAAAGAAATCAGACGAATTACAAAACTTTTCTTGCAAAATTTCTCATTTGATTTTATTTTGTCATCAGTAATTGTGGTTATTTTTTTAGTTTTGTATGACCAGACTTGAAGAACTCAGCCTTCTGTTTGCGGCCCTGCTGCCGCACGAAGGCATTGCGGTGTCTTCCATGCCCGAGCAGACTTTGTACCGCCGCGAGCACGATCACACCATTGACATCGATGCAGAACAACTGCTGTTTTCCTTAGTGGTGAAAGGTGAGAAAGAGACCTCTATCCTGGGAGCGCATTATCACCTCAAGGCCGGCACCGGCTGTGTATCAGCGCTGAGCGCCCCCGGCGTCTTCCATGCGCACGGAGCTACGGCGCAGGATCCGCTGATGTGTCTGTCATTCCGACTGGACATCAACCGTCTGCATGCCTGTGCAGAGGGCATCCACCTGCAGTCTGATGAAAACGACAGCCCCAACGCCGAGCCCTTAATCATCTTTGAGGCCGGAGAGGAGCTTTTGGGCTTATTCATCCGCCTGTTTACACAGATGAAAAAAACCCGGGCCGAGCCCTATCTTGACGAGCTGCTGCTCAATGAACTGCACTACCGCCTGCTGACCCATCCGCAGTGCTCTATCTTAAGGCAGCTCTGCCGCCAGAGTGAAGACAGCAGATCAATCATTACAGTGGTGAATTACTTAAAAGAGCATTTTGCCGAGAGCATCATGGTTGACGATTTAGCCAAGATGGCGCAGATGTCAAGCTCGGCTTTCTACCGCAAATTCCGCTCCTTCACCCACGTAAGTCCATTGCAGTTTCAAAAGCAGCTGCGCCTGCAGCGCGCTTTGTTCCTGATGCGCGAGAAGGCAATGTCGGTGAACCTCGCTTCAGTTGAGGTGGGCTATGAGAGCCCCACGCAGTTCAGCCGCGAGTTTCACCGCGCCTACGGCCTGCCGCCGCTGCAGTACATCAAGTCCCTGCGCCTGCCGCCGCGGGAGATCTGATCACATTTTGTAAAAGAGCGCACTGCCACTGCACAAGTGCGCTCCATTTCTGTATAATAAAGTCTTCAGGAACAGCGCAAAAAGCACGCTTCCTGAAGCCTGCCTGCGTCAAGTTCCCTAAAAGACAACTTCTGACTTAAAGGGACTAACAAAAATGACAAATCCCCTCTTTCAAAAGGACATCATCTCCATCTCCGAGTTTTCACGCGATCATATTGAACTGGTGCTGAAGACTGCCCGCGAGCTCAAAGAGCACCCGCGTGATGATCTCCTGAAGGGCAAACTTATCGGTGTGACCTTCTTTGAAGGCTCCACCCGCACCCGTCTGTCTTTTGAGACCGCCATCAACCGCTTAGGCGGCCGCGTCATCGGCTTTGCCGACGCCAGCAACACCTCTCTTGGCAAGAAAGGTGAGACCTTAACCGACAGCATCCGCATCATTACCTCCTACACTGATGCCCTGGTCATCCGCCATCACATGGAAGGCGCCGCCCGTCTGGCCGCTGACATTTCCCCGGTGCCGGTGATCAATGCAGGCGACGGCTCCAATCAGCACCCCTCACAGACTTTGCTTGATCTCTTTACCATCTATGAGACCCAGCACCGCCTGGAGGACATCAAGATCGCCTTCGTGGGCGACTTAAAGTACGGCCGCACCGTGCACTCCCTGGCTGAAGCCTTATCCATGTACAACGCCCGCATCTACCTGGTGTCACCTGACTCGCTGGCCATGCCGCAGTACATCCTGGATCACTTAAAGGCCCACAACATCACCTATTCCATCCACAAGACCATTGAAGAGGTCATCCCTGAGGTGGATATTCTCTACATGACCCGCGTGCAGAAAGAGCGCTTTGACGAGACTGAATATCAGCACCTGCGCTCAAAGTACATCTTAAACGCCGGCATGCTCACTGAAGCCAAGGCCAACATGAAGATCCTGCATCCGCTGCCGCGCATTGACGAGATCACCTTGGACGTTGATGCCTCACCGCATGCCTACTACTTCAAGCAGGCAGCCAACGGCGTCTATGCCCGTCAGGCTTTATTGTCACTGGTCTTAAACAAGGAGATCTAAAAAATGACCGAAACCAATATCTCTCAGGACAAGCGTTTAGTTGAGGCCATTGCCAACGGTACTGTGATCGATCACATCGCCCCCGGTCAGGCCATGAACATTCTGCGCCTGTTTAAGTTCTTAGGCCGCAGCAAGAAAAACCGCATGACCGTAGGCTTCAACCTGCGCTCAAGCGACGGCTCCACCAAGGACATCATCAAGATTGAGAATGTGACCTTCTCGCCGAGCGAGACCGAGCAGCTGGCCATTTTGGCGCCCAACGCCACCATCAATCAGATCTCCGACTACAAGGTGGTGGACAAGTACAAGCTGCGTCTGCCCCCTGAGATCATCGGCGCCTTTGCCTGCCCTAACAGCAACTGCATTACCCATGTAGAGGAAGCTGCCACTTCGCGCTTTAAGATCAGCAAGACAGCAGACGGCAAGGTGATGATGCGCTGCCACTACTGCGAGCGCGTGTTCGAGCGTGAGATCGTGTTAAAGACCAACGGCCTTGAGCCCTAATTAAGTCAGAAAG
>JADINH010000134.1 GCA_017694225.1 Candidatus Avisuccinivibrio stercorigallinarum
AAGTAATATTAGTTTTGGATTAGCAGTATTACAATTTTGGCACAATATAAACTTAAGTAATATTACTGACTGTCTGCCGCGGTTACTTCAGAGCTGCAGATGATCTCACTGCTCTGCCACCGTCTGCTGTGCTCCTTCTTTAGTTAATGCAGCTCCCTGCTCTCTTATTTGCCGGCAGGGCAGGGCCTCAGAACTTGGCTGTCAAATTTTTGCGCTGACTAAGTCTCAGCTAATTTTCTTTTTCTAAAATGAACTGAAACAACAGCAATCTACCTTGGAGAGACAGATATGAAGAAGTTAGTTTTAACCGCTTTAGCCGCCGTTTTAGTTTCCACTGCAGCTGTGGCTGCTCCTCAGGGCTTTGGTTCTTCTGCTGCAGTTCCGCAGGCTCCGGCAGGCTTTAACAATCAGGCCCCTTCTACTGTAGACGGCGTGCTCAAAAATGCCTATGACGATCAGGTCGTGACCTTAACCGGCCGCCTGACCAACTACCTTGGTGAAGACCGCTACGAGTTCACTGATGAGGCCGGCCAGCGCATTGAGGTGGAGCTCGATGACGATCGCAACTGGTCACACATTCAAAAGGATCAGCTCATCACCATCGTGGGTGAGGTGGATCGCGATATCCTCTCAACGACCATAGAGGTCAAGCAGGCTGCCCCGGTGCAGAAGTAGCAGTCAACTTATCTCAGATTTGTTAAGACCTTCTTAAAGCTCTCAGTTGCTGAGGGCTTTTTTGCTGTTGATGCGCCTGCAGCCTGCGGCTTTGCCGCAAAGCCCAGGCTGCCCTGCTGTCTGGCCAGCACACTGTCTGCCGCCTGATGCTGTACTTAGGGCCGCTTTTTCTGCAGGGCTTACTGTACCCTTGGCCAGGTGAAGGGGTGTGGCGGGGTCTCAAGCTCTTCGCCGCAGGATTGGCGCACCTTGAGGCTTGGCATCAGGGTGATAATGCGCTCTGCTGCGTCCGGGTTTTTGATGCGCTGCAGCAGCTCCAGCGCTGCGCTGCTGCCCAGGCTGGTCTTGCGCTGATGCACGGTGGTCAGCGGCACATGGATCATTGAGGCGATGTCCAGATCGTCAAAGCCTGCCAGGCGCACTTCCTCCGGCACTTTGACCTGATTGTCCATACACCAGCGCAGCACGCCCATAGCGGTAGTGTCATTGATGGCAAATATGGCATCCGGACTGTGCTCAAGGAGCTTGGGCGTGGCCCTGTAGCCTTCCTCCGGGGTGCTGTCAATCTGGAAAATCAGGCTTTCGTCGACTTCAATCTGATGGGCGGCCATCACATCGCGGTAGGCGCGCAGGCGGTCTTTGCTTGTCCAGGTGTTGCGCCTTCCCATCAGGCAGCCGATGCGGCGGCAGCCCAGCTGCACCATGTGCTCAAAGAGCATGCAGGCGCCGCGGTAGTTGTCGTTGATGACGGCAGGCAGCTGCGGGGTGATCACGTTGTCAATCTGCACGATGGGGATGCCGCGCTCGGAGAGCTTTATTAACTCCTCCGGATTGGCCGTCAGCGAGATGATCAGAATGCCGTCAACCCGGCGGGAGAGCAGCAGATCAAGACAGCGCTTTTCAATATCGGCCGAGCGGTTGGCGTTGCAGAGAATAAGGCTGTAGCCGTGATCTTCAAGGCAGGTGTTGACCCCTTTGACCACAAAGGAGTAATAGCGCGAGGTGATGTCCGGGATCACAATGCCGATGGTGTCGGTTTTATTGGTGATCAGGCTCTTGGCCAGGGCGTTCTGCTTGTACCCCAGCTCTTCACATTTCTTTAAGATGCGTGCGGCCAGCTCCTTGGACACGCCTTTCTTGCCGTTTAAGGCCCGCGAGACGGTCGAGGGAGTGATCTCAAGCTCTTTGGCTATGTCTTTAATGCTGATCACGTTAAATCACCCTTTGTCTAAAACCTCACTAATTATTGCGGTGCACAGGACGCGCGTCAATGCTCAGCTGCGCAAATTTAAGCATTTTCAGCCTGGCGCAAAATCTTTGCTCAAACGTTTGCGCAAAGCCTCAAAAGCTGGCATACTATGCACAGCATTTAAAACCAAAGATCATTGAAGGTGGTTTCGATCATGAAGATTGCATTAATTTTAGAGAACTCACAGGCAGCCAAGAACGCTCTGGTGTTAAAGGAGCTGCAGGCTGCTGTTGAGCCCTATGGCCATACCGTATACAACTATGGCATGTACAGCGCCGAGGACAAGCGCTCTTTGACCTATGTCAAGAACGGTCTGCTCGCTTCCATCCTGCTGTGCACCAAGGCCGTGGATTTCGTGGTCACCGGCTGCGGCACCGGCGAGGGCGCCTGCATTGCCTGCAATGCTTTCCCGGGTGTACAGTGCGGCCACATCGAGTCTCCGCTTGATGCTTATCTCTTCGGCCAGGTCAACGCCGGCAATGCTGTGGCTTTAGCCTATGCCCAGAATTTTGGCTGGGGCGGTGAGCTCAATCTGCGCTACATCTTTGAGAAGCTGTTCTGCACTCCTTTTGGCGGCGGATATCCGATCGAGCGCCGTGAGCCTGAGCAGGCCAACAAGCGCATTTTGGACGGGGTGAAGGAAATCACTCACCGCCCGCTGATTGAAGTCTTAAAGGGCCTTGATCAGGAGTTCGTCAAGAGCACCATCGACGATCCGAAGTTCGCCGGGCTCTTCTATCCCAACTGCCAGGACGAGGAAGTGGCTGCCTTCTTAAAGTCACTTTAATTTCGTCAAAGAATAAAAACTTCTAAACCTCTAATATCCGATTGAGCCTCCGGTTATCCGGGGGCTTATTTTTTGCCAAAAAGCACATTGAGCGGATTTTGTCTTAACTCTGCTGTACGG
>JADINH010000135.1 GCA_017694225.1 Candidatus Avisuccinivibrio stercorigallinarum
GCCTTTATACAATGATGACAAGACTCTGGTGCTGGCAGCCAATGGCGAAATCTATAATCACAAGCAATTAGAAAGCGAGCTTACTCACAATTACAATTTCAAGACCGGTTCTGACTGCGAGGTCTTAATTCCGCTGTTTGAGGAGTTCAAGCAGAACGGTGAACTGTTCCTCGACCGCATTACCGGCGACTTTGCCTTCCTGATGTATGACGCCGCTGATGACGCCTACTTCATTGCCCGTGATCATATCGGCATCGTGCCGCTCTATGTGGGCTCTGATCACGAAGGCCGTTTCTATGTGGCCTCCGAGATGAAGGCTTTAACCCCGATCTGCGATACGGTCAAAGAGTTCCCTCCGGGGCACTACCTCTATTCAAAGCAGGATCTGGAGTTCCACCCCTACTACAAGCGCGACTGGATGGACTACGCCAATGTCGAGCACAACACCACCGACATCGGCGCCCTGAAGGATGCCTTAATGGACAGCGTCAAGCGCCAGCTGATGTGCGACGTGCCTTACGGCGTGCTGCTCTCCGGCGGTCTTGACTCCTCCGTGATCTCCGCCATCGCCAAGCACTATGCTGAAAGACGCATTGAAGATGAAGGCAGGAGCGAGGCCTGGTTCCCGCGCCTGCACTCCTTTGCCATCGGCCTTGAGGGTGCTCCTGACTTAAAGAAGGCCCGCGTGGTGGCTGACTACCTCGGCACCGTGCACCATGAGATTCACTACACCATCGACGAGGGCATCGATGCGCTGCGTGATGTGATTTACCACATCGAGACCTATGATGTGACCACCATCCGCGCCTCCACCCCGATGTACTTAATGGCCCGCTACATCAAGGCCATGGGCATCAAGATGGTGCTCTCAGGCGAAGGCTCTGATGAGATCTTCGGCGGCTACCTCTACTTCCACAAGGCCCCGAACGCCAAAGAGTTCCACGAGGAACTCGTGCGCAAGCTCTCTCAGCTGCACCTGTATGACTGCCTGCGCGCCAACAAGTCCCTGATGGCCTGGGGCGTTGAGGGCCGCGTGCCGTTCCTCGACAAGCGCTTCCTTGATACCGCCATGCGCATCAACCCGGCTGACAAGATGTGCCCGGGCAAGACCATCGAGAAGAAGGTGCTGCGTGAGGCATTTGAGGGCATGCTGCCTGAGGAAGTGCTGTGGAGACAGAAAGAGCAGTTCTCCGACGGTGTGGGCTACTCCTGGATTGACGCCCTGCGCGACTATGCTGAACAGCAGATTTCAGACCGCAAGTTTGCCCAGGCTGCCGACCGCTTCCCGGTCAACACTCCGCTCACCAAGGAGGCTTACCTCTACCGTGAGATCTTTGAGGAACTGTTCAAGCTCCCGTCTGCCGTCAAGACCGTGCCTTACGGCAAGTCAGTGGCCTGCTCCACCGAGACCGCCATTGCCTGGGACGAGAAGTTCAAGAACATGGCCGATCCTTCAGGCAGAGCCGTGACCGACGTGCACGCTGACGCCTATGAAATGGGTCACAAGCTCTAAACTTTAAACGAGCTTAAAAAGAAGGCCGCGCCGCTGGTGCGGTCTTTTTTTAGCTGCAGCTGCTGCAGCTTTACTCATGGCCCTGCTGCCGGCAAAAGTCAGTCAGGGTTTCAATTTTCTTTAACAAGGCATTTTTGCGCCCGCGCACACTGTTATAGTCATGGCCAAACTTGGATTAAACCGCCTGCCCTATTACCCGCAGCTGACCGCCCTCACCGGCGGACAGCACAATGCCCTTACCCTGGTGCTCTCAGCCCTGCTCTTTTGGAATACCCGCGATGTGACCTGCCGCTTTCAGAAAAAGCAGCATCTCTATCAGCTCTCCCTGCATTTAAAGTTAAGCCGCGAAGAAGTGGCCGCGGCCTTTGAGGAGCTTTATGCCAGGGGGCTTATCTTTGATGTCAGCGAGCGCTTTTTGCGCAAAAAAGATCCGGTGCGCCTCGCGCGCGGCGAGATTCTGGAGGACAAATACGAAGAGCGCACCTTTACTTATTTGGACCTCAAAAAGCTCGAAAGCGCCCTGCATGAGCACGGTGAGGACGGCATCAGCGTACAGATGTTAAGCCATGCCGCTGACGACAGCTTTGAGCTTTACGATGTCATCAACAAAGAGCGCCTGCCTGTGGTGCAGTATCTGGTGGGCCAGGTGACGGGTGCAGATTTTGAGTGCACAGCGCTAAACTGCGCGCGCCTTGCCACCGCCCTTGCCGATAAATGCGCTGATTTTGCCTTAAAGGCTGTGGCGCCTGGCTGGCGCATGCTGCTGCAGCCGCCGGCCACTGCAGAAGATATTGCTTCACGCTGGCTGCGCGAGGACGAGCGCGCCATTGATCTGGAGTTTGCCGACGGCACCATCTTTCTGCCCGACAGCCGCTGTTTTGGCGCCTCTGAGCATCACGTCAGCCATCACGGGGACAAGCCAGAGCCGCGCATCTTTGCTGCCGCTTTTCTCCTTGCCGCAGCAGCACAGTGCCCCACCCTGCACTACATCTCCCCGCTGCCCCTGGCCGTGCTAAAAGACGCAGCTGCCCTGCTTTTTGATTTGACCGGTCTTTTGGCACGCCTTGAGGAGGAGTATTACTTTAAATGGCTGTATCTGCCGGAAAACGAAAAGCACCGTCAGCTTGAAGACTGGCAGTGCTTTTTACAAAACTTATCTAAACCACGCGATACTGCAGACTAAACGCCTTAACAGTACTGCGCTTTAGATTTTACCGCGGATAGCGCCCTTAACGATCATGGCGTGCTCTTGGGTCAGGGCGTTTGTTGTTCTGACCGGGCTTTTTGTTCCTGTTGTCTGAGGCATCGTGCTTTTTGGGCGGCCTCTTGTCAACGCCGGGATGCTTCTTGGAAGGATTGTTTTGAGCGGCCGGATGCTTCCTGGGATCGGGCTTGCTGCCGCGGTCAAAACCATTATCCCGATCGCGGCGGTCGTTATCCCGGCGCACATCATTGCGATCACGGCGGTCATTGTCCCGGCGCACGTCATTGCGATCGCGCCGGTCATTATCCCAACGCTGATCATTGCGATCGCGTCTGTCATTGTCAAAGCGGTCATCCCGGTCGCGGCGGTTTTGCTCAAAGCGGTCACGATCATCACGATCCCTGCCGTCACGATCGAAACGGTCTTGATCCCTGCCACGGCGATCATTATCCCAGCGGTCATCATCGCGATCCCGGCGATCGCGATCTGCGCTGCCGCGGCGGTCTTCTCGCTCATCATCAGCCCAATCTCCGCGGCCGGTCAGGGCATCGCGGATGTTTTCGCCATGTTCCTGAACGCGCTGCAAAGCCTCAGGCAGACCGTCATTGTCAGCTGCCTGCACCCCCTGCGCCGCACCGAGGCTCAGCAGCAGGGCTGCCGCAGCTGCGGTCAATCCTTTCAATCTATACATACAAATTCACCTCAACATTAAATCTGAAAATTTTATACCTATTAGTGTACAAGCATAACGCCAAATGCTTAGCTCAAACTGAGGGGCTGCCATATTGTGCGCTGTTTGGCAAAACGCCCCGCTGTTTACAGCCGGGGCGCCTGAAGAAATGCACTTAAAGCTGAAAACCTCAGCGCTTAATCCCAGTCATCGCGTCCGCGTGGGCCGCGATGTCTGCGCTCCCAGCGATCGTCATCATCATCGTCCCACCTGTCATCATCCCAATCGTCATCATCGTCATCATCGTCATCCCAGCCGCGCCCGCGCTGCCGGCGCTCCCAGCGATCGTCGTCATCATCGTCATCCCACCTGTCGTCCCAATCATCGTCGTCATCATCCCAGTCCCCACGGCCGCGGTGCCGGCGCTCCCAGCGGTCATCATCGTCCCAGTCGTCATCGATTTTATGGAATGATGCATCAAGCGGGCTGCTGCGCTGCTCCAGCCCCTGTTTTATTAAAGCCTCGCGCAGACCGTCAGTCCCGAAGGCCTCGGCACTCTGCGCCGTATTGAGGCAGAGCAGCAGCGCTGTCCCCACCGCAGTTAAGTTTTTAATGCCACGCATGCTGTTCTCTCCTTTGACTGAAGTTAAAAAAACCATGCCGCTTACCGCTTGAGCTTAAAGGGCCAGACTTAGCGCCGGCTGAGGAGATGTCAGCTCTCAGCTCTGCCTGCCATTGAGCCTCGTATAAAGCTCCTTTGCCACCGCCTCGTCTATCCCGTGCAGGGCGCTTTGCGGAGTGCTCTTTAAACTCTCGGCAAAGGCTTCGCGGGTGATGTACTCGTCCTTGGCGGGGCCGTTGAGGCTGGAAAGCAGATCAATCAGGCTGTACTCCGAAGAGCAGTGGCAGCGTACCGCCTGATCCAGGGCCTTGAGCCCGTCAAAGCTCAAATCC
>JADINH010000136.1 GCA_017694225.1 Candidatus Avisuccinivibrio stercorigallinarum
GCAACGTACGTTTGTGCGAGAGCAGGTAATCGCCAGGCTTAACCTATACAGTGTGGAGCGGTAGTTCAGCCGGTTAGAATGCCTGCCTGTCACGCAGGAGGTCACGGGTTCGATTCCCGTCCGTTCCGCCAACTCTTCGTGCTGATATGGCTCAGTAGGTAGAGCGCACCCTTGGTAAGGGTGAGGTCCCCAGTTCGATTCTGGGTATCAGCACCATTCCTCTTATATTAAATTTATTCATTAAGATATCAGATTTGCTCCTTAAATGGAGCTTTTTTGTTTTGCCCAAGTTTCAGATCTGATCACGACCCAGTCCACATCAATTTTCGTGCCAAGTTTTCAACTATTTTTTTGTTACTGCACAGCTTCAAGCCCGCGCTGCGGCGTTATGATGAATTTATCGTCAGCTTTGCCTGGCACCAAATAGGAATATCCATGACCTCATCTGCCGCAGCCGAAGATCTCGATCTTGAAGACACCATAAACGAAGTTGAAGCACTCAATCCTGCTCTGGCCGCCAAACTGCGCGCCTCTCTGCGCCGGAGAGCCTATGGACTGGTGTTTGAGCACAATCTGCCTGAGGCGGTCAGACTGTACGGCAAGGCTCCGGCTGTGGGTGATTTGGTTAATGTACTGCCCCCGCGCGGCCATTTTGCAGCGGTGGCTGCCAATGAGGCCTGGCAGGTAAGTGCAGTTAAAGATGATCGGGCGCAGCTGGTGCGTGGCGCAGAGCACTGTGAGGCTGCACTTTCAGATCTGGTTGCACTCACTGCCCTCAATGAGCCTATCTATCCCGGGATGCGGGTACTTGACCGGGTGGAGCGCGGCGGGCCGGATGATCCCTGGCAGGTGGTGATCAGTGCTGAGAATTACCATGCCCTGGAGGCGCTCATTTACTGCTTCCCCGGCAGTGTAGACTGTATCTATATCGATCCTCCTTACAACACCGGCGCTCATGACTGGAAATATAACAATGATTTTGTCGATGGCAGTGATCAGTACCGGCACAGCAAATGGCTTTCGTTTATGGAGCGGCGGCTGAAGCTGGCCAAAAAGCTGCTCAATCCTCAGGATTCCGTTTTAATTGTAACCATCGACGAAAAAGAACAGACCAGGCTTGGCCTGCTGCTGGAGCAGCTGTTTCCGGAGGGGCGGCTGCAGATCATTTCAGCGTCTGTTAATCCTAACGGCACTTATCGCAAATCATCTTTTTCGCGCAATGATGAGTACATCAACATCGTTTATCTCGGCAGTGCCGCGCCGCAGCCGCTGCCTCTGGGCACTGAATGGCAGGGCGGGGTGAAGCGCTCCTCGCGTGAAAAGCTGCGCTGGAGCTCGCTTATCCGCTACGGTACGCAGTACAGCAGCCGCACATCTACTCCTACCATGTTTTATCCCATCTTTGTGGCCAATGATCTCAGCCGCATTGTGCATATTGGTGAGCCTCTGCCTTTGGGCAGGGAGCGCTCCTCTGTTCAGGATCTGCCAGGCTGCATTACCGTCTGGCCGATGCGCACTGACGGCGGCGAAAGCCGCTGGCAGCTCTCGCCATCTTCGCTGCAGGCGGCAATTGAGCACGGCTATGTCCGCCTGGATCGGGGTAATACCAATCCGGTAACGGTGAGCTATCTAAAATCTGGTATGCAGCATTTGGTGGAGGCAGGCGAGTTTGTCATCACCGGCCGCCGCAGGGACGGCTCTATTATCGTGGATAACAGCTCTTACCAGCCGAAATTTATCCCCCGAACTCAATGGACCATTTCAACGCATGATGCTGCACGCTACGGCTCAGGCCTGCTTTCCGAGATTTTAGGCAGCAGCCGCTTTACCTATCCTAAAAGCTTGTACGCTGTAGCTGACACCCTGCGTTTTTTCATCAAGCACAAACCAAATGCTCTGATTGTCGACTTTTTTGCAGGCTCCGGCACCACCATGCACGCGGTCAATCTTCTTAATGCCGAGGATCACGGGCACCGGCGCTGCATCCTGATCACCAACAATGAGGTCTCCAAAAGCGAGGCCCGCAAAATGACAGCGCAGGGTCTGCGTCCAGGGGATGCCCGCTGGGAAGAGCATGGCATTGCGAGATATGTGACTTGGCCGCGCATAAAATGCACTATCAATGGGGTTAATTATCAGGGAAAGGCGCTGCAGGGCACCTATTTGGGCACAGAGCTGCAGAAATCTGAGGGATTCAGGGCAAATGCGATTTTTTTAGAGCTCACATACGAATCTCTGCGGCACATCAGGCTCGACAGGGCATTTACTGCAGTGTCTCCTCTGTTGTGGATGCAGTCTGGCTGCCGCGGCCCGGTCATTCAACGCCTTGAAAGGCAGCAGGGCTTTGCTGCCACGTCCTATTATGCCGTTCTTTTTGACTTCAGTGCAGCCAAGCGCTTTGTCCATGTGGTGCAGCGCACTCCGAGCATTAAAACCGTGTATGTGGTCAGTGACGACGAAAGACGCTGTGCTGAAATTGCGCTCCGGCTGCCGCTCGTCAGAGTGCACCGCCTGTACCAGTCATTTATTAAAACATTTGAGATCTGCGCCGAGGGGGCTTGTGCATGAGATATAGGTTATTTGCTTTCCAAATTAATGCGGCCGCTCTGCTGGTGCGTACAACACACTGTTCTCCGGAGCCTTAAGCCGCCGCTATGGGACAGGCAGGGCAGGTGCCCCCATCAGGCAGCCTGAGGATGCAGCAAATGCTTTAGCTCATTTGGGCCTGACCGGAAGGTGCGTGATATTTTTCAAAAATTACGCTGTTTTGCAGAAGCTTTACGCAGTTTTGAGCTGCTTTTTGCGCTCTTTTAGTATCCTGCAGCAAATTTTGCACAAAAAGGGATATCATTACCATGAGAGCAGTAAACAGGATTGCTGCAGCTGTGTTCTTCTGCGCAGCTGCGCTGCAGGGGGTCGCTATGGCTGAAACTGAACATTTGGACAAACTTATTGTCGCCCACCGCGGAGCGAGCGGTTATCTGCCTGAGCATACTCTTGAGTCCAAGGCTCTGGCTTATGCCATGGGCGTGCCGTACCTTGAGCAGGATCTGGCCATGACCAAGGATGACCACCTCATTGTCATCCATGATCATTATCTTGACCGCGTGACTGACGTGGCCGACAAGTTCCCGGGCCGTGCCCGCGAGGACGGGCGCTATTACGCCATCGACTTTACGCTTGCGGAGATCAAGAGCCTGAACTTCACTGAAGGCTTCAACCTCGATGAAAACGGACAGAGAGTGCAGGGCTATCCCGGGCGCTTCCCGATGTTCACCTCAACATTCAAGATCCACACCTTTGAGGAGGAGATCGAGTTTATTCAGGGCATGAACAAGACCATGGGCGGAAATGTCGGGCTGTATGTTGAGACCAAAGCACCCTGGCTGCACAAGCAGAACGGCAAGGATATCTCAAAGGCCACGCTTGAAGTGCTCAAGAAGTACGGCTACACCAGCAAGGACAGTCCTGTCTATTTTCAAACCTTTGACTGGCCGGATCTTAAGTACGTCAAGGACGAGCTGATGCCTGCCCTGGGCATGGATCTTAAAACCGTTATCCTGGTGACCTCAAGCCCGGATGAGACCTATGAGCTCAAGGACGGCAAGTGGCAGCGCTTTGACTATCATTACCTGATTGACCCGCAGAATTTTGCTGAACTTGCCCGCTATGCCGACGGCGTGGGCCCTGACTATCATATGCTGATCGACGAGGAAAGCAGTAAGCCCGGTGATATCAAGGTCAACAAGCTGGTGGAGCAGTACCACAAGCACGGCCTGCAGGTGCATCCCTACACCATCCGCAAGGATCAGCTGCCTCCTTATGCCGCTGACGTCAACGAGCTTTATGATGCGGTGCTGTATAAAGCCGGTGCTGACGGTGTGTTTACCGATTTCCCTGATCTGGGCATTGCCTTTGTGAAGAACAAAGAGCAGCAGTAAGAACAGCCAGCCCGCCGCCGCTGCGGCGGTGGGCCAGGGCAGTTTTCCTTCACAGCTCAGTCGATTGGCTGGCTGGGCTGTTTGGGAGTTTTGCGTTTTAATTTTCCGGTCACCGGGTCTACCCTGTACTGATTTATGGTGCCGTCCTTAATGTGCATGGCTACCTCCACAGCGGTATCAGCACTGACTGTGAACCATTCACGCGGACGGAACTTCTTGCCTTCGGCATTGGTCAGCGTCACATTAAAGCGGTGGGCGAACAGACAGGCATGGATCAATTGCTCAAAGAGGTGCACATTCATCCCTGAGCATTTTATGGACGTAATGAGTTCGACCGGGGCAAAGAGGTAGGTAGGATCATTGGCCGCATTTTTGATGCGCTCTTCAACCGTGGTAGTGCAGAAGCCGATTTTGACTAAGTAACTGCTTTCCTGAAATTTGAGCAGTGCAGGATCTTTGCTCAAGGTGCGCAGGATGTAGATATATCCGCTCTCGTCGTCGTTGCTGTCTTTCTTTTCGCTGAGGGGCTCCGTTTCGTCGGTAAAGTACTCATTCAATTCTTTAAGAAAGGCCTCACCTGCTTCATTTACTGCCTGTATGCATGCACTTAATGAATCTAAGTTTAAAGACTCGAGGAAGGTGTAGTTTAGAGGTGATACCTCAGTTCGGTTGCTGTAAATCAGTTTTATACGGTAAGGTTTTTTGTGATTTTTGCTGATGACATTTTCAAAATCACAAGCGGCCACTAATACATAAAAGCCGTTTAGGAGAAAAATTTGACCGGGCTCAAAACGATGCGTGTAACCTGTGAATTTTGAGAGCTTTAGATTACCTGCTTTTAAATGCCATCTGATTTCATCAAAAATAGGGGCATATTCGGAAAAGTTTGGACAAGGGACGCTTTTGGCTATCTTATCAGCTTTGTTTACTCTTACTTGTTTGGTTTTATGCACAGAGATGGGCGGCACAAAATCATCCGGTATATCCAGCATGCCCTGAGAATCATGGGCAAAAATATCTTCAATACTGCTGAAGCTTACTTCCGCTTTGTCTTCAGTTTGTGGTGCCGGTTCGTTTTTTTCAGTATCTGCAGGGATGCCGATCACC
>JADINH010000137.1 GCA_017694225.1 Candidatus Avisuccinivibrio stercorigallinarum
TCCTGGACCTTTGGCGAGATCAAAAAAGAGCGCATCACCAAACAGGGCTCTTTGTCCATCAATGCCTATCCGGCATTAACCGACAAAGGCACCGGGGTGTCCCTTGAGCTTTACGATACTAAGGAGCGCCAGGCCAAAGCCATGTGGGAGGGCCAGCGCAGGCTTATTTTCCTCGGGATCAAAAATCCTCTGGCTTACCTGGAGGCACATCTGCCCAACAAGGCCAAACTTGCGATGTACTATCAGCCGCTTGGCAGTGTCAAGGAGCTGGTGTCTGACATGCTGCTTGCCGCCATTGACGAACTGATGCGCCAAAACGGCGCGCCGGTGTGGAATGAGATCTCCTTCCGCCAGCTCTTTGATAAGGTCCGTGCGGGTGTGCATGACGAGGTATTGGAGACTGCCAAGGTGGTCGAGCAGATCTTATACCGCGCCCATGAGCTCAAGCGTCTGCTCAAGGGGCAGATCTCCTTTGATTTGGCGCGCAGTTATGCCGATCTCGATGCGCAGTTAAACCGCCTCGTGTACAAGGGCTTTGTCAGCGGCTGCACCCGTGAGGAGTTAAATCAGATCCCGCGTTATCTGCAGGCCGGCATTGAGCGCATCAAGAAGTTAAACCGTGAATTAAACCGCGATCTGGCCTACATGCGCAAGCTTGAGGAAGTCTCTGATGCCTATCAGGGTGCGCTGACCCGTTACCCCAAGGGCCTGGCTCCGGAGCCTTTATATAAGGTCAAGTGGATGATGGAGGAGCTGCGGGTGTCTTATTTTGCCCAGACTTTGGGCGTCAACGGCCCGATCTCTGACAAGCGCATTTTGCAGGAGATCTCCCGTATCTTAAAGGAGTATCCGCCGCTGCGTTAAACCATCCGGCCAAAATGCAGCAGGGACGAAAATCCCTGCTGCGCTGTGAGGTTCAATCAAGGAAAAACCGGGAAGTGTCCCCGGACGGGAAGAACCGTCCGGCAATTTGCATACCTTTATGAGGCAGTGAGCAGGGCCTGGCGCTGCGCCGCCGCGGTATTGTCAAGCTCAGCTTTGAGCTCTGCAGAAAGCCCCAGGGCCTGTGCCAGGGCCGCAAGGTAGTTCTGCTCCATGAAGGTATCGGGCTTGACGATAAGCGCCGAGAGCAGGTAGAGATCGCGCTTTTGCTCGGGGTCGCTGACCTTTGCGGCCAGATCATTGGGATCAAGCGGGCAGTTTAAGTACCTGGAGAGCTTAAGCTGCAGATCTCCGCCTGGTGCTAACTGTCCGGAACTTTGCAAAATCAGCTTTTCCTCCTGTGCATCTATATGTCCGTCGGCGCGGGCGGCAAAGACCATGGCCTCAAGCAGAATTTCCGCCTGGGCATCCGCTGCCGGTGCAAGTGCCGGAGTGCCGGCACCGCTCCAGCCCTGAACGGCACCCTGAATGGACTGCGGAGCAACGGCTGCAGGCGCAGGAGCATCCGCGCTGCGGCCCTGCTGCCATTTTTGAAAGAGTTTGTAGGCAAGCATCGCGCCGCCTGCTCCAATGCCGATAGCAGCGGCGTTTTTGGCCGCTTTCTGCACGCCCTTGCTGCCGCCTAACAGTGCACCCAGGATGCCGCCTGCTGCGGCACTGCCCAGCAGCGCACCCAGGCCCGAGCCGACCTGATTTTGCTGCCCGCTGCTGCCGCTGCCGGTAATGGAGCCCAGGCTCCTGGTCAAATCGTCAAACACTCCCATAACGCTTTCCTTAATTCTGTCTTAACCTGTAAAAAGGTACATTGATTTCAGCATTCAATTAGTCTGTCCTCAGGCTAACAGAGAAATCTTAGCCCGAACTTAGCGTTCTCTTTGCAGGCAGCAGCGGGGAAAAGTGTGATCTCCTCCGCTTCTTTGCGGTGCAAAATTTGCACTGCGCTTAACATGAGTTTTGCAAATATGCCATAATGGCATTACTGCAAAGTTTTGCAGCAAGTTTTTCAAATTTGCACAAAAGGGGTTTGCCATGGCTGGTATAGTGAGCATTGCACAAGCGCTGAACATTTCACCTTCAACGGTGTCCAGGGCCTTATCCCGTCCGGATATGGTTTCAGCCCAGACCCGCGAGTTGATCCTGCGCGAGGCTCAAAAGCAGGGCTATTTGCACAAAGTCATGACCAATCCGGTACGGCAGATTGTGCCGCCGTCCATCGGCATTCTGGTGGCAGATCTCAACAACAGTTTCTCCAGCCTGATTTTAAACGCTGCCCTTGATGTGTTCACCGGCTCTGAATACTATCCCGTGGTGAACTCCAGCTGTGAAGATCCGCAGCGTGAGGCCCGCATCTTAAAGCAGTGGGAGCGTCTGCACTTAGCCGGTGTCATTGTGATGCCCACCTCCGGCTTTTACAAATCCTATACCGCCAATTTAGCTGAGGTGCCGGTGGTGCTGGTGGACAGAGACGTGCCGGAAATCAACTGCTCCAAAGTGCTGGTGGACAATGATGCCGGGGCCAAGCTCTGCGTGGAGCATCTGCTGCAGCAGGGGCACAGCAAGATCCTGTTTGTCTCCGGCTCACACAATGTCTACACCTTTAAGAAAAGAAGCGAGGCGGCGCAGCGCGCCTATGCCCAGGTGGAAATTGCCGAGCTCAAGGCCGTGTCCTATGAGGAGCTCTATATGGGGGCCTTTGAGCTGATGAACATGATTTTGCTGCGTCCAAAGGACAAACGTCCGACCGCCATTGTGGCCTCCAATAATGCGCTGGCGGCCGGCATTTTATATGCTGTCAACTTAAAGCAGCTGCAGATGCCCGATGACATTGCGCTCATTTCCTTTGGGGACAGCGAATGGTCCCGCTTCTATCCGACCTCGATATCCGCCCTGCGCATGCCGGCTGATGATCTAGGCCGCATGGCCGCCGAGATTATGCTGCAGCAGCTGCAGTCAAGCCGCATGGAAGATTCCTCCGGCCAGCCGCACAAGCCGGTGCAGAATGACTGTCATCTGCTCTCACCGATGCTGATGCCGCGCGCCTCCACCATCAGGCGCTGAGCTTACTTTTTCCTGGGCGGCGCTGCTGCCGCCAGGATCGCATCTGCAGTACTCTTAAAGGCCTGATCTGGCTGATCCGGCCTGCGCTCGAAGTTTGCGCGTTTGAAGATTGCGGATTTTAAGCCTGCCTGAATGCTGTATCTGCAATATAGCAATAATAAATCTTCTGGTATAGAATATAGTATATGAAATTTATGCCAATTCTATAATTAGAAGAATAAAATGCGGTACATCAGGCAATGACAGAGTTTACTGTAAAGAATAAGGTAAAAGCTTTCCTTCAGGAGAGCAGTACCGTGCCGCTCTTTTTGCAGGGCGATGCTCTGCAGGTGCTGCAGGATTTTCCCGGAGAGTGCATCGATCTGGTGTTCACCTCGCCGCCGTACTATCGGCAGCGCGCGTATGCCGCATGCGGACTGGGCCTGGAGGACAGCGCCGGTGAGTACCTTGATAAGCTTACGGCTGTCTGTGCGCAGATCTTCCGGGTTTTAAAGCCTGCAGGTTCGTTCTGGCTTAATCTTAGCGACAGTTATCTGCACAAAGGGGTGATGCTGCTGCCCTGGCGCTTGGCGCAGCGCCTTTGTGATGAGCTTGGTTTTACCCTGCGCAATCAGGTGATCTGGCACAAAGTAAAAGGAGGGCCTGATCCGGCCCGTGACCGCCTGCGCAATTTGTGGGAGCCGCTGTTCTTTTTTACCAAGTCAGCCCGGGATTATTACTTTAATGACGAGGCTGCGCGCCTGCCTCCGGGCAGGGCCCAAAGCGTCAGGCACGGTGCGGTGGTGAGCGCAGGCGGGGTTACCGGAGTGCGTTACCGGCGCAAAATAGAATTGTCCACCGCGCTTTCAAACACAGAGAAGAAAGCGGCCCTCGCGGCTCTTGACCAGGCCCTTGCAGAAGTTGAGCAGGGGAGCATTCCTGATTTCAGGCTGGTGCCGCGCGCAGGCGGCCGGATCACCCATGGCAGCGCGCCGCAGTTGTCCGGCCGGGCCCGGGAGCTTGAGCAGCGGGGCTTTTATATTCTGAAGTACAGCCCTAAGGGGGCCAGACTTTCTGACGTCTGGGATATTTTGCCCGAGGACAGCCAGGGCAGGGCCGGCGCGCATGGAGCAGTATTTCCGCCAGACCTGCCGCGCCGCCCGATAGTGCTGACCTGTCCTCCCGGGGGCGTGGTGCTCGATCCCTTTGCCGGCAGCGGCACCACCTGCCTTGCCGCCGGCGAGCTTGAGCGCAGATCAGTCGGCATTGATCTGTGTGCGCAGTATCTGGAGCAGGCAAGGCAGCGCTGTGAGCGCTGAGCAAAGCTTTTGCTTTGAGCGGTCACGCAACTTAAGCAGGCAGGCAAAAGGGACGTTAATAAGATAGAATAGAGAAAAGGGCATTGTTTTTAATTTATGAGGTGCGCCATGAGCTTTGATTTTATCTACAGCATTCTGCCGCGCCCGACATTAAGGCCGCGGGATCTGATTTACAAAAGAAGGGTGGGCAAAAGCGAGAAGTCCGCTGAGGGCTCAGCGCCGGCCACTGAAGAAAGAACGGACTCCGGGGCCGAGGAAGTTAAAAACAATGAGAGTTTCTCTGAGGCCTTTGGAAAGGCCCGGCGCAGGATTAATGAGGTGGTGTGATGGCTGAGCTGGTAAGTTTCGGCACCGCAGTGGATGAAAAGGAGCACATAGAGCTGCCCCTTGCCGGTGAGAAAATCGAAGCGGGCTTTCCGGCGCCCAACGGCGGCTATATCGACGGCAGCCTGGATGTAAACCAGTTTTTAATCTCGCACCCCAATTCCACCTTTATCTACTGCGTCAACGGCAGATCGATGGTGGAGGCCGGCATTATGCCCGGGGACTATGTGCTGGTGGATACCTCACTGCCAGCCCAGGACGGCTCGATTGTGGTGGCCTGCATTGACAATGAGTACACCATCAAGGAACTGCACTTAAAGCCCAAGCCTTATCTTTTAGCCCGCAACAGAGAGTACGGCCCCCTGCAGATCGACGAATGCTCTGAGGTGAAGATCGTAGGTCCGGTGACCGGAGTGGTGCGCCGTTACCGTGCATCCTGAGTGGTGATGATCATTTTGGCTTTAAATGTCCTGATCTGGTTCACATTTTGCGCAAATTGTTGAGATTTATTCTTAATTATTTGAGCTGTGCGGCTTTTTTGCGATTGACTCTCAGGTAGACTGTAAAAGCGCGTTTTAAGACGCTACAATGTTTATTAAAATTAGGTAATCTCTATAACAATAAGTCTTTGGGTATTGTGTAAGGAGTTTTAACGAAATGATAGGTATCGTCGTGGTTTCACACAGCAGCAAGGTTGCAGAAGGCATCTGTGACATGGTGCAGGAGATCTCAGCAAAAGACGGTAAGAAGATGCCGATCTACCCAGCCGGCGGCAACGCTCAGGGCGGATTAGGCA
>JADINH010000138.1 GCA_017694225.1 Candidatus Avisuccinivibrio stercorigallinarum
GGTATGGAGAGCTTATTGTGTGCAGAACTTAATGCCTTAGGTGCCCTTAACGTCAAGGAAACCCTGGCCGGTGCCAGTTTTGCCGGCACCATGGAAAATGCCATGCGCATCTGTCTGTGGTCGCGCTATGCCTCACGCATTTTACTGCAGCTTGTCAAATTCAAATGCGCTGATGATCTGGAGCTCTACATGGGCTGCTACGGCGTGGCCTGGGAAGATCTCTTTGCGGTGGAAAAGACCATTGCGGTGGAGTTTACCGGCACCTCATCTCAGATCTCCAATACGCAGTACGGCGCACAAAAGGTCAAGGACGCAGTGTGTGATCACTTCGTCAAGCTCTGCGGCACCCGTCCCAATGTCGAGCGCAAAGATCCTGAAGTTTTAATCTATGCCCATCTGCGCCACGGCGAGTGCTCGGTGGGCCTCGATCTCTCCGGCCATGCGCTGTTCTGGCGTGAATTTGAGCGCAGCACCGGCTCAGCTCCCTTAAAGGAGAACCTGGCTGCCGCCATGCTCGCGCGCGCCTCTTATCAGGGCGGCAATTTCTACGATCCGATGTGCGGCTCGGGCACTTTGATGCTGGAGGCCGCGCTTTTGGCCACTGACACCGCCCCGGGCCTGAAGCGCCGCCATTACGGCTTTTTTAACTTCAAGACCTTTGATAAAGAGCTGTGGGACAAGTTAATTGAAGAGGCTCAGGAGCGCTCGCAGGCGGGCATTGCCAAAGCGCTTTCCCAGGGCATTAAGATCATGGGCTCGGATGCCGATGCACGCATGATTGAGCGCGCCAGGGAGAATGCTGAGCATGCCGGGTTTGGGCAGCTGCTGTCATTTTCACAGTGTGCCATCTCTGAGCTTAAGGACAATCCCTTTAAGGACAGCACCCTGCCTTTGACCATTGTGACCAACCCGCCATATGGCGAGCGCATGGGCAATTTCAATGAGCTCATTTTGCTTTACTCTGATCTCGGCGCCAAGTTAAAGGCGCTGTTTGGCGGAGCGCGCCTGGCCGTCATCTCAAGCTCTGAGGATCTGCTCTCCTGCCTGCGCCTTAAAGGTGAGAAGAGCTACACCTTATACAACGGTGCGCTTGAATGTCAGCTGCGCGTGTTCACCTTGGAGGAGGGGGCCGATCCGGCATCCCTGCTCACTGCAGACGGTCATGCCATTCCTCCGGCTCCTGATTTTGTCAACCGTTTGAGCAAGAACCTCAAGAATTTAAAGAAGTGGGCTGAGGCTGAAGGCCTTAACGCCTATCGCATCTATGATGCCGACATCCCGGAGTACAATGCCGCGGTTGATCTCTATGATGATTATGTAGTGCTGCAGGAGTATCAGGCTCCGGCCTCGGTGGCCAGAGGACTGGCGCGCCGCCGCCTGCTTGACATGATTGCCGCGCTGCAGCTTACCCTGAAGATTAAAGGCTCGCAGCTTATCGTCAAGAGCCGCCAGCGCCAGAAGGGCAGCGCCCAGTATGAGAAAAATGAAGAGAGCGCCCACCGCACGGTGGAGGTGCGCGAAAACGGGCTTGTCTTTAAGGCAGCGCTTGATGACTACCTTGACAGCGGGATCTTCTTTGACAGCCGGCCCATCCGCGCCTTGATTAAGGAAAAGGCCGCCGGAAAAGACTTTTTAAATCTCTTTGCCTACACCTGCACCGCCTCGGCTGCCGCGGCAGCCGGAGGGGCGGCTTCGACTTTAAGCGTGGACATGAGCCGCACTTATCTTGAATGGGGCATTGAGAATTTCACCCTCAACAAGCTTAAGGTCAACGAGCGCAATGAGTTCCTGCAGGCTGACTGCCTGGCCTATTTGTCACAGGATCAGAACCGGCGCTTTGATCTCATTTACATCGATCCGCCGACCTTTTCCAACAGCAAGCGCATGAGCCGCAGCTTTGAGGTGGAGCGCGATCAGACGGCGCTGCTGTCAAATCTCACCCGCCATTTAAAGTCTGAGGGCGAGGTCATTTTCTGCTGCAACAAGCGCGGCTTCAAGCTCGATGCCGAGGCCTTAAAGCCCTACGGCTTTGTCAGCTGCGAGGATGTCAGCGCCAAAACCATTCCGCTTGACTGCGCGCATGACAGCAAGATTCACTGCTGCTTTATCCTCACTTATCAGGAAAGCGCCAAAACTGCCGAGCCTGAGCCCATGGCGGAAGTGCAGGGCATGCCGCGCTGGTCGAAGATCTTAAAAGGCCCGCGCGGGGTGTTTGCAGGCCGCGTGGAAGAAGGCCGAAGGTCCGGGCGCACTCTTGGCAGGCGCGAGCCCTTCTCTAAAAACAGCTCTCGTGCCGCTTTTGGCGGCAGCGCTTTTGAGCGCACTGAGCGCACTGAGCGCAGTTGGGAGCACGCTGACAAATTTGAGCGGGGTGCGGTATCCGGCTCCGGCAGTGCTGCTCCCCGGGCCAATGAGCATGTCTGGGGCGCTGTCTCCGGGACAGCTGCAGCTTACCGCAGTGAGGCTGCCGCTGCTGAGGGTTCAGCTTTCAGTGAAGGTCAAGAGCGTGCAGCGCGTCCCTTTGAGCGCACAGGCCGTGACTTTGCGCGCTCTGAGCGCAGCGGGCGCCAGCGCGGGGGCAGGGAATTGAGCCGCGGCAAACGACCGGCCTCCTGGGGGGATGACAGACGCAGCGCCGGGGCCCACAGATCTTCCGGGCAGGGCAGTTTCAGAGCAGAACGCACTGAGCGCAGCTTCAAGGGCGGGCGTGATTTTAAAGGCGGGCGTGACGGGCGAAGCGGACGTTTTGAGCGCGCTGTAAGGCCCGAGCCGCGCACCGTCCGGGTGTGGGGCCCTGAGGGCGTGAAGACGGAAGAAGATTAAGCACATGGCCATTATCAGCATGTTAAAGGGCCGTCTGGCCTATGGCGATCTGCCGCTGTTGCAGGACGCGGACTTTGCCCTCGATGAAGGCGAGCGCATCTGCCTGGTCGGCCGCAACGGCTCGGGCAAGTCGAGCCTGCTTAAAGTCCTGGCCGGGCTCAATCAGCTCGATGACGGGCGTCTCATTATCCGCCAGGGTTTAAAGGTGGTGCGCCTTGATCAGGATCCGCCGCTGTCGCTGCACGGTACGGCCTATGCCATGGCGGCTGCGGCTATCCCGGTGGTGGGTGAGGCGCTGTCCAAAATCGCCCGCGGTGAGGACGCTGACGGCTCGCTGGCGGCCTTTGTGGAAAAGCACGACGGCTGGAAGTATGACGGCATTATCTGCAAGGTGCTCAATAAGATGGAAATTGAGCCCGACACGCCGCTTGAGAGCCTGTCAGGCGGCTGGCGCCGCAAGGTAGCCCTGGCTGCCGCCCTGGTGTGCGAGCCTGAAGTGCTGCTTTTGGACGAGCCTACCAACCATTTGGACATTGAGACCATTGCCTGGCTGGAGGACTGGCTGTTAAATTTCCCCGGTACTTTGATGTTTGTCAGCCACGACCGCGCTTTTGCTGACAATATCGCCACGCGCATTGTGGAGCTCGATCGCGGCAAACTCTATTCCTATCCCGGGAACTTTGAGGAGTATCTGAGGCTGCGCGACGAGCGTCTGCGCAAAGAGGAGCTTGCCAACAAGGAATTTGACCGCATCCTGGCTGAAGAAGAGGCCTGGATCCGCCGCGGCGTGAAAGCACGCCTGGCGCGCAACGAGGGGCGGGTGCGCAACCTTGAGGATCTGCGCCGCCAGCGCCGCGAGCGGCGTGACCGCCAGGGCCGGGCCATTATGCAGATTTCAGAGGCTGACCGCTCGGGCAACATCGTGTTTGAGCTTACCGATCTTAAGATTGCCTTTGACGGCAAGCCGCTGATTAACGACTTCTCGGCTACAGTGATGCGCCAGGACCGCATCGGCATCGTGGGCCCCAACGGCTGCGGCAAGACCACCTTGATTAAGGCGATGTTAGGCCTGTTTGAGGACTACCGCGGCAAGGTGCGCCGCGGCACCAATGTGCAGTATCAGTACTTTGATCAGTACCATGAAAAGCTCAATTTACAAAAGAGCGTTGCTGACAACGTCGCTGAAGGAAGGCGCGATGTCATCATCAACGGCAAAACCCGCCATGTGATTTCCTACCTCGGGGACTTCCTGTTTACCGGACGGCGCGCCCGCTCACCGGCCTCCGTGCTCTCAGGCGGCGAGAAAAACCGCCTGCTGCTCGCGCGCATGTTCGCCCGTCCCTGCAATGTGCTGGTGATGGACGAGCCCACCAATGATTTGGATCTGGAGACATTGGAGCTGCTTGAGGAGCTCATTGCCTCCTTTGAGGGCACGGTGATCGTGATCAGCCATGACCGGCGTTTTATTGATAAAGTGGCCACCGAAACCTGGGTGTTTGACGGCAAAGGGGGCATTGAAACTGTCGTCGGCGGCTGGAGTGATGTGCTGGCCTACTACAAGCGCCGGGAAAATGAAGAGCGCAACAAGAAAAATGCCCTGCCCCCGAAGGGGCAGGCAAAGACCCAGCCAGTTGAGGCCGCAGCCCCCAAAAGCGCTGAAGCCAGGCCTGCAAAGGGCGGCATCTCCTTTACTGAGCTGCATGAGCTTGAGAAACTGCCTGCTTTAATTGAAAGCCTGGAAAGTGAACTTGCAAAGCTCGACGCCAGGGCAGCAGACCCCAAACTCTATGCCTCAGGCGGGGATGAGGTCAAAAAGGTGCTGTCTGAGCGCGATGCCCTGCAGCGCAAGCTTGATGAAACCTACGCGCGCTGGGAGCTTTTAGAGGAGAAGAAAAATCATGCCTGAAGTCAGTCTTATCGATCTGCACAGCCACAGCAATGCCTCTGACGGTGCCTTTACCCCCGAAGAACTGGTGGCCTTTGCCAAAAAGCGCGGCGTTAAAGTGCTGGCCTTAACCGATCATGACACCACAGGCGGCATTGAACGCGCGATGGCGGCTGCCGGGGACGGGCTGCAGCTGGTGCCGGGCATTGAAGTCTCCACTACCTGGAAGAATTTTCAGATCCATGTGGCAGCGCTCTTTATTGACATTCACGCTCCCTGCATTGAAGAGCTGATGCAGGTGCAGGCGCAAAAACGGCTGGAGCGCGCCCTGGCCATTGGCAGGCTGCTGGAGCGGCAGGGCTTTGAAAATGCTTACGAGCGCACTAAAGCCCAGGCCGGGGAAGGCGCCTCCATCACCCGCGGCAATTACTCGCGCTATATCGCCTCCACCGGAGCCTGCCGCACCTCAGATGAGGCCTTTAACAAATACTTAAGGCGCGGGCGCCCGGCATACGTGGCCACCAGGTGGGGCTCGGTTGAAGATGCGGTCAAAATCATCCTGGAGGCCGGGGGCATTCCGGTGCTGGCGCACCCGCGGCGCTATGAGATGACCAATACCAAGCTGCGCGAGCTCATTGCCTGCTTTAAGCAGGCAGGCGGCGTGGCACTTGAAGCAGCTTCCTCACAGCAAAAGCCCAATGACCGCATCTATCTTGCCGATCTCTGCGTGCGCTTTGAGCTTTTGGCCTCAGTGGGCTCTGACTTTCATGCGCTCAATACCTGGCGCGATCCCGGCCACAATCTCATGCTTCCGGAGGGGCGCTGTACCGCGCTGTGGGAGGCTGAGCAATATCGGCACTTATTTACGGTGCACACGCAAAAAAGCGTGACTGCCGGCACAAATTAACGCATTGTTTGACAATCAATCGCAAATTTAGCTTACGATAGCCACATCAGCCTGCTGATGGAGAGTTTTCTCCTTAAGGCAGGCTGACAAGGATCCCGCAGCTACAGTTTCCCTTTTTTCTCGGTTAAGCAGTGACGAAAACGCAGCCTGAAAGCAAAAACACAGCAGTCCTGAGCCCTGCCGTCAGCGCCCATTTTAAAGGCCGTGCGGTGCTGCTGAGCGGTGCAAGCGGCGGCCTTGGGCAGGCCCTGGTTTACCTGCTGCTTGAGTGCAAAGTGCGGGCACTGTATCTCACCGCGCGCAATCAGAAGATCCTGGCAGAGCTGGCAGAGAGAGCACAACAGCAGGGAGTGCTGTGCCGCACGCAAAACGCTGATCTGTGCAGCCCTCAGGGGCAGGAGCTGTATCTTGCCTTTTTGCAGGAGGCTGCAGAGCAGGGCGTGGAGCACTTTATCCTCACCGCCGGCATGGCCCCGCAGCGCAGTGAGGACAGGGAGGAGAGCCTTGAGGCCATTGAGCGCACCTTGACGGTCAACTGCACCATGCAGTTAAAGAGCCTGTATCTGCTGCTTGGCCTGCAGCATACGAAGGCACCCGCTGAGCACCACAACAGCAGCGCAATCCCGGGCGCTGTGAGATCCATTGCACTGGTCTCCTCGCAGTCAGCGCTCTATCCCATTCCCTCACTGCCCGTTTACGGTGCGGGCAAGGCTGCGCTGTCCTATGCGGTGCAGGCGCTGACCGATGAGTGCGCAGCCTGCGGCCTTAAGCTTACCTTAATTGAGCCCGGCTTTTTCTCCAGCCCGATGGGAGAGCGCTTTGTGGGCCGCAAGTGGTTTGTATTAAGCCCGCAGGCGGTGGCAGAGCGCATCTTAAAGGCCATGGCTGCAGGCAGGCGCCGGGCGGTGTTTCCCTCTGCGCTTGCCTTGGGGATCAGGCTGTTGTACCTGCTGCCGCGGCCCATCGGGCGCGCTGCCTTAAAGTTCTTTGCCTTTGATACGGCAGCTGATCCCCGTAAGTAAGCAGTTAAGGGCGTTTTAGCGCAATTTGCCACAAGGGGCAGGAGCCGCAGTGGCAGGTGCAAAAGCCTCAGGAGCTGGCTTTGCTGCCGCCATGAGCCGGGGGTGAGTGCTCCTATACTTACTTTGGTGCGCCGATGCTGCGCAGCGGCAGTTTTGGCATGGGAAGAACAAGCGCTTTAAGTGCGGCCGGGGCGGAGGCACTTTACATCAGTTCCCTTAAGCTCAGTACCGCGGGCGGTATTTTGCAACTAGCGACTGCGCTTTTTCTTGGATCTCCTTAACGATTTGCCTGGCAAGCCTCAGATCCATGCCGATATTGTGGGCCACGGCGAGCAGATCTTTGCTGCCGGGATTTTTGCCGTTTCCGTTGACCGTGGTTGCATGCTCTCCCGCCATGGAGTTGCTGTAGGTAAGGTCATAGGCAGGCGACAGGCTCCATCTGCCGTTGTCATCGCAGATAAAGCTGAAATTTCTGGAATGATCATCGCGATTGTGGGCGAACACATTAAAGGTCATCAGCCGGAACATCTTCTCAACTTCAGAATAATTCTGGGTAAGCTGCAGGGTAAGCTGCATCAGATCGTTGTAGTCCAAATTTGGAATGCCGGCGTCAGTCTCGAGCAGCGCTGCCGCTGATGCCATGTGCACGCGCTTTGTGCCGCCGTCCTGGCGGTCAAAGCGCCTTACCCCAAAATAGCCGCTGCATGTTTTGGAGGTAAAAAGCCTCGTATCAGGCATATCAAGTCCGCAGTCACGGGCGCACTGCGCGTAGGCGTATTCAGCCTCACCCAGGTCAGGATCATCCACTGGATGGGGAAATTTGATGAGCCATGGTTCACCATCGATGTCAGCCAAAATCTTAGGTCTGCTGCCGCCGGTGGCACCTCCCAGACGATAGAGCTCATCTGCAGCATCTTGCTCAAGCTTGCTGCGCTTTAGTACAGCGGCACACAACGCGGCGATTTCGTCCAATGTTTTGTGCGCAGCACCTGCTTTGGGCTCAGGGCTCTGCTCAGCTAAATTTGTCTTCGGCAGATAAGTTAAAGCTCCCATGCCTGAACTTCCGATTATGGACAGCCGCTGCAGCACACTGAGATCATCTGCATTGAGGCCATCCCGGGCTATTCTGCGTTTTAGCAGCAGGCGTCCCCAGGACTCAGGAAGACTGTCTGCAAAGATGCCGAACAAGCCGCCAAAGGGGTAATACGGCGCCTTGAAAAGGCCTGGTTTAAGCGGCAGACTGAACGGACTTATGGCAAAGCCGCTGGCAAGCCATTCAGGGTCATATTCAAAGGCTGTCACGCGATCGGGTGTCCTGCTAAGGCGGCCGGCCGTGTGTCCGTTTAACTGCACTAAAAGACTTGTAACTTCCTGCATTCAGAACGTAATCCGAAATTATTGCACCGAGCCAAAAGCTTTGCAAAATTCTGTCTGCGCAATAGTGCAACAGTAATTCTGATCAGAGCCTTAATGGATATTTCAGTGCATCTGCCATCAGCCCTGAAAGTCAGGCAGAACCTTGCAGGCGCGCCGTGCCAGCACTGTCAGCGGTGTTTGCAGCTTGAGCTAGGGACGTTTTTGCAAAGTGCATAAACTCCTTCTCATCACCCTTATGCCCACTCAGGTAGTTAAATATAGCGTAAAGAGCTTTTATATCTTCGGGCTTAGCGTTATCAATTGTCTTCTGCACCTCTTCCGGAATACCATGACAAAAGCGATCCTGATACCGCGTGAAAATGATGTTCTTTAACAACCCAACAATTGCAAGATCTTTTTCTTTCTCTAACTCTGCAAGCTCCTCTGCCAGTTCTCGCTGCTTTTTCTCTTTTAATTCTGCCAGTGCACGCTGCTTTTCTTCCTCAACTTTGCGCCGAATACGTTTTGCAAGGCGCTCAGCATCTTTCTTTCTTTTAGCCTGTATGCGCTCACGAATTTCTTCAATATAACTTTTATCCATCAATAGCCTCTCTATTTCAGCATAAGTTATTCCATCAGTTTCGTGCAGATACATGCGAGCCCAAGAATCAGTGGCATTGCGGATCGGCTCCGAAAGCTGCTTTTCTTCCTTAGCTTAGCACCGCTGCAGAATACGTTCTGCAAGACGCCCAGCCTCTTTCTATGGCCCGAAAGAGTTCACGCATTCGTTCAGCGTAACTTTTGGCCAAATTGTCCCCGCCGATATCGAAAGTTCCATGGAATCCAAGAGAGCACTCAAGCAAGTGCTCTCTGAGGCTGACTGCTAAGCAATGTCCAGTTTTTGGCTGTTGCAGCTTAAGCTAAGGAAGTTTTTGCAAAGCGCATAAACTCCTTCTCATCACCTTTATGCCCACTCAGATAATCTGATATAGCGTGAAGGGCAGGCATATCTTTTGGCTGAGCGTTATCAACTGTCTTCTGCACTTCTTCTGGCACACTATGGAAGAAGCGACACTGATACAGCGAGAAAATAGAGTCCTTCAACATTCTTAGCAAGGCAAGATCTTTTTCTTTCTTTACCTCTGCCACTGCGCGCTGTTTATTTTCTTCTGCCTCTGCCAGAGCACGCTGATTTTTCTCGGCGGCCTCTGCCAAAGCACGCTGCTTTTCTGCCTCTGCCTCAGCGCCAGCTTCTGCCAAAGCACGCTGCTTTTCTTTCTCTGCTTCAGCGTCTGCCACGGCCAGAGCACGTTTTACGGCACGTTTCTCATCTTTCTTTCTCTGAGCCTGTATGCGCTCACGAATTTGATCAATATAACTTTTATCCATCAACAGCCTCTCTATTTCATCATAAGTCATCCCAACAGTTTCGTGCAGATACAGGCGAGCCCAAGAATCAATGGCATTGCGGATCGGCTCCGAAAACTGTGCACCATTAGCACCATTTACATATTTAATTATATCGGAAAACGTATCGACATACTCAGCAAACTTGTTTTTAGCGAGAGGTACAGGCACTGCTTGCATGGCCCGCTCGGCCCGAATGATCATCGAGCACAAGTTCTCTGTGCCGCCTTGATATTCTCCGTGCTTAACGTCCAACAGGAAATACCTGCCAGACACCAAATCAGCAGGCTCAAATCCTTCGATCAGCGGCTCAAAGGTATCAACCACATCCAGCGGCGCTGTCCATCGCTTAAACCCGGTGTAGTAAACTACTGATAAGATATCTGGCTTCTTCATAGAATTTACAGCGCGGAAACCCTCGTATTTATACGAGGGAGGAAGCGCTCTCCTCCTGTACTAATTGAGTTAAAAATGTTTTGCGCATCTCAAGCAGCTGCAGCTTCTTATAGCTGATACCAGCTGAGATGCGTGTTCCGTCCAGCCTGCGCACATCAAAGTAACCGGAGGTTCGGCGTGCGAAGATAAAACCAACCTCACCGGTGGCTTTAACCCGCACTTTGTCAAACAGTTGAAAACCTTTTACAAATTTAGGTGCCTGATTGAGCTTTCTCTCACCGCCTTTGAGGATAGTTGATTTGTGAATCTGACGGTTGTGCCTGCGCACCTGCTTTACCTGGGTATAGCAGCCCATGCGACTGGCTTCAAAATTACCGGCAATGCAGAAGGCATCTGCATGGTGTGACTTCGGCAGATGGTGCTCAATGCGGTTGTGCTTGGTTATATAGCCGTAGGTGATGCACACTTCCTTGTCAGGATTTTCAGCACGCAGTGCATCGACCACGGTCCTGCTCAGGATGCTCACTCCGGTTGCACCGCGGTAAGACGGCCCGCGCTTTTGCTTAAGCTCAATCTTACCGTCGTGCACTTTTTTATGGCAGGTTTTGCACAGAGTGATGAGATTGTCTGGAGAATTGCCTCCGGTCTTCCTGCTTTCTATGTGATGCACCTGCAGAACGGGGTCTTTGGACTTGCCCTTGCATTGCTGGCAGGTGTAATTATCACGATAGCGCACGAAGGCTTTAACATTGTCAAAATCCTTCTGAGGGCCGTTTTGATACTCAACGCCTTCAATCTCAGGATTTTGCAGTTTCTGAATATCAAATGGTGCGGCCTCAACCACTATCTTAGTTACGGGCAGTACACCAAGCACAGTGCGAATCCGCTTTACAATTGCTTTCTCCTTGTTTTTAGTAGAAGGCGGCAGCCAGCCTTCTTTCTTGCTGTGAACACGGTTGTCACGGCGCTCTTCACGGAGGCGCAGTCTGCCTCTGCGCTCTCTGCGGTGCTCTCTGCGCTCAGACAACAGCTCCGGGATGTCTGTACGCAGCTGCGTTTCCTCTGCATACAGCTCAGCCTTGGAGGTAGAGGCAGACAGCCCAAGATTGGTGCTGCCCAGGTCTACGCCCAAAGTCACCGGCTGCCTGGTCTCACCTGTAGGGATAGTCAGCTGTATCGTAAACGGCGCATAGCTGTAAATTACAGCTTTGCCGTCCCTGAGCCTGTCTCTTATACACATCTGACGCTGCCGACGATGGTTA
>JADINH010000139.1 GCA_017694225.1 Candidatus Avisuccinivibrio stercorigallinarum
AAAATTAGAGCGCAGCCAAGATGCCGCCGTCTACAGCCAGCACCTGACCGGTGACAAAATCAGCGCCCTTAGAGGCAAAGAACAGCACAGCGGCTGCGATTTCCTCAGGCTTGCCCCATCTGCCGGCCGGAGTTCTCTTGCAGATATAGTCATAGAACTCCTTGTTGTTGATAAGAGGAGCATTGAGCTCAGTCAAGATGTAGCCCGGGATAATGGCATTGCACTGAATGTTGTCCTTGGCCCACTCAATGGCAGTGGCGCGGGTGAACATCTTGATGCCGCCCTTGGCTGCAGTGTAGGCGCAGATGGAAGGACGGGCGATCTCTGACATTAAGGAAGCGATGTTGACGATCTTGCCGCCGCCCTTGCGCTTCATCATCTCATAGCAGCGCTGAGTGAGCAGGAAAGCACCGGTTAAGTTCACGGAAAGCACCTTGTTCCAGTTCTCCAAAGGCATGGAATCAAGCGGATCGCGGATGTTGATGCCGGCGCAGTTGACTAAGACCTCAATGTCCTTGCCCATAGCCTTGATCTTTTCAAAGGCGGCATTAACGGACTCTTCACTGCCCACATCGCAGGGCAGGGCGTGCACGCGGCCCTCGTTGTTGACGTCGATGGCCTTTGCAGTCTGCTCAAGCTGCTCTGGATTTCTGGACATAATAAACAGCTCAGCGCCTTCCTTATAGTAGAGCTCAGCGATGGCTCTGCCAATGCCGCGGCTGCCGCCGGAGATCAAAGCGCACTTGCCTTGTAAAATCATCATGACACCTCTAAATGATCGTGTGGAAGTTAATCAAACGTTTGCGCAATATGATAGCACACATCCGGCAGTGTGAAAGCCCAAACGAAAATTTCTGCAAATGATCGATAACAGTGCAGCCGCAGCTGCCGTGTTGAGGGAGCGCTTTGAGCACCGGTGCAGAGGCAGGCGCTGTGACAAGAAAAGTGCCGTCAGCAGCCGTCAGCGCCAAAGCCCGCACCCTAAGTGCTCTTAATCATCATCAAGGTGCCGGCCGTGATGCCGGCAAGACCGATAAAGGACTTGCGGCTCAGTCTCTCGCCGAACACTACAAAGGAGAAGATGATGGTCACGATGATGCTGAGCTTGTCTATGGGCACCACCACGCTTGCCGGGCCGTCCTGCAGGGCGCGGTAAAAGCACAGCCACGAGGCGCCGGTGGCAAGGCCTGACAGGCAGATAAAGAAAAGCTCATGCCGCGGGATGGAGCGCAGCTCGTGCTGTCTGCCGGTGACAAAGACCATCAGCCAAGACATGACAAGCACCACCACAATGCGGATGGCGGTGCCCAGGTTTGACTCAATGTTCTCAATGCCGATCTTGCCCAGGATCGAGGTCAGGCTGGCAAAGACCGCCGAGTCCACCGCGTAGAGCATCCAGCTGCTGTCGGTACGCTTGATGCTCTGCACGTCCTTCTTCTCGATCATCAGGAAGGTGCCGGCGCCGATGAGCACCAGCGCTGTAAGGCTGAGCAGGCCGATGGGCTCTCCCAGGAAGATAAAGGCCATGAGCATGGTCAGGATAATGCTCGACTTGTCGATGGGGACGACTTTATTGACATCGCCAAGCTGCAGGGCTTTGAAGTAGCACAGCCAGGACGCACCGGTGGCCAGCCCGGATAAGATCAGGAACACCAGGGTCTTAGGGTCGATGTCAGGGATCTGATCCTGCGATCCGACGATGAAGACCATGAGCCAGGCAAAGATCAGTACCACGATGGTGCGCACTGCAGTGGCCACAGTTGAGCTGGTCTGCCTGATGCCGCACTTGGCCAGGATCGCTGTCACTCCGCCAAAGAACGCGGAGCCAAAGGCGTATGCCAGCCACATCTTGCACCTCCGCAAAGAGCCGTTTAAAAACGTTAGGTTATTCTAACTCACAGAACCCAGCTGATGCGCCTGTTGTACTGCAGAACATTCCGCTCGCTCTCCATGGATGAGCCTGCGTCGCTTTACATGGACGGCAGCCACACCAGACATTTGCAGCAGTAAGCCGCCTTCAGATGGGCTGTTGCACGAAGCAGAACTGCTCTAAAATAAGGCCAGAATTTTCTTACCCAGACCCGGGCAGTGCGCTCGGGCTTTAAACTTTAAATCCTGCAGGCAGAACCATGTTACACAGCACTGACCGCGCCGCAGCATCCGGCAGGGGCCTTCCCAGGGGCTCTGATTTTGCCGCCTTGCGCGCTGCAAACCTGATTTATATTGACAAAACGCCGATCATCTACTATCTGACCTGCATCGGCTCTGGAGCGTATAAATTCGCGCGTCCGGCAGGCTTTGGCCGCACCACGCTGATCTCAACACTTGAGGAGCTCTTCGTGCACGGTGTCGAGCCCTACTGCGGTCATGACAGCTGGTTTAAGGGCTTGTACATTGAGCAGCACTGGCAGGAAAGAGCAGGGGTATACGCGGTATTAAAGCTCGATTTTGCCGGGCTTTTTGACAGCGGCAGGGCGCCGTCCCTTGAGAGTTTTGAGAGAAATTTGGCATGCAGGTTAAGCTCCTTTGCCGCAGAGCACCACATTGAGCTGCCAGAGCTCAGCAAGCACGCTGGGGCCAATGACATCCTGCGTGAGCTCTGCTCAAACGCCAAGGGCAATGACAGGGGCTCTCTGGTGCTGCTTATCGACAATTACGATGCGCCGTTTGTACGCCTGGAGCAGGATACCGAAGCTCTGCGGCGCATGCACAGCTTCTGGGAGCAGTTTAACCGCCTGCTTAAGGCCTTCCGTGATAAGTTCCGCTTCATCTTTGTCAGTGGCTCACTGAACTTTGAGATTGCGGCATGCTTTGCCAGCGCAAGCTGTCTTGAGAACATCTCACAATCACCGCGAAGCGCTTATTTATGCGGTTTTAGCAGGGAGGAGTGTGCTTTGTATTTTAAGGAAGCGCTCAGCTCTGCAGCCGCGCAAAGACACAACGTACCGCCAGCTGAGATCACTGATGACGATCTTAATGCGCTGCTGTGCACGCTCGAGCGCTGGTACGGAGGTTTTTCATTTGACACTTTAGCCGCAGCACGTCTGCTGCATCCGCAATCAGTACTCAAATTTTTAAACAACAATAGATCTGAATTTAAAGTATACAGACAGGGACTTGAATCCGCTTTTACAGAGATCGTGCGCTTAAAAGCCGATGATGAGTTAGAACTTGCCGATTTGCGCAGACTGACCGAGCCGCGTGCAAAGCTTTACCTGCACAGCTGGGATTTTATGCATGTAACGTCTGTCAAACGCATGAGCGCGCTGCAGCGCTTATTTCAGGATGGATTTCTGACGCTTAAAGCACCGATCCGCAGCGCTGATTTCGGCGTCAAATTTAAGGTGCCAAATTTGGAGATCAAAACGATGCTAAAACATCTGGCCAAGACCGTGCCTGAACATGCCGTTTTAAGACCGTATTGCAGTACGCATTAAACGCAGTGCAAAACAGCTGCAAATTGACTGCAAAATCAGCCGCAGATTTGGCGCAGTAAAATCGACGATCTTAAGCTGCAATTTGGCCGGGTTTAAAACGCCGGATTACGCAGTGCCGGACAGCAGCTGCAGCTGACAAAACACAGGGAGCTAGATCATAGGCTAACGCAGGTAAGCCTTTAGTAACTAAGATGCAACTTCGCATAATTTAGATTATGTAAGATTATTTAATTACGGAAAAAGGGGCAGCAGGGCTTTCTGCAAAATGCGCCAGCCCAGACGTATCAAGGCTTCCAGAGCTGCCGGTTATTCCAACTCAATTTGAGATCAAGTCTGCAGCTAAGAAAATCCCGGAGTTGAGATCCGGGATCTTTAAGTTAACGCTATGGATATTAAAATCATTCTAAATGAGACGCCGCCAAAATCAACTGCGGCATGAGCAGCTGTGCAGATCTTACAACAGCTGCTTTTCAGGCCTCACTTAGTGCAAACTTACTGGGCCGTGCTCTGTGCAAGCTTAAAGCGCGACACCAGCTTCTGCAGCTCCTGTGACAATACAGAAAGCTCATTACTATAATGCGTAAGCTCAGCTGAGGCCTCAGCGGATTCTTCTGCTTTGATGGTGATGGTGTTAAAGCCGGCATTCACGTCAGCCAGTGTCATGCGCTGATTGTCAGCAGCCTCCGAGATGGTTGAGTTCATGCTGATGACCGAGCCCACGGCATCACGGATAAGTCCCAGGCTTTCACCTGCCTTCTGGGCCAGCACCTTGGACTGCTCAGTCTGCTCCCTGCTCTGCTCCATGGCGGCTACTGCATCCTTGGTGTGCTGCTGATTGATGTTGATCAAATTCTCAATCTTTTCGGTGGCACTCTTGGTATGCGTAGCCAGCGAGCGCACTTCATCGGCCACCACCGCAAAGCCTCGTCCGGCTTCTCCGGCACGGGCGGCTTCAATGGCGGCATTTAAGGCCAAAAGATTGGTCTGCTCTGCAATATTGGTGATCATCTCGGTAAACGAAGCGATCTCCTCGCTGTCTTTGGCCAGGCGCTCAATTAACTTGGAAATCTCAGCTACGCGCGATGAGAGCTCATTAATCGCGCCAATGGTTTCCTGTACGTCATGATCGCCGTTTAAGGTCTCCTGATTGGCGTTGTTTGACAGCTCCACTGCGTGTTTGGCCAGTTTGGCAGCCTCGCCTACGCGCGAGAGCACGCTGTCAATGGACTGGGCGCCGCGCTGCGTCTCCTGCTTCTGGGTATTGGTGGCTTCCGCAGACTTGCTCGACAGCTTGGCCAGGCCGCCTGCGTACTGGGACAAAATTTTCACATCCTGGGTAATGGAGGCGATGATCTGCGAGAGATGCTCTGCCATCTTATTGACCGCGCCCATGATGCTGTCTGGGTATTTGGTGTCGGTGCGCACAGTGAGATCACCGTCGGCAAACTGATTGATGACTACTACCGCATCCTCAGGCGCGCCGCCCACAATGCGCTGCAGCTTGCTTGTGACCTGCCAGCCCACATACACACCGGCGCCGATGCCGATTAAGGTCATTACCACCATGATAATGAGCAGATTGCTGACCGCGCCGCGCACCTTGGTGATCTGCTGCTGATTGAGGTTTTCCTGATAATCAATAAAGGCATTGATGACATCAAGCCAGGCGGTGTAATGCGCCGCGGTGATGTTGGTCAGCTCCTGATGGGCCGCATCAATCTGACCTGATGTCACCAGATCCATGACCTTCTGCTGTGAGGTAAAGGCATCAGAGCGCACCTTTACGATATCGGCAAACAACTGCTTTTCGCGCGCATCCGGGCTTGCCTCAAGCATGGCATCCAGCCCCTTGTCCTGCTCATTGTAATGCGTGCGCAGGCGCATCATATGCTGCAGGTGGCCTGCTCTGGTATTTTCATTGAAAGCCAGCACGGCGTCCCGGATGGCGATGGCGCTGTCATGCACATCGCCGCGCATATTGATGGCAAAGCGCTGCTTTACTGCAATCTGATCGGTGGCATTGGTCAGGGTGCGATCGATGGACATCACCCGGATGAATGAGACCACGGTAATAACCGCGATGATAAAAATTAAAATGCCGAAGCCTGCGTACAGGCGTTTGATGACTGACAAATCCCGCATGAATCCTTCGTTCCCTTAATGGCTTTAATTACTCATAGACCTCTTTATTTACGAAAGATTATAGCGCCGGCTGCAGCACAATCTGTCCAAATTTAAGCACTTGATTGCAAGGATGGGATCAAGGTCTAGCTTTTGGCAAAAAGTTCGCCTTTAAGCAGGTTGTGCACAGCCTAAATCCGGCCTGCCGGCACAGACCGTAAACTGCCTTAAGCTGAACAGCCTGCAGCCTTGGCCAGGAGATCTGCCCTGTCGTGCAGTTCTATGCCGCTGTGGGCTTTTACCTTCTGAAAACAAAGCTCAATGTCCATAGCGTAGCGGTAAAGCGAGGTCATGCGCAGCAGATGGCGCTCCGCTGGGTTGGTTGGTTCTATCAGGGCATCCACAATGCCCCCGACGCGCAGATTGTCATAAAACACTTTGATCTTATGAAAACCGTGCATCACGCCCCACTGCAGAGTGCTTAAAACCGCGGTAATTTCAGCATTATAGGAATTGCCAACATCCCGGCTGTCATAGCAGCCGTTGAGGTGAAACTGCTGCAGTCTTCTATCCACCAGCACTGCACCAAAGCTTTCGTGGCAGACATTTTCCTTGGTGCTGCCGTCCGTGAAGGCCAGCAGATCAAAATAATCAAGCTCATGTTGTATTTTATGCATCCAGGGTGCACTGACCAGGAGTTCAACCTTGCCTGGGCGCATCAGTGCCCCTGAGCTGCCATAGAGCCTGGGATGGCGCTTGGCTGCAGCGGTCTGTACACCACTGCCCTGCGCAGGCAGGTGCTGTGGCAGCTGATCTGCTGCAGCAGAGGACGTCATTCCCGGCACCTCCTCGTCCATCAGCATCAAAGTGTCATCAAGATCTGAAAAATCTATCTCAGAGGTCTCAAGAGTGAACTTTGTGCCTGCTGGCAGCTCATTTCTAGGCTGCTGCGGCACAGCATTGATGGAGCCAAGATCAAGGCTCCAGTCTGCCTCCGACAAAAACTCCGGCGCAGCACTGTCAGCAGGATACTGCTCTGCCTGATAAATCTCATCTTCAGTGAAGTCATTTGCCCCCAAAGAAGTCTTGATCTTAGAGAACAGGCGCCGTTCAAGTTTGTCCTCCACAGCCTGCAGCATCGTTTCATCAGTCTGCACCGGATCTGGCTCTGGTTCTGCATGGGCCAGGAAATAATTGAGGGCCAGCTCAAAGGTCTTAAAACCGCGGAAATTGCAGCCCTTAAAGCCAAACACGTATGTCATGGCCTCTTCTGTGGGGAAGACGCCGATCTTGCGGCCGCTCATCACTGCAAAAAATTTGTTTTTAGTCGCCATCCACGCATTTTTCCTCTTTGTTCCGGGAATTTATACAATTTATTTTATTGTTAATTATTCAGGCCGCTCTTGCAAGCTTTATCTGAGACAGGCTGCCTTACGGATTCTCCTGCAGGGCCGGCTGCAGCCAAAGAGGCAGTGCAGTGCCGAGCTTGCGCCTGAGACCTTCAGCATCCTCCAGCACATTGATGGGCTCAAGCTGCAGCGCGCGGCACAGCTCATCAAAGCTCAAAGCCCGGCCTTGCGCATCCGTGCCCTGCGCGTGCTGCTGCAGAATGGATTTTAAAAAGAGACTGCGGGAGCCTGACAATGGGGCCGGCAGCGCCGTGAGCAGACACTCGTGCAGCAGCTGGCGCAGCCCCTTGGAG
>JADINH010000140.1 GCA_017694225.1 Candidatus Avisuccinivibrio stercorigallinarum
GTCAAAAGCTTAGCTGAAGCCGCCGGGGTGTCCCGCGGCACCGTCGACCGTGTGCTGCACAACCGCGGCGCGGTCAAGCCAGAAGTGGCACTGCGCATCAAGACCTTAGCCAAGGAATTTGGCTATGTGCCCAACCGTGCGGGCAGAGCTTTGGCGGCCTCCAAAACGCCCTTTAAAATCGGGGTGCTGCTGCCCTCCGTCGGCAATCCCTTCTTTGATGATGTGTTAACCGGCATCCACAAGGCCGCAGCTGATTACAGCGATCTTGGGCTGGAGGTCATCATCAAGGAGCTGCAGGGCTATGATGTGGCGCAGCATTTGGCCGCCATTGAAGGCCTGATGGCCAAAAAATGCCATGCCCTGTGCCTGTCCACTGTCGATGCCCCGGAGACCCGGCGCAAAATCAATGAGCTTACTGCAGCTTCCGTGCCGGTGGTGCTGCTCAACACCGATATCTCAGAGGTCCGGCGGCTGTGCTATGTGGGCTCTGATTACCGCCAGGCCGGAGCCACCTGTGCGGGCATGCTCGCGCTCTGCCAGGGCAGCCGGCATTTAAAGATTTTGATTGTCACGGGCTCGCAGTTGATGCTAGGACACAATCAGCGCATTCAGGGACTTACCGATGAGCTTACCGCTTTGGGCTGCAGCTTTGAGATTGCCAATATCGTGGAGAGCAACGACTCAGACATCAGGGCGCAGGAAGTGACCTTGCAGCAGCTGCGCCAGCACCCTGACATCAACTGCGTCTATGTCACCGGCGCCGGAGTGCAGGGCGTGGGGGCAGCCTTGATTGCCCTGGAGCGCCCGGACATCTTTGCCATTTCATTTGATGAGGTCTATACCACTAAGGAGCTGGTGATGGAGGGCATTATCAAGTTCACGGTCTGCCAGCAGCCTGAGCGCCAGGGCTATCATGCGGTCAAGCGCGCCTATCAGGCGCTGTCAGGGCAGCTGCCGGCGGACGTGGAGGACTTTATCACCGACACCATCATCAAGATCAAGACTAACTTGTAACGGGAAGCGGCCAGGGGCCATGTCAGGAGCTGCCGTGACTGCTGGTGCTTCAGGGGAAGGCAGAGAAACTTCAAAAACTGCCCGCTCTGCCGTTAAAAGTTCAGAGCTTAAGTTTGGAGGTTTCATCATGAAGCTTTCAGCAAAACAAAGGCCGAATGAGCAGATTTAAAGCTTGAGAGAGAGCAAGGCGCCGGATCAGCGATGATCCGGCGCTGCGCTGTTTGGCTGGCTTAGAGCAGCGACTGATAAATGTAGGAGATCTCCCCTGCCGTGAGCTTAGTGTAGCCGTTGGCAATCAGCATGTGCTGTCTTGTCATCACCAGATCAGTAAACTCCAGCACCTGGCTTTCAGTCATGCCGATGGCGGACAAACGCCGGCGCGGCAGCAATGTCAGGCACAAACGGTCAAAGGCCTCAAAGGCATCATCCTTGCTGCAGGAGAACAGTGCGGCCAGCATCTCGCGGATGTCATCTAAGGCCCCGGCCGGTTTTTTCTTGGCATAGAGCTCACACACGGCCTTGAACACCAGATAATTGGCCTCACCGTGATGGATGTGCAGGCGGGTGCACAGCGGGTACGCCAGGGCATGCACCGCCGCGCAGCCGGCGTTGGCATAACCGATGCCGGCCATATTGCCGGCAATCTGCACGTTCGAGAGGTTCTCGTTTAAGGAGGTCACCCCGCGGCGGGCAATATCCTGCCAGCAGATGACCAGGTTCTTTAAGGCCTCCAGTGAGACGGCCTTTGATGGCGGCGTGGCCAGAGCCGAGAGATAGGACTCAAAGGCGTGGGTAAAGGCATCAAAGGAACTGGCGGCAAAGACATTAAAGGGGATGTCATTTAAAAACTCGGGGCAGAGAATGGCCAGATCAGCATAGAGCGCAGGATGGTTGAGCACCAGCTGCTGTCCGATGTCCTCAAAGTACACCGCGCAGTAGGGCGTGACCTCAGAGCCCGTGCCCGGGGTGGTGGGGATGAGCACAAGTTCATGCACCCGGCGAAGTGTGGCATCACTGTCAAAGAGTGAGCGCACCGGCAATACCTTTTCAAGCGAAAGCAGTTTGGCCAAATCAAGCACCGCACCGCCGCCGATGCCGATGACGCGCCCAAAACTGCTGCCGGCATCTTCACAGACCTTTTTGACCACCGCATCTGAGTTCGGGCCGCGGCCGTACTCGTCACGAAGCAGCACCCGCGTGCCCGGCATCAGGTTTAAAACATCCAGCAGACGGTCTTCAGTTAAGATCAGATCGTCCGGCCTTATGGGCAGCAGGGTCTTTAGTGCCGCGATATCTTTGGCACTCATGATTTTGGTCGGCAGATAAAAGGCTTTTTCGATGACAAGCATGGCACGCTCCCCTAAAGTGAAATTTGCCCGCCGCGGCTGCTGATGCAGTCGGCGCAGTCCGGGTTCTCTCACCCTTATAGCAGAAAGCTGCCCAGAGAAATCCGATCGACCTCAAAGAGTTGTAAAGAGCGGCGGCGCAGGGCGCAAAAATAAGAGAATTTTGCGCAGCACATCACATTTTTGCGCTGCTAATTTATAATAGCGCACGGCCTAATTTTGGAGATCTTCTATGCAAAATTTCTTTGCTGCCTGCCCTAAGGGTATGGAGAGCTTATTG
>JADINH010000141.1 GCA_017694225.1 Candidatus Avisuccinivibrio stercorigallinarum
ACTTCATCCTCCTCTTACTTTTTCTTGCAGCGCCCGCGCTTTTCAATTTCCTCAAGGCGCACGGTCACGGCATTGCGGTGGGCCTGCAGGCTTTCTGCTGCAGCCAGATCCTGCACCACGTGTCCGATGCCCTTTAAGCCGCGCTCGGAGGCAAACTGAATGGTGTAACGGCGGCGGTAATCATCAGTGCCCAGGGCCGAGCAGGTCTTGGCATAACCGTAGGTCGGCAGGGTGTGATTGGTGCCCGAGGCGTAGTCGCCTAAGGACTCCGGGGTAAAGGCCCCCACGAAGATCGAGCCTGCGTTGTGCAGCGAAGGCAGCAGCTTTTTGGCGTTTTGCGTCTGCAAAATCAGATGCTCCGGGGCATAGCGGTTTGAAATCTCCACGCACTGCTGCAGGTCTTCACACAAAATGGCTGAGCTCTTGGCAAGAGACTTCTCTGCAATGGCCTTGCGCGGCAGGGTTTCAAGCTCTTCGTCAGCAGCCTTCAGGGCAGCTTCGATAAGCTCGCGGCTGTCTGAGAGCAGCAGCACCTGCGAGTCCGGGCCGTGCTCGGCCTGTGAGAGCAGATCAGCGGCCACAAAGCGCGGGTTGGCGTGCTTGTCGGCAATCACCAGCACCTCAGAGGGGCCGGCCGGCATGTCGATCGCCGCACCGGCGGCATCGTCGCTCACCAGACGCTTGGCCATGGTCACAAACTGATTGCCAGGGCCAAAGATCTTCAACACCTTGGGCACCGACTGTGTGCCGTAAGCCATGGCGGCAATGGCCTGCGCGCCGCCCAAATTAAAGATGCGCCTGACGCCTGCCCTGACGGCGGCATAGATGATGGCCGGATTGATAGGCGGGGGCGAGCACAAAATGATCTCCTGACAGCCTGCAATCTTGGCCGGCACGGCAAGCATCAGGGCAGTTGACACCAGGGGGGCGGAGCCGCCTGGCACATACAGGCCGACGCTTTCAATGGCGTGTGCTGCGGTACGGCAGGTGATCCCCGGGAAGGTCTCAAGCTTCACGTGGGTGGGCTTTTGGGCCTTGTGGAAGGCCTTGATGTTCTTATAGGCCTGATCGATGGCAGCCTTTAACTTTTTGTCCACCTGAGCGCAGGCAGCTTCAATCTCAGCTGCCGTAAGCTCAATATTTTCCCCCTCAAAGTGATCGAGGGTCTTGGAGTAATGATGCAGGGCCTCGTCGCCTTCCTGTTTGATGCGTGCAATGATTTCCTCAACAATGCCCCTGACGCGCGCACCGTCATCCTGTGCCGGGCGGGTCAGGGCCTGCAGGCGTTCTGCCTCAGACAGATCCTGCCAAACTTTAAGCTGCATGGCTCTCTCCTTTACTCCAAATTAATCCAGCATCTTCTCAATCGGCACTACCAGAATGGAAGAAGCTCCCAAAGCCTTTAACTGCTCCATGGTCTCCCAGAACAGCTTTTCACGCGACACCACGTGCATGGCTACGCGGTCGGTCTCTCCTTCAAGCTCGATGATGGACGGATTTTCCGCACCCGGCAGGATAGCCTTAATCTCGGCAAGCTTGTCCTTGGGTGCATTCATCATGATGTACTTGCTCTCGCGCGCAGCCATCACGCCCTTAAGGCGCGGAATTAACAGATCCAAAATCTGCTGCTTTTCCGGGTAGAGCTCTTCATCGCGGCAGATCAACACTGCCTTTGAGGTGAAGATGGTCTCAACTTCGCGCAGGCCGTTTGCGTGCAAAGTAGCGCCGGTGCAGACGAGGTCGCAGATGGCGTCGGCAAGGCCGGCGCGCGGGGCCACCTCAACGCTGCCGGTGAGCAGCACCGGCTTGAAGTTGATGCCCTGCTCATTTAACTTGCGCTTGAGCAGGAAGGGATAGGTGGTGGCGATCTTCTTTCCCTCAAGGTCGCAAAGGCCGTGCCACTCCTGCTCATTGGGGATGGCTACAGCCAGGCGGCAGTCACCGTAATTTAACTGCATCAGGGTGCGAAAACCGGTGGGCAGACCGTCCACCGCGCGCTGCATGGTGGTCTCCTCAAGCACGTTTTCACCCACGATGCCAAGGTCAACCACGTGATCCATCACCAGGCCCGGGATGTCATCATCGCGCACGCGCAGAATATCGATGGGCAGATTTTCAGCATGAGCTAGCAGATGGTCACGGCTTTCGGTGATCTTGATGCCGCAGTTCTTGAACAGTGCCTCAGTATCGTCAGTCAGTCTGCCGGATTTTTGAATGGCAATGCGCAGCCTTTTCTTGCTGCTTTCTTTATCGTTACACATGCTTAAATCTCTACTAAAAATCAAAAAATTAAGTAAATTGAAGTTCCATTATAGCCCGCCAAAGGGCTGGCTGTACTCTTTTGGAACCTTTGCTCCTTTTTAGGGCAGCAGGGGCCGGTCATGCCCGGCACCCGCCGCCTCCAGGCCCTGCAGATCAGGGCTTTTCCTCCTTTGCTGCACCATCCTGGGGCTTTGCATTGTTTGCACTGTCCACAGGGGCGGGGGCAGAGGCAGAACCATCCGGGGCGCGTTTTGCCCTGCTGTTTGAGACCCGGCTTTCATCGGCCACCGCCTGGCCCAAGATGTACTGCTTGGCGAACATATCAAGGAACAGGAGAAACATGGCCACGATAAGCGGCCCGAAGATCACGCCCATAAAGCCAAACAGCGGCAGTCCGGCAATAACACCGAAGATGGTGATTAAAGGATGGGTGTTGGCCATCTTTCTTTGCAGGAACATGCGCAGCACATTGTCGCACTGCGAGATCACCGCGCCGCCGTAAATGAGCAGTCCCACGGCCTGCCAGGTGCTGCCCTCAACAAACTGCAGCACCATCAAAGGCACCCACACGATCATGGTGCCCACGATGGGGATGATGGAGGCGCAGCCGGTGAGCACGGCAAAGAGCAGGGGATTGTTCACCGAGAAAATAAGATAGCCAATATAGGCCACCACAGCCTGCATCAGGGCCAAAAGCGGAATGCCGATGGCATTTGACTTGACGATGAGGTTGACCTTATGGATGACCGCTTTTTTGTTGAGATCGGAAAAGGGCAGCAGCCTTGCGATATAGCGCTCCATCTTAAAGCCGCCGGCCAGCAGGAAGTAGAGCAGCAAGATGGCCGTGAAGATATTCACCGCAAAGTTGTTGACTCCGCTCATCAGCATATTGGCCGCGCCGCTTAACTTGGCGGTGGCAAAGGACAGGCTCTTTTCGGACATCAGATTAAAGCCGGTGCGCTCCTCAACCACTCCCACAAAGTTTTTGACCCGGTCAATCACCGCCTGCACATTAAAGTCCTGCAGGCCGTTGAGCAGGTTCAGGCCGTACCACACGGCAAAGCTCAACGGAATGAGCACGAACACCGAGACCACCAGGGTGATAAGCCAGGGCGACCACTTGGGTGAGAGCTTGCGGCTTAAATAGAAATTGGTGCGCCGCAGCAGCATGTACAATGTCAGGGCGCCCAAAATGCCGCTCAAAAAGGGCAGGGCGGCCTGAATGAGCGCCAGGCCCAAAAGTACAATTAAAACGAGCAGCGTGTACTCAAAGTAGCGTTCGCGGGAGTGGTTGGGCATGGAGCTTTAATCATCCTTATATTGGGCAAACAGCGCGGCCAAATCCTTCTTTTCAGGGGCTTCATATTCGCGCAGATGATACTCAAGCAGATCTCTAAGTTCCTTTGATTCCAGATAAAAATGATTGGGCAGCGTGATTTCACTGAGTTCAAGCACTCTTATCATGCCAAATAACTCGTGCATCGCAGCTCTATAGAGCTTTTCGTGATATTTATTGGTACATTTGCGTGCGGTCAGCTCGTCTTTACTGAGCTTGAAATCTTCGCGGAGAATTTCTCTGTACTCTCTTTCATTGATTTCGATGCCATACTCGTCAAGTTTATCCGCTTCATAGGAATCAAAACTGAGCTTGCACTCAATATCGTAGCGTCCCTTTATGCTCTGCCCCTCGCCGGCAGTGAGGTCGTTAAGGCGCAGATAGCAGTCAAGCGCTGAAATATCGGCAAGCTGGCAGCCCAAAGCAGCAGAGCTCTCAAACTGACACTGCAGCATGCTGCTGTCCACCACAAACGGACAGTTCTTTATGACACTATTAAACAGCAGGCTGTCGCTGTAGATCGGGAAACCGCGGCCGGGCTTTTCACGGCTTTCATCCTTGATAAGTTTATTGAGCAGCACATTCTCCTGATTAAGGCTTTTTGCCGTCAGTTCAATCCGGCTGTTAATCACCGCGGTCTTTTCAAGCTGCAGTTTGTCTGCCTCACCCAGCTGAACATTGCTGCCTGCAAGATAACAGTCTATGAGTTTGCAGTGATGAGGGATGCTTGACATATACACATAATCATCCTCATCCTCATCTTGGTTCTCCCTGAAAGCCGGCAGATCAGGGCTGCTGCAGCTGAGCTCGCAGTTGATAAAAGCGCATTCTGCCGCGCCTACACCGCTTAAAGTACTGTTGTCGATGATATTGCGCTCAAAGAGCTCAACCTTTGAAATTTCTGCAGGGGCATCCCAGGTTTTGATAAAATTCTGCAGCTTTTTGGTTCTGCCAATATCCTCAAGCTCATAGCTGTCTCCGGATTTGATAAAACAGTCTGTAAGGGTGCTGCTGCGGATGGTTACCGGGTTATGTTCGTCTTCATTTACCAGCAGGGTTCTGCACAGCTTTGTGTCTGTCACAACAAAATTTCCCTTGAGGCAGCTGTCCCAGTCCAGTTTGGATCTTAAAAAGGTGGTGGTGGTGCTGCTCATGAGCGGAGTGCTAAGCCGCCTGAAGCTCTGCATGGCTTTGCTCTTGGCTCTCCAGTCAGGCTGATTGATGTTGGCGTAAAAGTTGTCGATCTCAGGCTTAGCGTCAGGCAGACAGTCGATGCCGCTTACTCTGCCCTCGATGCGGGGGAAGATCTTTAAAGTGGTGGTCAGCTCCAGGGGCTTGACTACTGCGTAGTAAACAAAGTCCTGGCCTAATTCAGGATCATCTGCCTTAGTTTTTACCAGCACATAAAAGCCGTGATCTTCAATGCTGCCTTTGTGTTCTTTTACCAGCCTTTTGAAGGTATCGCTGGCGTCTGCAAAATCGCTGTCAGTAAAATAAAAATCTTCAGGGTCAAACATCTTATCAATCCTTAGTGTGAAATCTGGCATCTTTAAAGTTCACGGCCGCTTTGCGCTGATTGTAGCATTTAACTGCAGTTAAGCCTCAGGCCTGAGAGCGGATCTGGCTGATTTACAACAGGGCGGAGCCCTGCCTCAGTCATCCCGGGCAGGGCCTCTTGTTTGCCTTACTTATATTTGGCAAACATTGCAGCTAAATCTTTTTTGACCGGTTTTTCGTTCTCCCTGCCATGGAACTCAATTAAGGCCGGGTCGAGATCCTCAAAGGGCTCCTGCACATTAATGCGGCTGACTGCAAAGATTCTGGTTTTGCCAATAAGCTCCGGCAGCGTAGCGCTAAACAGTTCTTCTCCTTTGCTGCCTATGCTCATACGGTCAGTCAGATCGCGCATGCTGATTTTTAATTCGTCACAGAGGAGCTTTTTGTATTTGTGTTCATCCATGCTGATGCCGCAGTCATCCTTGAGGGCGGCTGCTGCATCCTGATCAAGGCTCAGTTTGCACTCGACGTCGTACATGCCGTTTAATTTGCTGTCTTCTTTGTGCAGAGTGTTGTTAATAAAGCGTGGATAGCTGTCTTTGATTGAGCACTGGCGGGTGACGGAACCCACAATGGCTGAATTTACCGCATGACTTTTAAGCAGCATCATGCTTTCCAAAACAAAGGGGCAGTTTGTTAAGTTTGCTCCAAAGAAAAAGCTGTCGCTGTACAAAGGCAGGTTGCGGTTGGGTTTGTTTAAGTTATCAGCCTCAGACAGAGCACGGATAAGCTGATTTTCCTGATTTTGGGTACGCTGCATCTGTTCAATCATTGTTGAAATCACTACTGATTTTTCCAGGTGAAGTTCGTCTGCCTGCCCTATATGGATATAGGCACCGCACAGAAAACAGTCCACAGCGCTGCAGCGCATAGTCACAATGTCAGAGATAAAACTGTCAGCACTTTTATCGGGAGCGTCACAGCTGATTTCGCATTTAAAAAAGTAGCAGTCATCAGCACAAACTCCGGTCAATTTGCTAAATTCAATGCGGTGTCGATCCTCGAGATTAAGCGGCGCAAAAGCATCGGGGGCATCCCAGACCTTTATAAATTTAGGCAGGGCCTGGGGTTTGCCCACTTTCCTGAGCAAAGCTCTGTTCCCTGCACCAATGCGGCAGTCTTTAAGGGTGCTTTCTTTAATGACCAGAGTAGTATTTTTACCTTCAATGTCCAGCTTGGTGTTACAGAGCGTACTGTCCATTATTATCGCCTGCCCTCTGATCCTGCTGTCCAAGTCGAGCTTTGATCTTAAGGTAATGGTATTGCTGCTCATAAGTTGGGAGCTCAGACGCTCAAAGCTCTGCATGGCTTTACGTTTAGCCTTGAAACCTGGTTTATTGATATTGGCATAAAAGCTGTCGATTTCTTTTTTCGGATCGGGCAGGCAGTCAATACTGCTTACCATGCCTTCACAACGGGGGAAGATCTTCAGGGTGTTGGTCAGTTGCAGCGGCTTGACCAGCACGAGGTATAAAAAGTCCTGGCCATAGTGGGCAGAAAGCCCTTCGGGCAGATCGAATTTTATGAGCAGGTAAAAGCCGTGGTCTTCAACAGCGAGGTCTTTGGTCTCAGATAGATAGTCAGTAAATTCCTGGCAGGCTTTTGCAAAATCTTCATGATCAAATTCTAACAATTCAGGCTGCTGCATATTATTGATCCTTAATTTAGAGCTGGGGTATCCTGAGGCACTGCCGCAAGGCAACTTTGAAGTGATTTTAGCATTTATACAGCTGCTGTTGTGCACTGTGCTGCGCAGGGCGCGTCCTTGGCTCCCGGCAGAATGTGATCTGCTTTGCCAAATGTAAATTTAGTGAGACATTTGGCCAAATGTCGTCATCTGATCACTTCAAGCTGTGCTATAAAGATCGCGATTACGAAGTTACGAGGTTTGCATGCACGAGCAAAACGATTTTAAATGGCGCTATCTGGAGCTCCTGTCCAAGGAGTACCCCAACCGCTATGCCGCATTTACTGAGATCATCAATCTGCAGGCGATTTTGAATCTGCCCAAGGGCACCGAGCACTTTATCAGCGATGTCCACGGTGAATATGAGGCTTTTCTGCACATCGTCAACAACTGCTCCGGTGTGATCCGCGAAAAGGTCAGCCAGATTTTCCCGGATATGCCCAAGGAGGCCCAGGCCGATCTGTGCACTCTTATCTACTATCCGCACGAAAAACAGGAGCTTTTGCGCAAGCAGGGCCTGGATACCGATGCCTGGTACCGCCGCACGCTCTATGAGCTCATTACCCTGACCAAGTTTTTATCCTCGCGCTATACCCGCTCCAAGGTCAGAAAGGCCATTCCGCGCGATTTCAACTACATCATAGATGAGCTTTTGCATGCCCAGGCCGATGAGGACAACAACCGCCAGCGCTATCACGAGCGCATCATCTCCTCCATCATTGAGACCGGCTCGGGCCATCACTTTGTAAGCTCGCTTGCCGCCCTGATTAAGCGGCTGGCCGTTGATCATCTGCATCTGGTGGGTGACGTGTTCGACCGCGGCCCGCATCCTGACTACATCATGGATCTGTTAATGCAGCTTCCGTCGCTTGATTTTGAATGGGGTAATCACGACATGCTGTGGATGGGCGCTGCCTGCGGCTCTGAGGTCTGCATTGCCACCGTGGTGCGCAATAACATCAATTACAACAACTTTGAGCTGCTGGAAAACGGCTACGGCATCTCGATGCGCGGACTTACGCTGTTTGCCAGCAAGTACTACAAGGACGAAGGCGGCAAGCTCACGCCGCTCTTTAAAGCGCTGTCGGTGCTGGTGTTCAAGCTGCAGGGGGCGGTCATCAAGCGCAATCCTGACTTTGATATGCAGGATCGCCTGTTCCTGGACAAGATTGACTATGAAAAGGGCACGGTGCACATCAACGGCGTGGATTATGCCCTTAACACCAAAGACTTCCCGACCATTGATCCGGTCGATCCCTACAGGCTCAACGCTGATGAAGAGGAGCTTATTTCATCCTTAAAGCAGGCCTTCCTGCACAGCAAGCGCCTGCAGACCCATGTGGGCTTTCTCTTTGCCCACGGCTCGATGTACAAGTGCTACAACGGCAATCTGCTCTATCACGGCTGCATCCCGCTGACCACCGACGGCTCCTTTGCCAAGGTCTTCTGCGACGATGAGTTCGTGCAGGGCCGGGCGTATCTTGATGCGGCCGAGCGCGTGGCCCGCCGCGGCTATGACAAGCGCGATCAAAAGAGCCTTGATCACATGTGGTACTTCTGGTGCGGCAAGAAGAGCCCGCTCTCCGGCCGCGTGATCAAGACCTTTGAGCGCGCCTTTATTGTGGACAAGAGCACGCATCAGGAGCCGCGTGATCCGTACTACACCTTCTATCATGAGGAAGAGACCTGCCGCATGATTTTGCGTGAATTCGGGCTTAATGAGGAAAGCGGCCACATCATCAACGGCCATACCCCGATTAAAGCCTCCTCAGGTGAAAATCCGGTGCGCGGCAACGGCCGCCTGCTGGTGATTGACGGCGGCTTTTGCGAGGCTTACCACAAGACCACCGGCATTGCCGGCTATACCTTGATCTTCAACTCCCACGGCCTGCGCCTGAAGGCCCACAAGCCCTTCCTGGGCATCATGCCGGCCCTGATGGACAATGAGGACATCAGCTCTGAGAGCATCGAGGTGGAGAAGTTCAAGAAGCGCTGGATGGTGGCCGACTGCGACAACGGCAGGGAGATCAAGATGCAGATCGAAAGCCTTAAAGATCTGCTGGCCAGCTACCGCCAGGGCGCCCTGCCTGAAAAATATTAAAAATGTGGTCATATCTCTGCCCGGGCACTCAGAACCGGGCAGGGAGCCAAACCTGCCTTAAATTCCCAATTTTGCAAGTTAACGCAAAATGGTTCGGGAAAAGATCCAGATAAATCAGCCGTTTTGAGCGTTCTGCCTCTCCCTGGCAAACAGGGCGGTGCGGGAGTTCCTGGCAAAAACGTCAAAAAGACTTGGGTGCAAATTTTTCAGCCGCGTTCCGTAAACGTTTGAATTTTTGCGGAAAACCGCCTTCAGCGGAATATTTTAGATTTATTTAATATTAAAATAAGTTTATTTAATATTATGAATCGGCATATATTAAAAGTACTTAATAAAGTACTTTTAATAACTGCGTTAAAC
>JADINH010000142.1 GCA_017694225.1 Candidatus Avisuccinivibrio stercorigallinarum
AATTCAGTCAGGGTGCGCTCCAGGGCCACCGCAAACATCGGATGCGCCCCGAAGGCCGCCGCGCAGGTGCCGTTTGACTGATTGAACATCACCGCGCAGATGACCGGAAAGCGCCCGCCCAGGGAGGCGTCATAGCATTTGACCTTTAAAGACGGGCCCTGCAGACCCTGCAGGGTCTCATAAGATGTGGCATTTAACTTTAAGATCTGCTCGGGGATCTCCGGCAGGGACAGGCCTTTTTTGATGATCTCGCGCTTGACGTAGCGCTCGATGATTTCAGAGAGCGCCTGCACCAGGGCCTCATACTGGGTGTTGCCCGCGCTCATGCCGTTGGAGCCGTAGAGGTTGTCCAAAAGATTTATCGGAAAGTAAACGAGCTCACCGTTGCGCGCATTGGTAAAGGGCAGGGAGCATACCCCGCGGCTGTAAGAGGAGGAGCCCAAATCCACCAGGGCATCGAGCTTTAACTCCAGGTTTTCAGTGTAGAACTTGCGCAGCGAGGCATTTAAGATGTCAGTGGGCAGATCCAAAGCGCCCTCAGGCAGATCGCCGTTTTCATCAGGCTCTGGCAGCGGCGTCCACTTTTCATCTGAGTAATGCACGCAGGGCTCTAAGGAATTGTTCAGACCAAGATAGTAATCGCTGAAAAAAGCATGATTGGACAGACGCTCCAACATCTCACCGTAGGCCGAGCACAGGGCGGCCAGCCGGGTGGCGCCTTTGCCATTGGAGTACACCTGCTTTGGCAGGCTGCTGTCACTAAGTTCCACCGACCACAGGCCGGGCAGCGGGTTCAACCAGTTATGCTCTTTAAGATCCAAGCCTAAATTCTGTGTTATGCCCTTAAATCTGCTTAAAGTATCCTCAAGCGGGGCATCTTTTCCGATGATCAAGGTCGACATATATTTCTCAGCGTCATTTAAATGTTGGATAATGGCGTAATAATAGCATTTTTGCCCCAGCGGGCCTAAATAAGAGCACCCCACATGAGCACAGAGAACAAAGCAGATCACACCGCAGAAAATGCTGCAGAAAAAGCCGCAGAGCAGGCAGCAGAACAGAGCGCACCGTCAAAAGATAAAGAGCGTCCGCTGGCAGACTGGGATTTTGATGACCGCATCGAGCGCCAGGCCATTAAGACCCTGCATCAGATCTCAGGGGAAAAGGCGCAGCAGCAGTTCACCTCCTTCCGCACGGACGGCACCGGGCCCTCTGTCCCGGCAGCGCAGGCGGTGTCACCTGATCTGCCCTCAGCTGATGACTGTAAGTCCTCCGATGCAGAGCAGCAGAAAAAGACTGACCGCTCATACCGGGATAGTATGCCAAAGGAGCTGCGCGATAAGCTGACCGCCATTGACGAGGAGAATATGTCCGGGGAAGCTGACGGGGCAGAGAGAGCACAAGCTGCCCTGCAGGCGCAAATTGAGCAGGGCGGCAGCCGTTTTTACCACAAAGCCCAGGCCTTAATGGATGAGGGCAAAGCCAAAGGCCGGAGCTTTAAGGCCAACTGGCGCATTTATGCGGCGGTGGCACTGCTCTTTGCTGCCTATTACGCCTATAACGAATACTTCAAGCCCCAGGGCGGGGATGATCTGTTCTCGCTTAATTTCCCGGTAATGATTGACCCTTACACGGATTTGGTTTCGGCAGAAGATCTCGGTGACGAGGTGCTTTTGACCATCTCCAAAGATCCCGAAGGCCTGGGAGCTGGCTCTGTCAGTGAGCGCGATCAAATTTTGGATAAAATTGAGCAGAATGCACCGGCATTGTGCAAAAATCCGCAGTTTTATCAGATCATTGCCTCAGGAAAAAAACTGACTGTATTATTACAGGGCAGTGACGGCTCCTTTGAGCGCCGGTATACGCTGACACAATGTCCGCTGCAGGCGGCACAGACTGAATAACAGCAGTAAGTCACTTAAAAAGTTTTTTGGATAAAGACACTTAGGAAAAGCTTCATGAAAAATTTAGGCCTGATTGGCTGGCGCGGCATGGTCGGCTCTGTATTGCTCGAGCGCATGCAGCAGGAACACGACATCAAGGAAAGCGGCGTCAACCCGCACTTTTTCTCTACTTCTCAGGCAGGCCAGGAAGGCCCGGTGATCGACGGCGTCAAGAGCGGCGCCCTGCTTGATGCCTATGATTTAGAGGCCTTAAAGGCCATGGACATCATCATCACCTGCCAGGGCGGCGATTACACCACCGCCATGTACGGCAAGCTGCGTGAAGCCGGCTGGCAGGGCTACTGGATTGATGCCGCCTCCACTCTGCGCATGAAAGACGAGGCCGTGATCATTCTCGATCCGGTCAACCGCGCCGTGATTGATGAGGCTTTAAATAAGGGCGGCAAGACCTTTGTGGGCGGCAACTGCACCGTAAGCTTAATGCTGATGGCGCTGGCCGGCCTGTTTAAGGCCGACCTGGTGGAGTGGATTTCATCTTCCACCTATCAGGCAGCATCCGGCGCCGGTGCCAAGAACATGCGTGAGCTTTTGGTGCAGATGGGCTGCTTAAATCAATGTGTGGCCGCCGAGCTTGCCGATCCGCACAGCTCCATCCTCGATATCGAGCGCAAGGTGCGCGCCTGCATGAACTCCCCGGAGTTTCCGGTGGACAATTTCACTGCACCGCTGGCCGGTTCCGTGCTGCCCTGGATTGACAAGCAGCTTGAAAACGGCCAGAGCCGCGAGGAGTGGAAGGGCATGGCTGAGACCAATAAGATTTTAGGCCTTAAGCCCGGCACCGTGCCGGTGGACGGCAACTGCGTGCGCATCAGCTCACTGCGCTGCCACAGCCAGTCTTTGACCATTAAGCTTAAGAAAAATGCTTCCATCGCAGAGATCGAGGATTTAATCAAGGCCCAGAACGAGTGGGTGCGCGTCATTCCCAATGAAAAGGAAGTGACCTTAAAGGAACTGACCCCGGCTGCCGTGTCAGGCTCGCTGAACGTTCCCATCGGCCGCATCCGCAAGATGATGATGGGCGATCTCTATCTGTCCGCCTTCACGGTGGGCGATCAGCTGCTCTGGGGCGCCGCTGAGCCCTTAAGGCGCATGCTGCGCATCCTCACTGCCTAAGCGCGCTTAAGACGGCTTTGTCCGTCAGCGCCCTTCAGGAATAAGACCTTCTGCCGAAAATAAAACAGGCAGGAGGTTTTTTATGCTTTCAAGGGAAATCCGCGATCTTTATTTAGTAGATGAGCTGCAGCTGCACGGGCGCCTCAACGAGGCCCTGCAGGAGGGCTCGCGCGCTGAATTTTCCCTGCTCCTGGCCATGCTCTCCACCGATGTCACCGATCAGCCGGTGTTTAAAGATCCTGAAAAGAGCCTGGAGAAAAACACCGAGGACTTAAGAGCCCGCTTCGGCCTTGGACCTGGCGTTTCCCTCTATGCCAAAAACCCGGAGGACTTTGAGCGCGCCCAGGCCTTAACTGAGTGTTTTGCTGCCGCAGGCGCCCGCGCGGTCAATCTGCAGCAGTGCCTGCACCCCGATCCCTTAACGCCGTTTAAGCAGGACTTGGCCCCGGATGTAGTAAACGATCTGCCGCCGCTTGCGCAGGAGAAGGTGCGCCTGCATTTTGCCGGTGAAAAAGTAGTGCATGAGCCGCTTTTAGGCTCAGAGGGCGGCTTTGCGGTTCTGGGCGAAATCCGGGACTCTCAAAAGGTAATCTGAGTTTTCCTTTTATTTTTTCTTTTCTAATTGGCGCTGCCGGCTTGCCGCAGATGCTTGCTATTTCCAGTTGGCGCTGCGGCTGACCTGCCTGCGGGCATGCTCCTCGCGGTTGACCGCCTTCATCTTGTCGCCTTTCTTTAAGATCACCATTACCGAGCCGGTGCCGCCTTTCCACTCCGGGGCGCTGTGATAGGCCAGTACATCGGGGATTTGCCGCAGCCAATGGGCGGTATAGCTTTTGAGCAGGGCCTTTTGCGGGCCCTTGGCGCCCTTGCCGTGAATAATCAGCACGCAGCGAAACTCCTCGCGCCTTGCATGTTCCAAAAAGCGCATCACCAGGGTGTAGGCATCTTCCACGGTCTTGCCGTGCAGATCAATGTAGTCGGCCTCAATGTACTCGCCTTTCTTTAATTTGGTGAGCACAAAGGGCTGCACGCCCTCGCGCCTGAAGGACAGCACTTCATTTGGATCCACCATCGGCACAAAGGCAGAGGAGGCCTCAAGCTCGGCTTCCTTGCGGTCGGTGACTGCCGCCTCCTGGCGCACCTTGGCGGTTTCTTTATCAAGGAGCTGTGACTTTTTCTCGACCTTGTCCTGCTTTATTTTCTGAATGCCTTCCTCACGCATAGCATGGGCAAAGGAGATGTCCTCGGGCAGGCTGTGCTCTTCGGCCAGCATCTTGGCAAAATCATTGTCATCGCTCATTGTGATCCCCTCCTTTGCAGTGCAAACAGTCTCTAACCCAGGCAGGCTTAAAGTTCAGTACCAAAAATTCATCACGCCGGGGTATTAAGTCCCCCGCGCCTGCAGCTTAAGCTTAGCCGCTGCAGGAAAACAGTTCTTTAGGAAAAAGTGTAGAGCATGTTAATTAAGAATGCGAGGCAGATCAAGCCAAGCCCCGAAAAACGCAGCAGATGCAGCATCTGCAGCGGCGCCGAGGCGCCAGGCTGCGCGCTCCAGCCCAGGCGTGCATAGCGCAGCAGCTCGTCATGGTAATAGCGCGGCCCGCCAAGATTGATTTTAAGCGTCAGGGCGCACAGAGCCAGCACAAAGGAGCTTACCCGGGCGCTGGGGCAGGATTTGCTCTGGGAAAGGGCAAGCTTGACGTGCGCCCAGGCATGCGGGCGCCACAGGTTAATCAGGGCAAACACCACCGCCGGGGGCAGCAGCATCACCTGCAGCATGCGCCGGGACCCAAGGCCAAAGTGAGCGTTTTCCGCAAGCTTGACGTTAAAGGCGCAGTTTAGGATAAAGCAAAGCTGCATCAAGAGCGCCCCTTCAAAACCAAGGAGCAGAAACCAGACCATGGGGGCAAACCAGGCGGCAAACAGGCGCAGGCAGATGGCATCGCAGCCTGCTTTGGCAAGGCCGATAAGCGACAGCCGGGTGCAGTCGCGCAAAAGCAGCGGTGAGAGCACCGCGCGCACGCCAGCCTTATTGCCCCGGCGCAGCAGCCTTGAGGCTTTGACTGCCGCCTGCTGCACCGGGTGCAGGGTCAGCATCAAGGTGGTCAGCACCAAGAGCAAAATGGGATCAAAGCCGGCCAGGGTCAACAGCAGCAGGGATAAGAAGATGGTGCCCAGGATGATGATCATCGGCAGCAATATGCCGGCAAAATAGCGCTCGGAACTTTTGCGCTCCGGGCGGTTGACCTTGCGGGCCAGGCCCTGGCAGGCCGGGATGATGGAGGCAAGGCGCAGGAACTTAGGCAGCGGCACAAACATTTCAATGAGCACAGCCATGAGCAGCATGGCCCCGGGCATTAAGAGCAGGGCATCGAGGTTTGCAAAGAGCTCTCCGCTGTCATCAATTAATGAGGAAAGATCAGTGTTCTCCCCCATGAGGCTGTCAGTTAAACTGCCGGCATTTAATTTGGCGGCCAGTTCCTCAATGCTCATTTCTTCCTCCCCGCAGAAACTGGGCAGAGGGCTTAGATCTTATCTGGCTCCACTGCAGAGCCTCTTAAACGTACTGTTTAGATCCAGTCCTCTGCCCTGGACGGTTTAGTCAAGCTCAGTGAGCAGGGCGCGCACTAAGGCAGCGGACTTGACTGAAGCGAGTTTGGAAAACTCGTCATTGGAGATGGCGCCGTCATTGTCGGCACAATCAGAGACCGCGCGGATAACGAGGAACGGCACATTAAAATCCTGGGCAGTCTGGGCAATGGCGGCACCTTCCATCTCCACGGCCACGCAGCCGGGGAACTTTTCTTTAAAGAAGGCAATTTTCTCGTCGCTGGAGATGAACTGATCACCGCTTAAGATAAGTCCTTCATAGGGCTTTTGCAGTCCGGCCTTTTTAGCCGCAGCGCGGGCTTTTTCAATCAGGGCAGGATCGGCCTTGTACACCGGGCCCGGACGCCCCGGGAGCTGCCCCAACTGATAGTTGAACACCGTCACGTCGACGTCATGCTGAATGGCCTCAGTGCAGAAGATGGTGTCGCCCACCTTCATGCCGGGCACCAGGCCGCCCGCCGCACCGGTATTGATGATGGCCTTGACCTGATAGTGATCGATCATCACTACGGCGCAGCAGCCGGCTGCGACCTTGCCCACGCCGGATTTGCAGATCACCACCTCTTTGCCCTCAAGCACGCCGCTGGTCATGAGGTAGGGGCCGATTTTTTCTTCTTTCTTATGCTCAAGGGCCGCAATTAAAGTTTCGACTTCTTCATCAAGGGCGCCGATAATGCCGTACATGCTCTCTCTCCTGTTAAAAACCGCAGGCCGGCCCTGCTGTCTGTACATACAGGGAGGCGGCCTTGGTCTGGCTGCGCAAACGTCCTCGCTGCGCAAATTAATCTTGTAATGTGGATTTAGGGTGCAGTCTTTCTGCGCTGCATATCTTAACGGCTGCACTGCACTTGTGTGCAGCCGGGCGCAAAATTTTACCTCAGGCGCTGCCTTCTGCTAAAACAAGTGCTTAATTTGTTAAATATTTAGATCTCGCTTTCAGTTTTTTGTGGTGGAACTCCTACAATAGAACTGATAGTTCCGATTTGGCAGCCAGGGAAGGTGCTCCGATGGAAGGTGACTTTTTAAATCCTAATGCTCAATCTGCTGAGAGCAGAATGTTTGAGCAGGCTTTGCTGTTTATCAAAAGCCGCGCACGGGCTGAGCGTGCAGAGTGCTTTGAGATTTTGGTCGACCAGGATTTCAAAACGGCAGACCGGGAACGAGCGGTCTGCAAAGTGGCAGTCAACCTCTATGCCTGCCAGGTGCTGCTTGAGGCAAATGATATTTCCCGCATCCAGCCGCAGTTATTTGAAGGACTGCAAAAGGAATGTTCTGACCGGGTCTGTTCCATTAAAAACAAAATCATCTCCCAGGCATCCGCATCTGGTCTTAAGAAAGAACTCGGCGGCAGAGAGCACTATCGCACTGCAAATTATCTGGCGCACAACAACCGCATCATGCTGGGCATCGTTGAGTACACGGTCTGTAAATGTGAACCTGCCGCCGGTGCCGGTGCCGGGCAGGGCGCGCAGCCGCAGTCTGGCAGCTTTTCTGCACAGGATGCACAGGCGGCCAAGTCTGCAGCATCCACATCCGCTGATGACTGCGCAGGAGAGAAGCCTAAAAAACGAAATGTAACCAGCCTGGAGCACCTGGTTAAAAACATTCTGGTTAACTTTCCGCCTGATCGCATTACGGTTGAGGACGGCAGAGATTTTCTGCTGCGTTTAAAGCTTGAGTACGGTCATGATGAGTTCTTCTTTAACGTCTATTATGATGGTGAAAATAAGGTGAGCAAAGTAACGCAGACCCGCTATGATGACAGGGCTTTGCAGATATATCACATGTTGTACTTTGCGCTTCTGCGGCGCGATCTCATCAACAATTTCCGATGTGAAGACAAGTTTACAAAAGAGCAGGAAAGCTTTTATGAAAAGCTCTCGCAAAGCTTTTATCAGACGCTGAACATGTATCTCCGCCCTGTGGATATTTTTCCTGATCACATTACTGTGCTGGCTATGCTCCGGTTTGAAATGATTGAGTTCAACGTTTATTTCTCAAAGACCGGCCAGCCCAGCAAATTTAATTTTTCACAGCGCTCGCACCCGATTGGGATTTCTGATGAACTGCGTGAGCAGGTCAACAATCTGCTGACCGCGGTGATAAGCCAGTACAGAGGTTAAACCATGCAGCCATCCGGTGCCCGTGAAGTTTATGCGCTGTGCAAGCAGGAAGAATATCTGCAGGCGCTGCAGCTGGCCGAACAGCTGGTCAACTCGCCTGCAGCCGATCTCGGCGCTTTCAAGGCGCACATCCACGCCTTGTTCAAAGCCATGTGCCATGACAAAGAGCACTGCCGCCGCTATCTGCAGCCTTATGTGGTCAAATTTCTGCACGAGGGCATCAACCGGCTGTACGGCGGGGATTATCTTGAGGCTTTCAAAAATCACGACAGCACGACGAACAGCCGCAAACCTTTTGTTGACGGATTTGACGGCTACATTGCCTCGGCCTTAAGCCAGCTGCTGATAAGCCTTGACCGTCCCAATGCCGAAGAGCTGCTGGAGGCGGGCCGGCTGTCGCGCGAAAAGAAATATCAGCAGGCTTATCAGCTCTACACCAAAGCCGCCGCCAAGGGTCCTTTGACCAAATATGAGGAGAATTCCTATGCCTGGACGCTGGAGCGCTTGTGCACCGACGCCAAAGAATGGCAGAAATACCGCTATGTGGTCGAATATCTTAATTTAAAGCAGGTCGAAAAACCGTCTTTGGTGAACTCGCTGATGCTCAGGCATGCCGATGAGCTGTTTGAGTACCGGGAACTTGATTTCCCGGCCTATCTTGAGGCCTTTGATTTAGCTACGCTGCAGCCTGAAGATCATGCCGCCGCGCGCTTTACCAATACGGACGGCAAAGAAGTGGTCTGCGCCTCGTTGTACGACCGGGTGATGCACCATGCGCTGAAAAACGCTTTTTCAAGGCTCACGCAGCGTCTGCCCCTTTACCTGCCTGCGGTTGATGCCCTGCTTAAGCGTGCCGGGGAGATTAATACTTCCAGCGTCAAAAACGCAGGTGATCTCGGTTTCAGGCAGTGGATACTCTACGATGAGGTCAAGCTTTTGTGTGCCCTCGGCCGCGGGCAGGAGGCTTTGGCTTTTGCCAGACGTTTTGTAAAGGAAAAGTACAGCGAGGATTATCCCTGGTCACTGTTGTGCGAGGTTTATCTGCAAAACGGTGATGCCAAAAATGCCGCCGTCTGCATCTGCCGCTCCCTAGTCAATAAGGACGATAAGCTGCAGGCTTTGAGTGTTAAGCAGTGTGTGCGGGCCGCTGAGATCTTTCACCGGGCGGAAGATGCGTCTCATGCGCAGGAGCTGGCTGATTTGGCTTCATTTTTGGTGAACAACAGCGGTATGGGCGAAGATGCGCTCAAGCTCTTTCGTGAGAATAATACCTGGTACAGCCCGGTCATTAAGGAGCATTTCAGTGACTTTGACAAGTTAAAAGAAGAGCTGATTGAGCTTGCCGGCAAAGCCGATCTCATTCTTTACGCCGATCTTAAGGTGTATCACGCCTGTGCCGGCTCTCAAATAGACCTTAAATCCAAGACCGGCAAAGTGCGCAAGATGCGCGATGTCTTTATCAGCCTGGGGCCGGGGACGGTGCCGCTGCAGACTATCAGCCGGGCCAAACTGTTAAATCCTTTCAAGAAGTGGACGCAGGTGGATGTGCGCCTGCTGCCGGATCCGCCCAAGGAGGATTCCAAGATCAGGGTGGTGACGGTGGAAAAGGGCAGTCTGCCAGTTGAGGATGTGATGCCGTTTAAGACCGCTGCGGTGACCTATGTAAATCGCGAGCGGCGCTGCTACACCATCATCTTTGAAGACAAGACCCGCTCGGTGCTGTTCATGGACAAGGTTAAAGGCCAGCTCAAGACCGGTGACTGCGTGCAGGTGCAGCTGGCAAAGCGCTGGCATAAAGGCAGGATGACGATGCTCTTTTTAAACAGCAGGCGCACCGATCAGCGGCCTGAGGCGCTGTTTAAAGAGGAGATCACAACAGTCAAAAACGTGCATCATGCCGGCTTTGCCCATACTGCAGACAGCATTTTTATTCCTGAGGACCTGGTGATGGAGCATGCCCTGATCAATGGTGACAAGGTTAAGGTAAAGGCCGTCCTGACCTGGAATAAAAAGCGCGAGCAATACAACTGGACTGCCTACTTCATTGAACTGCTCAGCGGCAAGAAAGCCAAGCAGAGCGCTGACAAAACCCCAGCGTCCGGCAAGTCAGCTGAGGATGACGAGCCGCCGTTTTAGCAGGCGGTGCAGGGAGCTCTTAAGTTACAAACTGCTCTCAGGCGTCAGCACCTGCGTCACAAAAACCATCAAATCTGCATAATTTCTCCAATTTCTCGATCCAGCCGAAAGTTTTTATCTCTCAGGCTTCCTACAATACCAGCAGGCGGACAACTGCAGAGCGCTGCTGCGGGCTTTTTCTCCATTTTCCCCGGCAGCTGCAGCTGCCCGCCGCTCAATTCAGTTCACAGAGCAAGTGTTAGTTCATAGAGTAAGGACAGGAAAGGAGCAGGGATGGCGGAGCACAGTGCACAGGAAGTTTATGCCCTGGTAAAAGCAGAGCAGTATCTGCAGGCTTTGGATCTGGCAGAGGAGCTGGTGAACTCTGAGGATGCCGATCTGTCTGCCTACAAGGCCGGTGTGCACGCCCTCTATCAGGCCATGTGCCGCGCCCCGGATCAGTGCCGGGACAGGCTGCAGCCTGCATTAGTGCAAAAGCTGCAGGATGGCTTGAACCGCTGCCTTGGCTGCGACTACCTCGAATTTTTCAAAAGCCGCAGCCCTGATCCTTACAGCAGCCACGAGTTTGTGGACAGTTTGGACGGCTGCATCGCCGCCAAACTAAAGCAGCTTATCATTAACCTCAAGCGCCCCAACGCCGCTGAGGTGCTGGAGGCTGAGCATTATGTGCGCCTAAAGGATCATTATCAGGCCTTTCTTTGCTACACCAGGGCCCTGGAAAAAGGCCCGCTGACCAAATACGAGGAGCAGTCCTTTGCCCTGACGCTGGAGCGTTTGTGCTCGGCCGCGCTCTCTTTGCGCGAGAAATATCAGTACGTAGTGGACTACCTGAAGCTCACGCAGGTGGACAAGCCCTCTGTTCTCAACTCCATGATGCTGCAGCACGCCGACGAGCTGTGCGAATACCCGGAGCTTGATTACGCGGCCTACCTGGAGGTGTTCAATCTTGATACCCTGCTGCCCTCTGACTACGCCGCTGCCTCCTATACCCTGGAGGACGGGCGCACCACCTCCTGCAGCTCTTTGTACGGGCGGGTGCTCATCAATGCCCTAAAAAACGCCCGGGGGCGCCTGAAAGAGCGCCAGACGGTATATCAGCCGGCCCTGGAGGCTTTGATAAAAAGAGCCGAGCACTTCAATCAGGAGACTTTAAGTGCGCCCGGCGCCCCGGGTTATCGAAAGTGGGTGCTTTATTACCTTGCCTGGCTTTTGTGTGAGTTAAAGCGCGGCAGTGAGGCGCTGCCTACGGCCATGGAGTTTGCCCGCCTGGAACAGGGCTATGAGAGCAGCTGGGCGCTGCTGGCCGAATGCTTTTTGCAAACCGCAAAGGAGCATCAGGCGCTGTGCTGTTTGTGCCGCAGCCTGCAGCTTAAAGATGAGACGCTGGAGAAATTAAACTTAAGCCAGTGCCTCAAGGCCGCCGTCCTGCTCAAGCAGTCAGGCGATGAAGGGCTGGCAGGTGAGCTTGCTGATTTGGCGGGCTTTATGATTAAACAAAACGGCGGCTCAAGTGAGCTCTTTGCAGATTTCTGCCGCGAACAGGCCGCCTGGTATGAACCGCTGGCGCGCACGGAGCTGAGCTCCTTTGAGCCCCTGCGCACTGAGCTTCTGGCCCTGGGCACCGAGGCCTGCGGGCTTTTATATCCGGATCTTAAGCTGCATCATGCCTGCATCGGCGCGCCCGGGGAAATTGCCCACAAAGACGGCAGTGTGCGGCGCATCCGCAATGTCTATGTGTGCTTAAAGGAAGGCAGGTGGCCGGTTGATCTCATTTGTGATGCCCACAAGGCTGAGATCTTTAAGGACGGTGAGGCGGTGGACGTGCGCATCAAGCCCGATCCGCCCGCCCCGGGACGCTGGAGCAAAATCGTGTCGCTGCAGCGCGGGCAGCACAGCACCGATGAGGTCATGATCTACAAGACCGCCGCGGTGACCTATGTCAATCAGCAGCTGCAGCGTTATCACGTGATCTTTGAGGATGGCAGCTGTTCCTTTGTGTTTATGGACCGGGTTGAGGGCGATCTCAATGTCGGGGACTGCGTGCAGGTGCAGATGGCAAGAAGCAGCAAAAAAGACCGCGAACTGCTGCTGTGCATGAACTGCCGCCCGGCAACGGATCGCCCGGAAGCTTTGTTTCGCAGCGCCGATACGGTGATCACTGCGGTCACGCGCTCGGGCCTGGCCCTGACTAAAGAAGGGATCACTATTGGTGAGGCCATGATGCAGGAGCAGGGACTTAGTGCAGGCGCGGCCGTGCGGGTGGAGGCCGTGCTCTCCTTTAACCACCGGCGCGGTGCTTATTCCTGGTCGGCCTATAAGGTGCAGCCCCTTAAGAGCGCCGGCAAAAGTGCAGGAAAGAGCACAGCAAAGAGCGCAGGGAAGAGCTCAGGGATGACAGGGAGCAGAAACGGGCAGCGCCGCCCGTCCGCCCGGAAAGTTAAATTTTAGCTTTTGCCCGCGCGGCATGGCGGGCTGCATGTTCTGCACCGCCGCGGGAATGCGCCGGGATGGCAGCGGGCTGTCTGCAGCCTCAAGGGCGCGCTGCAAAGTCCTGGGGAGCAGGGCGGTTTTTCAGCCCCGGACGCCCAAAAGCAGGCGGGATCGGGCAGTACACTAGGACTTTACGCAAACTTTACACACGGCGTGTGTGCTTTGTGCAGCCGCACAGCTTTTTGCAGTCAGTTTGCAGTCCCAAAAGCGGGCACTGCTCTCATTTTGTGAAATAAGAAGCTCAAAAATTTGACCGCTCTCAAACTTTTGCACACTCCTTTAGCCCAAACACCCCGGGATGTTCCAAAATATAGCTACTTAAGAACTAGTATTAATTATTGTTAACCAATGAGGTGTTAAGTGGATAACGCTCGTGACGTTGCAAAGCAAACCTTAGCTTTAGTTTTAGCCGGCGGCCGCGGCAGCAGACTGCACATGTTGACTGACAGACGTGCAAAGCCTGCAGTATTCTTCGGTGGTAAGTTCAGAATTATCGATTTTGCCCTGTCCAACTGCGTGAACTCCGGCATTACCCGTATCGGTGTAGTAACTCAGTACAAGTCCCACAGCCTGCTCCGTCATCTGCAGTCCGGCTGGTCATTCCTCAGAAATCAGTTCAATGAGTTCATTGATCTGCTTCCGGCCCAGCAGCGTGTTGATGAAGAGCACTGGTATCAGGGTACTGCTGACGCTGTCTATCAGAACATCGATATTATTAAGAATCATCACCCGAAGTACATCGTGATCTTAGCCGGCGACCACATCTATAAGATGGACTACGCCATGCTGGTGCTCGATCACATCAAGCACGGCAAGCCGCTGACCATTTCCTGCATCCCGACCCCGCGTCAGGACGCCACCGGTTACGGTGTGATGGCTGTGGACGGCGACGGTGTCATCACCGACTTCGTTGAGAAGCCTAAAGATCCTCCTGCCATGCCGGGCAACCCCAACATGTCCCTCGCTTCCATGGGCATTTACTGCTTTGATGCAGACTTCCTCTATGATGTGCTGCAAAAGGACGCTGAGACCCCGGGTTCACACCGCGACTTCGGCATGGACATCATCCCGGCTCTGGTAAAGCAGCGCCTGGCCTATGCCCACGACTTCTCCATCTCCTGCATCCGCAACAAGGGCTGCCCGGAGATCGCTTACTGGCGTGACGTCGGAACCATCGACGCCTACTGGGAAGCCAACATGGACATCGCATCCGTACAGCCTCAGCTGGACGTTTACGACACCGACTGGCCGATTTGGACCCATCAGGTGCAGATGCCGCCTGCCAAGTTCGTACAGGACATCAACGGCACTTCTTCCATCGTCAGAAACGCTGTAACCTCCGCAGGCTGCATTGTTTCCGGTTCTTCCATCGTGCACTCCGTGCTGTTCTCAGCCTCCCGCGTACACTCCAACTGCTTCCTCACCGACGCTGTGGTGCTGCCGTCCTGCGTAGTACACCGCGGCTGCCGTCTGACCAAGGTGGTGCTCGACCGCGGCTGCGAACTGCCGCGCGATCTCATCATCGGTGAAGATCCGGTGGTCGATGCCCGCCGCTTCTACCGCTCCGAGGGCGGTGTAGTGCTGGTCACCCGCGAGATGTTAAAGAAGCTGCGTGAGAATGAGCCTGAGCTGTTCAAGGACTTTGAAAGCTATCACGGCGCTGCCTCTCCGTTATACGTTTAACGGGCAGTACCTTTAGATGAACGACCTGGGCGCCAGACTGTTCTGCAGCATCCGCTGCCGCAAGCTGGGCCCGGGCGATCAGGAATTTGAAAAATCCCTGTCCTCTTTGGGCGGGGATTTTGCGTTTTTAGAGCGTGATCATTTAAAAACCGTTTTAACCGCCCCGATGCGCCGCCTGCAGCAAAAAACGCAGGTATTTCCGCTCGATGTCACGAGCTCTGCGCGCAGCCGTCTGACCCACTCGATGGAGACTGCCGAGTATACCCGGCTTTTGATCCTGTATTTGTGCCGTCAGGGCTCGCCGCTTGCGCCGCTGCAGCGCCCGCTGGAGCTCGTTTCCGCCACCGCAGCCCTGCTGCATGACATCGGCAATCCGCCCTTCGGGCACTTTGGTGAGGCGGTAATCAGACGTTTTTTAACTGAAATCTGCTCCCAGTATTCAAATGCGCTCACCGATGGTGAAAAGCTCTGCCTGCGCTGCTTTAACGGCAACGCCCAGGGCCTGCGCATTGTGCATTCCATTCAGAGGCTTAATCTGTGTTTAGGCCAGCTTGCCGCCTTTATAAAGGTTCCGGCCACCGCCCGGGAGCTGCAGCGGCGCGGGGTCGATCCGGTAAATGCCGGAGTATTTCTCTCCGAAGAGGACCTGCTGCACACTTTGCGTGAGTATTTCCCTGAGGGCACGCGCCATCCGCTTTCTTTTGTGATGGAGCTTAGCGATGACCTGGCCTACAGCCTTGCTGACCTGGAGGACGGCGCTGACAAGGGACTTATCTCCGAGGGGCAGGCCTATGAGCTCTTTGCCAAACTAAGCTCCATCCTGGGGCTTGACCTTGCGGACTTCACCGCCGGGCGCGCGGCTTTTGCCGCCGATTTCGGGCGCGGGCGCTCTGCGGTGTTCTCCTGTGCCCGGGAGGTGATTGCGCTTTCTTACCTTACTGAGATCTCAGAGTATCTGCTCTCTCACCTCGATGAGTTTCTCGCAAAAGGCTCGCTTGATCTGTCAGGGCTTAAAGCAGTGCAGGCGGTAGAGGCCTTAAAGGAATTTGAAAACCGTGCGGTTTACAATGCCCTGGAGGTGGAGAGCCTGGAGCTCAGCGGTGAGGCCTATTTAATGTATCTGCTCAAAAGCTACGGCCGGCTGCTCGCACTCAACGCACGCGAGTTCAAGGCTCTGCTTGAGGGCAGTCATCACGCTGATCCTTATCTGCGCCGTTTGTGCCACCGCATCTCCCGGCGCCATCTGGAGGCCTATCAGCGCTCGGCCGCACAGCAGCCCGGGCGCGAGCTTTACGCGCGCATCCGCCTGATCGTCGATTACATTTCAGGCATGACCGACACCTATGCCGGCTCAGAGTACCGCATCCTCAAGGGCGGTACTTAGCTGTGGATTTACATCCGTGCTGGTGCTGATTAAGATTGAAATGTCAGCTAAGTTTTGGGCAGCAGCAGATTAAGAGGCTCTAACACATGCAGCAGAATCAAGCACCGGGCAGTACGCGCCGCGTAAACCAAACAGCACGCAGCCGCAGCTCTTTTAAGCAGGAGGAGCGCTTTTATACGCCGGAGCATTTTGAGCGCTATCAGGGCGCAGTGCGAAAGCCCTTTGAGATCTTAGCTGAGGCATCTGACTTTTATGTTGAGGTGCGCGACCGTGATCTGCAAAAGGCCAAAGCGCGCCTTGAGGAGGCCTGCACGCTTATCGGCGCCAACGCCCTGCACAGCGTCAAGTATTGGACCACCACCGGCAGAGAGGCCGGGCGCGGCCGGGGCATACACCGCTTTACCGTACACCACTACCGCGGAGAGCCCTGCTTTGTGGGCTGCCCCAATCCCAAGGGGCGCACAGCCGCGCGCGACGTTCCCTTTGATCTCAATGAACGCGCCCATCTCTTTGTCAGGCAGCGCGCCCCTGAGCCCAAAGATCACAGCAAAATCTTTAAGTTTTTGGCTCTGGCCTTTTTCCTGCTCTCTTTTGGCTCTTTGAGTGTTTTCAGCCGCAGCCTGGGGGAGCCCGGCTTTTTTGCAGGCCTGATTGCAATGGCGGTATGCATCGTGGCAGCTGCCCTGCTCTCACCCGGTTACGGCACGGCCCCATACAGCATTAAGTTAAAAGAGGGCGCTGTCCTGCAGGAGGATCACCATGAGCTTTGAGCTTGAGGCCCCGGCCGGAAAGTCCGTCAGACACCGCGGCTGCATCGTCTCCTATGTGCCGGAAAAAGGCTGCGGCTATATCAAGTCACAGGATGGACACGCAGTGTCCTTTAATGCCGCTGCGCTTGCCGACCCCGTGCAGGATGCCTCAAGGCTTAAGGACGGCGCGCAGGTGTCCTTTGAGTTAGTGCCGACCCCAGATGGGTATGCGGCGGCAAATCTCAGGGTGGATCAGGATGCTGCTGTGGCAGCAGCTGCTCCTGCTGCCTCTGCCCGGGCAGCTGAGATCTGCTATCAGGTGCCGGATAACATTCCGCTCTTTGAGGGCCCTGTGGGCGGGGCTTTTGAGCTGCTCTCTGAGGCCTCAGACTTTTGTGTCCGGGTAAGTGATGTCAGCCTGGATGCCGCGCGTGACCGCCTGCGCGCTCTGGCCGCATCCATCGGGGCCAATGCCCTGCACTCGGTTAAATACACCTTTAATGAAGGCCGCCGCGGGCAGACCATCCATCATTTTGAGGGGGTGCCCTGCTTTGTGGGGCGCCAGTCTGAGAGCGGCACCATTACCCGCGCCGGGGTGCCCTTTGATCTCAATCATCGCGCGCAAGAATATTTTGAGCGGATGCAAAGCACGCAGCCGCTGCCGGTCAAAAGCAGGCTTACCCGCCTGGATGTAGTGGTACTGGGCCTGTCGCTCTTTTTCTTTGCCTTAAGCCGTTTCTGGGGCCTGGTCAGCCTCGGCATCGGCGCGCTTTTTATGGTGGTGTTTGTCTTCCGGGTGCTTACGGTGTTAAGCCATGGCAGGGAGAAGCCCAAAGCTGAGGGGCCGCAGGATAACAGCATCTTCAGGCGGCGCCGTTAAGGCCGCGTGCATAATGTGCAATTTTGCGATCTGCTTTAAAAAATCAGAACTCAAAGCGTGCCGCAAGTCATATTTGGGGCATCGGGCACAAAAGTTTTTGGCATTTTGGGCTATAATCAGCGCGTTTTTTTGTAAAAAGCAGCATTTGCTGCACTAAATTAGAGGATAAAAATGGCCGTGCATTCCATTGCAGCAAGCAGTGCAGATCCCGTGTTTGAGGATATCCGCCCCTGCCGGGATGATGAAGTAACCGCTGAGCTCAATAAGATCTGTAATGACAAAGATCTGCTGCAGGGGATCATCAACTTCCGCTATCCGCTGCTGTCAAAACTCTGCCCCTTTATCTTAAAGCCCTTTGTGCGCAAGTATCTGACCCAGCGCTGCGAGCACATCAAGACCATTGCTGATTTCCAGAAGCGTGTGGCTGATTTCATGCACCATACCATCAACACCACCACCGACGGCGTGGAGTTTGTGGGCTTTGACAAATTGTCAAAGGACACCGGCTATCTCTTTGTGTCCAATCACCGCGATATTTCGCTCGATCCGGCCTTTATTGATCTCGCCTTATACGAGCACGGCCTTGATACCGTGCGCATTGCCATCGGTGACAATCTGCTCAAAAGCTCGGCTGCCACTTCATTGATGCGCCTTAACAAGAGCTTTATCGTGCAGCGCTCGGTGGAAAGCCCGCGCGAGAAATTAAAGGCCCTGACCAAGCTCTCAGCCTACATCGGCCTGTCCATTAAGGAAGGGCACTCGGTGTGGATCGCCCAGCGCGAGGGCCGCGCCAAGGACGGCGATGACCGCACTGAAGTCTCAGTGCTCAAGATGTTCCATCTCTACGGCCGTCAGCTCAAACAGCCCTTTAAGGACTATATTGCCGGCCTCAATCTGGTGCCGGTGGCCATCAGTTACGAATATGACCCCTCAGATCTTAATAAAGCGCGCGAGCTTGACGCCCGTGAGCGCAACCACGGCCAGTACAAGAAAGGCAAGATGGAAGATCTGCTCACCATCGCAGGCGGCATCAAGGGCTACAAGGGCCGCATCAAGGTGGTGGCCGGCGATCCCATCCGCGGCGGCTTTGAGACCCCGGAGGAACTGGCTGCGCTGATTGACCGCTTTATCTGGACGCACTATGAGCTCTTCCCCTCAGCGCTGTGCGCTGCGGGTTTGGAGGATAAGGTCAAGCCTGAGGATGCCGCCAAGTTCAAGGCGCGCCTCTCGCAGTACCCCGAGGAGTTGCGTGCGCGTGTGTCTGCCATGTACGCCAAGCCTTATTTCAATCTGCAGCAGAGCAATCAGGCGCAGGGTGCGGCAGCTGCAGCGTCTGCCACTGACAGCGCCAAGAGCGCATAACAAGCAGCAGTTGTCTTAAGCTTTCTTTGGCGTGCTACAATGCCCTGAGCTTAAGATTTTGGCTGAATAAGAAAATGCTCCGAAAATTTCATCCGCTTTACAACGAAGACGGCAGTCTGTCCAAATTCAGGACAGCCTGTCTTATCATCATCGCCCTGTGCATGATAGGTTATGCGCTGCTCTCCGCGCAGCGCAGCCAAGTCTCTGCAGAGGGCAGCACTCCTGCACCCTCGGCGCAGGTTAACCCTGACGGCAGTGAGACTTTGTCAGCTGCAGGCCTGCAGCAGGCTCCAGGCGGCATCAAGTCCATGTTCTCTGACGAGAGTGATCAAAAACAGCAGCAGCTGCTGCAGCACCGCAGCGCGGCGCTGACGGAAATGGAAGACGGCGCGCAGTTTTTAAGTTCCTGCGGCAATATCAATGCCGGTTTTGAGGGCTGCCGCTTTGAATTTTCCGATAAGGTGCTCAAGTTTTACGATGCCACGGTGGAGGCCGCCGATGACGGCTTTTCCATTGTCTTAAAGGCCAAGGGCGATCAGCTTGAAGACCTGTGCGTGGAGTACGGCATCAACTCGCAGGGTACGGTGTATGCCTACGACAAACAGGGCCATGAGCAGCAGGCCTGTCTGCCTGAGAGCTTAAAAGTGCAGAAATTCAGCGCAGTGCACCGCCTGACCGATGACATTCTGCCCAATGCCGCTCCCTCAGGGGCCCAGCCGGTGATCACCAGCATCACCAGCACCGGTGCCAATGCCAAGGTCAATACTGAAGACGAACCGCGGGTCAAACAGATTTAAGCAGCTTTAAGCAGGGCAATTTTTAAACCGATTTCAAATTTAAATACAGGTACAAGTTATGAAGATTTCACGCGATACTGTGGCCACTGTGGCCTTTACTGTAACTGATGAAAGCGGCAAGGTGGTAGGCCGCACCGATCCCAAGCACCCGGTGGAGTGCCTGGTAGGCCGCGGCTCTCTGGTCTCCGGCCTTGAAAAGGCCATTGACGGCCATGAAAAGGGTGACAGCTTTACCGTGACCTTAAACCCCGCTGAGGCTTACGGCGTGACTGACCCCAGCCTCATCCAGGAAATTGACCGCGCCATGTTCGGCGACTTTGAGGTGCAGGTGGGCAATGTCTTTGAGGCAGACACCGCAGGCGGCCGCATCGGCGTGGTGGTCAAGGAGATTAAAGAGCACACCGTAGTGGTTGACGGCAATCATCCGCTCTCGGGCAAGACCTTAACTTTCCTGGTGAGCATTGAGGATGTGCGTGAGGCTACCCCTGAGGAAAAAGCTCACGGCCATGTGCATCACAACGGCCGCTGCCCGAGTGAGGATGGTGAGCATGAGCATCACTGCTGCTGCGGCCATCATCACCACGATGAAGAGGGCGAAGAGGGCGGGCATCACTGCTGCCATCACCATCACGATGAGGACGGTGAAGAGGGTGAGCACCACTGCTGCCATCACCACGATGGTGACGGCGAAGAGGGTGAGCACCACTGCTGCCATCACCACGATGGTGACGGCGACAAGGGCGAAGGCCATCACTGCTGCGGCCACCACCATCATGATGAAGACGGTGAGGCCGGTGAGGAAGGCGGGCATCACTGCTGCTGCGGCCGTCATCAGCACGGGGAATAATCCCCTGCTGCTTAGCCGCGCACCGGCGCAGCTTCAGGCCGCCGCCTGAACTTTTAGCACTTGAGGAGGGCTCCTGCCCTCCTCAAGGCGCAACAAGCCGCAAGGCACAGACATACAACCGATACACAACCATACAACCGACACACACAAAAAAGTCATGAAATTTATCGTTCGTTTATTTCCTGAGATCTCCATTAAAAGCCGTCCGGTGCGCAACCGCCTCATTCAGCAGCTGCAGCAGAATATTATCAATGCCGCCAAGCATCACAATCTGGAGCTGCATGTGTTCTCGCAGTGGGACAAGCAGTTTGTGCGCTGTGCTGATGC
>JADINH010000143.1 GCA_017694225.1 Candidatus Avisuccinivibrio stercorigallinarum
TTATAATACCAAGCCGCGCTTTTGATAAGCTGACACAAAGCACAAAAATAAAAAAAGGCCGCCTGCAATCAGGCAGATTAAGGCGCCAAAAAGACGGATTTTACCTGCCGGCAGCGCCGGCCAAAAAGCACATTCAGGCAGCTCCTGATTAAGGCCGGGAGAAGCAAAGAGAAGATAAGGAAAGCGCTCCGGCTTCGCATTCCCTGAGTGCTGCAGCTCAGGCGCCCGCGCTCTGAGCGTGCAGCAGTTCGCGCGCCCTTTTGTCAAGCTCACGCTGCTGCGAGGGCGGGATGTGCAGCGCCGCCCCGAGGCCCTCCAAATAGTTGTGTTCCAGAAAATGCGGGCCGTCAAGCAGCATCGAGGACAAGAGGTAAATATCCAGCGCCTCCTCTTCAAAGCGCACCTCCCTTGCAATATCCAGCGGATTTACTTTGCAGGTCATCATCTTGTCGATAAAGCCCTGCGCATCAAACTGCGCACACAGCCCCTGATAGACGCTGCACAAGGGGCCCAGTTCGTCCTGCTCAATATGCTCGTCAGCGCGCGAGGCAAAGATCAGGGTCTTGATTAGAAGCAGGCAGGCCTCCAGATAGACCCCGTCCTCCACCTCAAAGCACTCCCCCTTAACATCTGGCTGCACTCGACTGCCTTTTGCCAGCTCCGCAGCCGCCGCACGCCGGCGCAGCCACTGCTCAAGCACCGTCAGCGCCTGATGGGCAATGGCGCGGCTTTTGGGGCTGTCAAGCTCTGCACACCATGTATTGTCCAGCCTGCCCGAGAGCAGAAAGCTGCGCTCAGGCCTGCTGTCCCCTGAATGTCCTGAGTTTTCACGCTCACTCATGCAAAAATCCTTATCCTGCCAATCCTGAGTTAAGACGGCATACATCTTTATCCGTTTGCCTGCACTATGGCCAAAAATCCTGCACGCTGCAGCTGATTTCAGCGCTGCCCGAAGCCTGGGCAGCAAAGCCTCACATCAAACTTAACAGCAAACGCCGCCTTGTGCAATTGCCGGCAGCGGTTATTAGAGCGCGGTTAACGCTCAAAGTTCCGCGGTCTGCTCTGCGCCCTGCCTTTTTGTAATTAAAATTGCACGCTGAAGAGTGTGCCGGGGCTTCAAAGCTCAGGCTATAATCTGTTATGATTGAAAAAACTGCTAAGTCTTGAGTAGAAAGCACTAAGGCGCCAAAGATCATGAGTACATCCGTCATTAAGTCGGCTGCTGCAGACAGCACCATCAGCTGGTTTATCAGCCAGTGTCACATTCACAAGTACCCGGCTAAGAGCACCATCATCCACGCCGGTGAAAAAGCTGAGACTCTCTATTATGTAGTCAAAGGCTCTGCTGTAGTGTTGATTAAAGATCCCGACGGCCGCGAAATGATCCTGACCTATTTAAATCAGGGTGATTTTATCGGGGAGGTCGGCCTGTTTGATCAAACCGACAATCCCACCCGCTCTGCCTGGGTGCGCGCCAAGGTGCAGTGTGAAGTGGCGGAGGTCTCCTACAGCAAGTTCAAGCAGCTGGTGCAGGTCAACCCTGAGATCTTAATGCGCCTGTCAGCACAGCTCGCGCGCCGTCTGGCCTCCACCTCAAGCAAGGTCGGCAATCTGGCCTTTCTCGATGTGACCGGACGCATCGCTCAGACTTTAGTCAATCTGGCCCATCAGCCCGAGGCCATGACCCACCCTGACGGCATGCAGATTAAAATCACCCGCCAGGAGATCGGCCAGATCGTCGGCTGTTCACGTGAAACCGTGGGCCGCATCCTCAAGATGATGGAAGAAGAACACTTAATTTCAGCACACGGCAAGACCATTGTGGTCTACGGTACGCGATAGAAAAATAGGAGCAGAAATGGCCTCATTATTAGAGCGCGGTATTCACTCATTTACCAAGGAAGATTTATTAGCCTGCTCGCGCGGCGAGCTCTTTGGACCGGGCAATTCACAGCTGCCTGCTCCCAATATGCTGATGTTTGACCGCATCACCGACATCAATGCTGACGGCGGCACCCATGGCCTGGGGCAGATCACAGCTGAGCTCGACATTCATCCGGATTTATGGTTTTTTGCCTGCCACTTCCCCGGCGATCCGGTGATGCCAGGCTGCCTTGGCCTTGACGCGATGTGGCAGCTGGTGGGCTTCTTCCTGGGCTGGCGCGGCGGCCCGGGCAAGGGCAGAGCATTGGGCGTCAACCGCGTAAAGTTCAAGGGTGAGGTGCTGGACAACTGCAAGCTTGTCACCTACGTCATTGACATCAAGCGCATCATTGAGCGCGGTGCACTGATTATGGGCGTGGCTGACGGCAAAGTCTATGTCGACGGCAAGCATATTTACACTGCGGAAGATCTGCAGGTAGGCCTGGTACCCGGCAAAGCTTAATACGCATTTTATGATTCTTTGAGCTTATCTTATACTGTGCTTTCACCGCGCCCCAAAACGGTGCGGTTTTCTAAGTCCTTGATTTTCCACAAGATTTTTTCCAGCCGCTTTTCACTTCTGCGAGCCCCATCACAAACTATAAAATTGACCGAAATTAGTAATTGCATTAATTATTTTCGCGGCTTTTAATTTAGATAAAGACAAAGTGTCTGCGCCGGCCTTCAAATCCTAGAGCCTGCATTCAGCTCAGCTTGTCTGAAAAGGATATTACATCCCCTTAGCAGTTCAGGCTTCGAGCTGCAATCAAAAGAAAACCGGGGCCGATGCGGCCCTTAAGGAAAAGTTTATGGCAAGACATGCCATGCAGTCATTAAGAGCGCAGTCAGAACAGCTGACCCTGCAGGAGAATCAAAACTGCCAGCGCCCAGACGAGTGGCCGGCCGCCGAAAAAGGCTGCCTGCTGTGTGAAAAACCAAACCCCATCGCTGAGGGTATGCCCGGCTTTGAAAAGCCGCCGCTGCCCAACGGAGCCATGGAAATGCCAGCGCTCTGCCGCCTGTTGTTCAGCACCCTGCCCTGCAGGCTGCTGGGCTCAGTGCGCGACTGCATTCTGGCAGGCTTCGGCCGGCGCGGAGATATCTTTTACAACTGCCTGTGGGAGGAGATCCCCGAGACCCTGTTCAAGCTGCAGTGCGCCTGCATCAAAGCATCCCATCTGCGCGGGGAGCTGGTCGAGGACGAAACCTTAAGTGAAGCGCGCGCCGCCCACCGCATGCTGCCCATTGATGATCATTACACCTCCGGGATCAATCTTGAACTGCGCCATGCCTGCCGCTCGCATATTCACCTGCTCTCCGCCTTGTGCAAAGTAACTGAGAGCTCCCCCGGGGCTGACCGCACCGGCGCGCTGAACAATGCCATCGCCCGAGCGGTCTTAAGCTGCAAAGATCCCCAGGCCTTTGAGCCCTACAAAAACCGCCGCGAGATGTTAAACACCACGGCCGCCAGGCTCTACCGCTACGGCACCAGCAAGACCTTGATCTGCCGCCTGCTCAGCCTGCCCTCGCGCGGCTGCCTGATTGATGATCTGCTGTTTTTCTCCAAGGATGAGATCCGCGACGCCTACAGCAATGAGATCAGCCGCCAGCGCCGCGCCTCCCCCTATTACTGCGCCTTTGTCACCATCGGCATCAATTTTTACGAAATTATTCTGTGCATGATAACGGGCTGCCTGCCGCGCTATCTGCGCGGCCTGCGCACCAACGGCCGGATCTTTGAGCCGCTGGCTGCAGCCGGGGCCTACGATGCCCTGCGCCTGCTCATTATGGAGGCATCCTCCTTTGAGCCCTTCCGCAACGCCTACGGCATCAGCCTGATCCCGACCTGTCTGGAGTTTTTGCAGGAGCTCAACGATCTCATTTACGGCAGATCGCACTTTGAGCTGTGCACTGAAAAGCAAAATCCCAATAAGCGCCGCGGCCCCAAATGCATGACCCGCTTTTTGGTAAGTGAGCAGCGCTCAGATCCGGAGCACCAAAACTGCTGCCATCCGCAGCACAGCTGCCCCATCTGTGAGCTGCGCGAGAAATTTATGCCCGAAGCTCTGCAGACTACACATGCCAAGTCAGACCGCAAAATGGAACGAGCGCGCGAAGATGCTTATCTGCGCGCCCTGCGTGAACCGCCCGAGCCCTGGACTTTTTCCTACTGAGCCTAACGCAGCAGTGAGAGCACAAAATTAGGCTGAGTATTGGCCTGCAGCAGCATCTGCGCTGAAATATCGGTGCTGATGCGCGCTGCGGTCAGTTCTGCCGTTTCCTTGGCAAAATCGGCATCGCGCATGCGCGAGCGCGCCCCGCTCTCGTTTTCATGCACATTGCTCTGATTGCGGATGGTGCTCTCCAGGCGCTGCGCCACTGAGCCCGCCTCCGCGCGCCGGCCGTCCACATAGGTGATAAAGTCATCAATGCCGGCCAGCACCGCCTGTGCCTTGTCCTGTGTGGTGAGATCAAAGCATTTTTGCTGCGCGTCATAGCCAATGCCCAGGCCGCCTACGGTGTCATTGAGATCTGACAGGGCAAAGGAGGCATCGAGTTTTACCTGCATGGTATTGTTGGCATTGGCGCCCACCTGCAGCTCCAGATTACCCTGGTCATTAATAATGCCGTGCCCGGCGCCGCGCAGCAGCTGTGCCCCGCCGTAGGTGGTCTTGCAGGCAATGCGCGTGATCTCATTTGACAGCTGCAAAGCCTCCTGCTGTATGGCCTGCCGGTCTGCGCTGGCATAGGTGCCGTTGGCAGCTTCAATGGACAAAACGCGGATGCGCTGCAGCAGTTCCGTGATTTCGCCCAAGGACTGCTCGGCCAGCACCGCCACGGCCATGCCCTCATCGGAGTTTTTGTTGCCGCGCACGGTGCAGTCAATCTGCGAGGTGTAGCGCTCTGAGATCTGCAGATTGGCGGGATCATCCTTGGCGGTATTGACCGCCTGCCCTGAGCTCAGGCTCGCGGTCTTTTGATTCTGTACGGCAGTATTTGCCGTCAGGCTCTGCTGCATGCGCAGGGAGAGCGTATTGGTTGCAGCGGTAAGTGCCATAATTCTGCCTCATTTGCCGAAAATTTTGCTTTTCCGGCAGATGAGCAAAAGTTATGCCAACAGCACAAAGCGCTGCAGCAGTGCTTACGCAGCGCTCTATCCTACCTGCGGCACTTCAGGCAGCGGATCTGGCTGTCCTTCAGGGCGGCAGCTTTAGAGCCGGCGCTGGAGCCGGAGCCCTGGCAGGAGGCACATCCTCCCGTACATCCCCCGGCGCAGCTGCAGCGCCCGCGCTGCTTTATTGAAAAGTAGAGCGCCGCGCCAAAGGCAGCACAAAGCAGCAGCCCCAGGATCAGATCAAGCATCAGCCCCTCCGCACTTTAAACCGGCCCCGCCCGGGGCCTTTGCATCTGCACCTAGACAAAGAGCAGGCACAGATGATAGATGAAAAAGGCACATACCCAGGCCACCACCAGCTGCGTCAGGGCGATCTGCACCGCCCAGCGGGTGGAAAGCTCGCGCTTAATGGTGGAAATGGCCGCCACACAGGGAGTATAGAGCAGGCAGAACACCAAAAGCGAGAGTGCGCTCACCGGGGTCATCACCGCCGTAAGTCCGCCCGCGCCAAAGAGCATCGACAAGGTCGAGACCACGCTCTCTTTGGCCAGGAAGCCTGAGATCAGCGCGGTGACAAAGCGCCAGTCGCCAAACCCGAGAGGCTCAAACAGCGGGGCTGCCAGGTCAGCAAAGTAAGCGAGCATGCTCTGCGTGGCATCGGCGGTAAGCTCCAGCCTGAAATCAAAGTTCTGCAAAAACCACACCACGATAGTGGCCACAAAGATGATGGTAAAGGCGCGCTGCAAAAAGTCGCGGGCCTTGTCCCACAACAGGCGCAGCACATTTTTCATGCTCGGCATGCGGTGATTGGGCAGCTCCATCACAAAAGGCACCGCCTCGCCCTTAAAGCCGGTGGAGCGCAAAAGCAGCGCCGCGCCAATGCCCACCAAAATGGCAAAGAAGTACAGCCCCACCATGACCAGTGCCCCCTGCCCCGGGAAGAAGGCTGCGGTAAAGAAGCCGTAAATGGGCAGCTTGGCCGTGCAGCTCATAAAGGGGGTGAGCAAGATGGTAAGACGGCGGTCACGCGCCGAGGGCAGCGTGCGGCTTGCCATCACCGCCGGCACGGTGCAGCCAAAGCCGATGAGCATCGGCACAATCGAGCGCCCGGAAAGCCCCAGGCGGCGCAGCAGCTTGTCCATCACAAAGGCCACGCGCGCCATGTAGCCGGTGTCCTCCAGAAGAGAGAGGAAGAAAAACAGCGTGACGATAAGCGGCAGGAAACTGAGCACCGTGCCCACGCCGCCGAATATAGCCTCGGTTATGAGCGCATGAATGGCCGGACTGATGTTGTTCTGGGTCAACCACACATCGGCCATACCGCCCAGCCAGCCGATGGCCGCAGCGAGCACATCCTGCAAAAAGGCGCCGATTACATTAAAGGTCAGATAGAAAATGAGCGCCATAATGGCCACAAAGGCCGGGATGGCGGTAAAGCGGCCGGTTAACACCTCGTCGATTTTCACCGAGCGCTTGTGCTCCAGGCTCTCCTGGGGCTTGACCACGGTGCGGCGCACCAGATTTTCAATAAAGGCAAAGCGCATATCGGCGATGGCGGCAGTGCGGTCCAGGCCGCGCTCCTGCTCCATCTGCACAATGATGTGCTCTATCATTTCCTGTTCGTTCTGAGTAAGCTCAAGGGCCTTTTCAATCTCGCTGTCGCCTTCGACCAACTTGGTGGCGGCAAAACGCAGCGGAATGCCGGCGCGCTCGGCGTGATCGGCAATCAAATGCATGATGGCATGCAGGCAGCGGTGCACTGCACCGGCGCTGCCGTCATCGTGCGGGCAGAAATCGCTGCGCCCGGGCTTTTCCTGATAATGGGCCACGTGAATGGCATGGCGGATCAGTTCGTCCACGCCCTCGTTTTTGGCCGCGGCAATCGGCACCACCGGGATGCCGAGCATGCTCTCCATTTCGTTTAAGCGCACTGAGCCGCCGTTGCGGCGCACTTCATCCATCATGTTAAGGGCCAGCAC
>JADINH010000144.1 GCA_017694225.1 Candidatus Avisuccinivibrio stercorigallinarum
CATGACGCGGTCACCGGGCTCAATCATGCCATAATCGCCGATGGCATGGCCGACCTTGCGCCTAAGGCGCTTGAAAAGCTTGTCGGCTTTGTACTTGCTCTCCTTGTCTTCAATGTCAAAATAAGGGCTTACAGTGCGCGCATAGGCATCGGCCTGTGCGCTCAGAGTCTGATCGTACTGCACTCAATTATCCTCGTGTAGGTTTTGCTGCCGGCAGTCCGGCAGCTTCAGCGGAATGCTGTTTTCAGATGCTTACTTTTTGCTGTTCTGGGCGTAGGGGATGCGCTCGCGCACAGCCTTGGGCGTGATCACCGCCAGATCGCAGGACAAATCATTCATCACGCGCTCACAGATGTTGCCGACCAGGGCGGCAGCAAGGCCCTTGCGGGCTGAAGTGCCGATAAAGAGGCAGGTCGGGTTGAGCTCGGCGCACAGAGCCGGGATCACGCTGTCAGCCTGGCCCTCGCGTATATGGCAGTTGTCAGGTGAAATGCGGTGGCGCGCGGCAAAGGACAGCACATTGCGGCAGGCTTCCTTTAAGGCCTCATCCCCGACCAGGTCGGGGGTAAAGCCCGGCATGTCAATGGATGAAGGCGGAATGAGCGGGGCTATGGAGTTGAGCAGATGAATTTCGCAGCGGGTGATATGGGACAGTTCCTGGGCCTCACGCAGCAGGCGCATATTGATATAGCGCAGCTCCAGGTCTGCCGGATCTGAAAAATCCAGGGCCACGGCAATAGTGCCGGTTGGATGCCAGATGTGATCTTTGGCAATCAGCACCGGCACCGGGGAGTGGCGCAGAAGCTGCAGATCAAGCGGCGGACGGAACATGGTGCCGATAAAATGATGCTCGTCGGCGGCCTTGATGATAAAGTCAGCGCCCTCTTCACGGGCGATGGCGGTAATGGCCTTGCCCACATGGCGCTTGCCGATCACCCGGGCCTTGACGTCATAGCCCATGGCATTGATGCGCAGATAGGCCTCCAGCCACTTTTGATGGCGGCGCAGTGAGCTTTCAGTTTCGGTGTTTTCGGCAGCTTCAGTCTCACTCTCCGGATCGGGCTCGTCCGGCAGCTCGCGGGCGCTGGCCATCACGGCCACAATCTTGACCTTGTGGCGGCCTGCGGTCTGTGCCAAAGCCAAGGCGCGCTCAAGCGCCACCTGTCTCATCTCATGCGGTTCAATGACGGCCAGTACCGTTTGAAATTGTCTCACCTTGCTCTCCTTGACCTGCCTTCAGCTCAAACAATCACTATTCATTCAACCCGTAAATTTTACACCATGCAGGGATGCCCGATCCTCCTTATTTTAAAATCAGTAAGCTGCAGCTAAAGCCGCTCAAAAATAATAAAGCCCGCCTCCTTATGCCGGAAACGGGCCTTTGGTCAGGCTTTGACTTAAGCTTTATCCAAGCTTTGGCTCAGATACTGCTCTCATCCTTGAGGCTTAGTGACGGCAGCAGCGCGGAGCGGCCAGCTTGTCGAGATCTGCCTCAGTGGTGTCATCGCCGATGGTGATGAACTCAGTGCCGGTGAGCTTGGCAAAGAGGGCGATGTCCTCGCGGGTTAAAGCAGTGGAGACCACGGAGTGGTGGGCGCCGCCTGCATAGCACCAGGCTGCAGTACCGATGGCAAAGTTCGGCTTGTGGCGGTACATGATGCGGGCCACCGGCAGCTTGGGCATGGGCTTGGGCTGCTTGACGAGCTCAATGTCAGCGCAGATGATGCGGAAGTGGGTGCCCATGTCAACCATGGTGACCTGAATGCCGTCGCCCTCAACGCCGTCGAAAATCAGGCGGGCCGGATCTTCCTTGCCGCCGATGCCCAGGGGCAGCACATCAATCTCAGGCTTGGTGGAGGCAAAGGATACCGGCACTTCCAGCATGTGGGAGGCCAGCTCCAGCTCTTTGCCTTCGGTCAAATCATAGGTGTAATCCTCGATAAAGCCGGTGGAGCCCTTGCGGCCTTCGGCCATCTTCATCAGCACGGCAGAGAAGGCGGAGATCTTGTAATCGCCCTCAGGACCAAAGCCGATGCCTCTGCCCATGATGTCCTGCACTGCAAGGCCGGGCAGCTGCTTTAAGCCGTACAGATCCTGGAAGGTGTCAGCAAAGGCGCCGATGCCGTTTTGGGCGAGGAACTTGTCCAATGCCACACCATACTTGGCCTGCTCGCGCACGGCTGCGACATTGTCAGTCTTCATGGTGTACTTGGAGGTGTACTCAGCCATCTTGGCATCAATTTCAGCCTCGGTGACTTCATTGATCAACTTGACCAAATCACCGATGGCGAAGTAATTGCACTCCCAGCCGTAGCGGATCTGGCTCTCCACGCGGTCGCCGTCGGTCACGGCCACTTCACGCATGTTGTTGCCAAAAGAGGCCACCTTTAAGTGCTTGGAGAAATTGATGGCGCGGGCCACATCGATGAACTTGGAGATCTTCTCAATGACGTCGTCATGCTCATAGTAGCCGGCCACCACCTGCTGCGGAATGCCCATGCGGGCCACGATGAAGCCAAACTCACGATCGCCGTGGGCTGCCTGATTTAAGTTCATGAAGTCCATGTCGATGTCATCATAGGGCAGCTTCTCGTTGGCCTGGGTGTGTAAATGCAGCAGAGGCTTGCGCAGCTCCTGCAGGCCCTTGATCCACATCTTGGCCGGTGAGAAGGTGTGCATCCAGGTCATGACGCCGATGCACTCATCATCGCAGCTTGCCTGGCGCAGATCTGCAATGCAGGTCTCTGAATTGACCACGGTGGGCAGCAGCTCAACCTTGACCTTGGAGCCCAACTTCTCATTGAAGAAGGCGGTCATGCGCTCTGCGTCCTTGGCAACCTGCTTTAAGCACTCATCGCCGTAGAGATCCTGAGAACCTACCACAAAATATAACTTATCCATATTGTATTAAAACTCCTAAGTAAAACCCCTGCTTGCGCAGATCTGTAAAAACCTTTTTGTAAAAGCCCTGGTTAAATTCCCTTGAATTGTTCAGCTGCCGCTTATTTTACCTGCTGCAGCTGCAACAAATTCTCAAATGATAACCTTGTTTAATAAGCCCGGGATTTTTTGATGCCTGCGGGCTTTTTTAACTTGCAGTTACCCTGAACTTCAGCTGGCATCAATGCCAGCCTGCTCTCCCCTGCTCCTCTTTACTTGATCACCTGCAGAGTCTTGCGGTCTGCGAAGATGAACACGAAGGTCAGGAAGATGAAGCCCTGAATTAACTGCATCATCTGAGTGGAGAAGCCCATCATGGTGAGGCCTGAAGTCAGGATCACGTAGAGGAAGGAGCCCACCACGCAGTTGCCGAAGCGGCACATCGCACCGCCGGAGATCGGCATGCCGCCGAGCACCAGGGCGATCAGGATCTGAATTTCCAGCTGATTGCCGCCTGAGGAAGTCACTGAGCCGTTCTTGATGGCCGTGAGGAAGGCGGCAAAGCCGGTGATGGCGCCTGAGAGCACATAGACCCAGAACTTCATGGCATCAGTGCGGATGCCGGCGAACTTGGCAGCCATTTCACCAGCGCCGATGGCCTTTAAGTAGGTGCCGAACTTGGTGTACACATAACAGATGTAACCAATCACGATCACAATGGCGGTGCAGATCACCTTGAACTCGGTGCTGTCCATCATCATGAGCTCGGCAGAACCCGCCACCGGTGAATTGGTGGTCAGGAACTTAATCAGGCCGCGGAACAGGAACATGGTGCAGATGGTCACAATGAAGGACTTAATCTTGCGGTTGACATAGAAGTAACCGTTGACCGCACCAATGGCCGCGCCGGTGACGATGCCGCCCAACACAGCAAGCTCAATGTTGATGTGCGAGAGATAGCACACCACGATGGCCGACAGACCCAGGATGGAGCCCTGGGAGAAGTCCAGGCCGCCCATGTTCATGATAAAGAACACACCCATGGAGGCGATCATGATCACATAGACCTGGGACAGTGCCAGGGACATGTGGCTTATCATGCGGCCGTCAGTCAGGATGTTGAACACGATGAACATGATGATGAGGCCGGCAATCGGCAGCAGTGCACGCAACAGCTTAACCTTGCTGCGTCTGCTTAATTGTTCTTCTTTGGAAGTGGTTGCAGTATCAGTCATTTTTCGCTCCTTCCTTTAAACCATCATCTCAATGAGTTTGTGTTCATCGAGATCCTTGCTTCTTAAGATCTCACCGTTGAGGCGGCCGTCCTTCATGATGATGATGCGGTCGCACATGCCGATAAGCTCCATCAGCTCCTCTGAGATCATGATGATGGACTTGCCCTGCCTGCGCATCTGATCCATCAGCTGATAGATGTCCTGCTTGACCTTGATGTCAATGCCGCGGGTCGGGCTGTCGAGCACCACGATATCCGAGTCCTTGCCGATCCAGCGTGCGAGCACCACCTTCTGCTTGTTGCCGCCGGAGAGCTCCGAGACGAACTGATCGGTGGCCACCATCTTCACTGACATCTCTTTGGCAAACTTCAGGGCAAAGGCCTTGATGCGCGGCCAGCTCAAAAGCGGCAGCTTCTCCACGCGCTTTAATTTATCAAGCGAGGGCAGCGCGATGTTGTCGCGGATGGACTGATTAATCACAATGCTCTCATTGTCACGGTCTTTTGAAGTATAGGCAATGGAGTGTTTGATGGCCTGCGGAATAGAGGTGATGTTGGTGCCGTCGGCAAGCAGCACCTGCCCTTCACGGTCATAGCTTGCACCAAAGATGGCCTTGCCAATCTCGTGCATGCCCGACTCAGACAGACCGCCAAAGCCCAGGATCTCGCCCTTGTGCAGATCAAAGGTGACATCGGAGATCAGTCCCGGCACGGTGACGTCCTTAACTGAGAGCACCACTTCATCGGAAATGGGCTCGCCGTAGTCATTGCGGTAGTACTTGCCGGTCACTTCACGGCCCACCATCAAACGCTTTAAGTCCTCTTCATTGACGTCTTTGCTCTTGATGGTGTCAATGTAGACGCCGTCGCGCAGCACCGTAATGGTGTCGGACTTGGAGAGAATCTCCGAGAGGTCGTGGGAGATGAAGATCACCGTATTGCCCTCGTCACGGATGCGGTTCATGTGCTTGTACAGCTCCTCGCGGCCTTCCTGGGACAGGGCGGTGGTGGTCTCGTCAATCACCACAATCTTGGGATGGAAATAGGTGGCTTTGACGATTTCAATCAGTTTTCTGTCCTCGAAATTGTAATCGTCCACCATATTGGAGGCCTTGATGTTGTCAAAGCCGTATTTGTGCAGCAGCTCATTGGCCTCGGCGTTCATGCGGGCAGTGTTTCTGATGCCGTACTTGATAAAGCGGTCCTCGTGCCCAAGGAAGATGTTCTCGGCTACGGTAAGGCCCGACAGGGTGCCCAGTTCCTGCACGATGATGGAAATGCCCATATTGTTGGCATCCACCTGATTTTTGGGATGGATTTCCTCACCGTCAAGGATGAACTTGCCGGTCTCCATCGGATAAATGCCGGTGAGCATATTGGTCAGCGTGGACTTGCCCGAGCCGTTTTCACCGATGAGGGCATGCACCTCACCCTTGTTGATGTTAAAGGAGACGTTTTTCAGCGCCCTGGTGATGCCGAAGGTCTTGCTGATGTCTACTACCTGTAATCTTACTTCTTCACTCATCTGCGTCACCTGCTTACTTCACAATCTCGCCCTTGCTGACCTTGGTGGTCAGGGTAATGATGATCAGCAGCGCAAAGCCGGTGATCACATCCTGAATGGCGGTCGGAGCACCTAAGGAAATAAAGCCGAAGAAAATGATGTTGACCACGAACTCACCGAGGATAATAGCCTGCAGTGGAATGCCGTACTTCATGAAAGCCAGGCCGAAGAAGCAGCCCATGGTCGGCACGAAGTTGCGGCTCATGGAGGACATGCCGGTCACAGCCACCATGGAAGAGCCGTAGGAGATGGTGAGCACCGCCATGGCACCAAAGAAAGCGCCGCTTAAGATAAAGGCCAGCACCTTGTACTTGTCAACGTCAATGCCCATGTTCTTGGCCACGAACTCATTGGAGCCGATGGCGTAGGTGTAGGTGCCAAACTTGGTGTAATTTAAAATTAACCAGGCCAGCACAAAGGTGATGACGGCAAGAATGATGTTGCCCGGCATCTGACCGAGGCCTCTTAAATCAGAGGGCAGGGTCTGCTCAATGCCGCCTGCCATGTAGTTGGCCAGGGACTCATAGATAAGCGCCAGGCCGGCAGTCACAATCATCGAGGGGATGCGCAGCTTGACATAGAAATAGCCGTTGCACAAACCAACCAAAGCGCCGCACAGGATGGCACCGACCACCAGGCCGGTGTAGCCCAGGCCAAAGGTGGTGGCCAGCTGACAGCCCACGATGGAGGACAGAATGATATTGGCACCGATGGAGAAGTCGAACAGACCCATGTCCATCACAAAGTAGAAGCCCACAGCGCCGACGGTCACGATCAAGCTTGCCTGGAAATAAGCGAGCATGTTTTCAGGAGAGCCGAAGTTATGGGGGGTTAAGATTTTAAAGATAAGCCAGGATAAGATCACAAGGCCAATCAGCAGGATATAGCCCTTGGTCGCACCTGACAGGTTTTTAAAAGCGTTCATTTAAATTTACCTTCCCTACCATTGAGCCTTTTGCAGACCGCGGCAGCAAAGTGCAGTGCCTGAAAAAAGCCGAACTTAAGTTTGAAAAAATTGTAAAGTCCCGGGCTGCAAAAAGCACGTAAACGTTTACGGGAATTTAATGCAGCTCACGTTTTTGCATCTTTTTGTGGTTTAAATTTGAGGAAGATCACAAATCAGAACATTAGTCTGTACTTTGCTCCGTGCGCATGCACAAGCCGCTGGTGCACAACTCCAGCACGCCGGCAGCAGGACAGCCCCGCAGGCTAAACTGGCAGATCTCAGGCCTTTTTAAGCCCGACTGCAGAGCGGCAGCTCAAGCTCAGTTCCAAAAAAGCACGCCTAAGGCACAGTTTATTTGGTGCAGCAGCCCCGCTCCCCGCCCCTGCGGCAAAGGCCAAAAGGCCTTCCCAGGGGCTGCAGCATGCTGCCTTGGCACAGCTGCGCACTGCAAAAGAAAAATTTCCGTAAACATTTGCAATTTTGCGATGCAGCTTAAACTTTTGCGAAAATATTTTTTCCTTTGGAATCAACGATCTTTAGAAAAACTTCTTTGATTTTAAAGAAAATTTTTGAGGGCACTTTTGGGCATACGAAAACGTGTGCATGTTTCGTTTTGTGATCTGTGCAGCTTTTTTATTGCCCTGAGGTCTTTTATCATCGCAGGCAAGTGATTTGCAGCGGCGGTTGTGCCTCAATTTTGCAAGTCGTCAATTAAATAAGGGAAGGTATTTACACTTATGAAGTTAAAGAAATTAGCTCTGTCCATCGCCGGTACTGTTATGGCTGCCGCAGTTGCAAGCTCCAGCGCCATGGCCATCGAGAACTCCGACATCAAGATCGGCGTTTCCATCTGGTCATCCACAGACGTGTTAGGCTCTCAGTGCAAGCGCATTCTGGACGCAGCCTCTGATGCTTTGGGCGTACAGATTCAGTACGTAGACCAGGCCCACGTCTCTGAAAAGGTTACCGCATCCGTAGAGCAGCTCGTGGCCTCAGGCTGCCAGGGCATCATCGTGTGCAACTCTGCTGACACCGAAATGATCTCTGCCATCAAGACTGCAAACAATCACGAGGTTTATTTAGCCCAGTTCTTCCGCATCATCTCCAAGGATGCCAACCCGGCAATCTATGAGATGGCCACTCAGTCCCCTTACTACATCGGTGCTGTACATGAAAACGAGCCGGAGAACGGCCGCCACCTGGTGCAGATCCTGCTTGACAAGGGCTGCCGCAACATCGGCCTGATTGGCTGGGAGCAGGGTGACGCCACGTGGCTGGGCCGCTGGGAAGGCTATCAGGCCGGCATCGATGAGTGGAACAAGGCTCATCCTGATGATCAGGCCAAGCTCTCTGAGCCGCAGTACGCCGGCACCTCCTCTGAGGGCGGCTCCAAGGCTGCTGAAGCTCTGATGGCTGCAGATCCTAACCTCGACGCCTTAATTCCGGCAGGCGGCGGCGGTGATCCGCTGCTTGGCGCCATCGCTGCAGTTGAGCGTGCAGGCAAGACCGACAGCGTGGCCATCGTGTCCACCGATTTCCTCCCTGACTTAGGCGAGAGACTTGCCAACGGCTCCATGGCCGGTCAGTCAGGCGGCCACTTCTGCGATCCGCTGATTGCCTTCTTAATGGTCTACAACGCCGTCAAGGGCAATTACACTGACTTTGAGGGCAAGTTTGAGGACGTCAGCTTCCCGTACCTCTATGTCAGCTCAGCTGACAGCTACAAGGATTACGAGAAGTATTTCGTTGATCAGCTGCCTTTCACCAACGAGGAAATTGTCGAGCTCTCCAAGCTCTCCCTTGAGGACTTAAAGGCTGCCGCAGCTAAGATCTCCATCGAAGATGCTGCTGCCCGTGCTGCCAAGTAAGAGCTGCACTACACTTTAGAATTAGAACCTCCCAGGATCCGGCTGCGGCCGGATCTTTTCGTTTCCAATAACTCTTTTCTCTGTGCAAGCCTGTTCGTTTTTCTAAGCCTAGTCGCCGGCTGCAGACTTTTCCCCACATCCCCGCTGTCCGCAAACTGTGTCAGCCCCGCCCTGCCCCCTTCCGGCAGACTCTTTAAGGCGCGCTGCCCCCAGCATTTGTCCCGCCGCAGCTGTCCTCAATCAGAGTGTTAAGCCGCAGCCAGGCTTTGCACACTAAGTTTACATAGCGCTGATGAATGCGCGGATCGGCTGAATAATGGTAATGATAATTGCCCACCCCCTGCCAGATTTTGCCGCCGGCATCTTCAATTTCACGGCGCAGCAGATAGCCCATGGCCCAGATATTGTGGCAGGGCTTTTGGCGCAGATCGGTCATGGACAAGGAAAAGCGCTTTAACTCCTGCAGGCGCACTTCGTTTATTTGCGCAGGTCCGCAGTCCAGCGTGCCGTTTTTATTGCGCGAGCACTTGCCATTGACCTCCCCCCGCTCGACATAGAGCACGGCGTACAAAAGCTCCTCGGGCAGATTGAACTGATAGGCCGTCCAGGCAATGCAGTTTTTAAAGGGCGCATAGCGGTTCATCGGCGCTTTTAAATAGGCAATATCGCGCCAGTGCTGCGCCTTGGCGCATTTGTAGGCAAGCGATGTTTCCACCGGGGCTGCCTCAGCTTGAGCTGCGCCGGTCTCTGCAGGAGATGCCTGCACGCCAGCAGCTGCACAAACAGACAGATTAAGCCACAGCGCAGCGCACACTAAGGATAAAGTAAAAACCCTGCCCCCTTGGCTGTACATCAGTGCCGCTCCCGGCCTGCCGCGGCGGCACTGCTTTCCGCAGCAGAACTGCCGCCCGCTGAGGCACTCTCCCCAGCCCCGGCGGCAATGCGCTGCAGGCTTTTCAGCATCAAATCCTCAAGCTGCGCAAAAGACACCTCGATCTTGAAATCGGGCAGCTTGTCTTCAGGGTGCAGCTGCAAAAAGGGATAAGGCTCAGAGCTTAAAATCTGCTCGGCATTAAGCTGCGGCAGGCGGATGGTATAGAGCATGGACTGCACTGCGCGCTGGTCATTGGCCGCCGCCTTTAGAACCAGCTTGAACACCAGCGGCGTGCGGCTTTGGGTCAAATTTACGGCAAGAGTCGAGCCTGCAGCCCCGCCCCTCCCCGGACGCAGCACCAGTTCAAAGGGAGCTGCGGACAGCTCGGGGGCAAAGGCCCCGGAGTGCAGCACAAAGTTCTGCACTTCAAGGCCCTGCCCGGCACCGTCGACAAAGCGCAGCAGGGTCTGCCCGTAACGCGGCACAAAGACGGTCAGGCCGCCTGAGTAATTAAAGGACAGGCGCACCACTCCGGCCGCCGCATCTCCGGCTGCAGCGGGGGATGTGACTTCGATAAGCGAGCCGCCCGCGCCGCTTTGAATAAAGTCGTGATAGGCTTTTTGCTCCCGCGTCTGAAAGGAGGTCAAATCATCATCAAGCTCCGGGGGCGGCGCCGGAGGGGCAAAGGCGGCCCATGCGCACAGCGGTGCGGCGGCAAGTAGTAACAGAAGATGACGCAGCATGACCTGATCCTTTTATCCTTTACTCACAGCGGCAGCCGGGCTTTGCTTTTATTTTTACAAAGCACAGCGCCGGTTATGCCCCCTTAAGGGCAGCAGCACTAAAGCTTGAGCTGCTGCTCCCTCTTGTACTCATTATAAACAAGAACGGCCGGGCAGAGCTCCCACATCCCCGGGCAAACTGGCGCCAAGCCTTTAATTCACGGGCTTTTGCGACTATAATTGTGCCATTCATTGTTTAGATACATGCGAGGTTTTTTATCCCATGACCGCATTGGTTTTAGGCCACAAGAATCCGGATACCGATTCCATCGTTGCAGCCCTGTCTGCTGCCAATCTTTACCGCGGCCGCGGCATTGACGTCAAGCCCGTGGCCCAGGGCGAGCCTGCCCCTGAGACCGCCTTTGTGCTCAAGACCTTTAATTTAGCTGCCCCTGAGGTGGTGACCTCAGTGGCAGGGCAGAATGTTTACTTAGTTGACTACTCTGATTTAGCCCAGGCTCCGGCTGATTTTGACAAGGCTAATCTGCTGGGCATCATCGATCACCACAAGCTCGGCGACGTGACCTCCGTGGCCCCGGTGGAGTGCTACATTCAGCCGGTAGGCTGCTCCAACACCGTGATTAAGTTCCTGCACGATCTCTATAACGTTGAGATCCCTAAGGATCTGGCCGGTGCCATGCTCTGCGCCATCTTGTCTGACACCGTGCTCTTCAAGAGCCCGACCTGCACTGAGGCTGACAAGAAGGCTGCAGCTGAGCTTGCCAGGATTGCAGGCGTTGAGGACATGCAGAAGCTGGGCATGGACATGTTCAAGGCCAAGAGCAATCTTGACGGTGCCACCCCGCGCGAGCTTATTTTCCGCGACTTTAAGGACTTTGATATGTCAGGCCATAAGGTCGGCATCGGCCAGCTGGAGCTCACCTCCCTGTCCATGGTCACCCCTGAGCTCAAGGCCGCTTTAAAGGCTGAGCTTGAGGTCATCAAGGGCGAGGGCCGCCACTCTGCCATCCTGGTGCTCACCGATGTGATGGAAGAGGGCTCTGAGCTCCTTTTAAGCTCCGATGATCCTGAAGTCATCACCAAGGCCCTTAACACCACCTTGTCTGACAAGATGTGGCTGCCTGGCGTGATGAGCCGCAAGAAGCAGGTAGTTCCGTTCCTGGAGCAGGCTTTTAAGGCGTAACTAAAGGCTCTGCCTGCAGGGGGCGGCGTGTGCCGCCCTCTTTGTATCTCAAGCCTGCAGCCCCTTTTGAGCTCCGGCTCTTAAAAAGGTGCCGGCAGCGCTTAAAACCACCGAACAAATTCACAGGTCAAATCAACGATGCAGAATGTACCCCGCATAGGCATAGTGTCCCTGGGCTGTGCCAAGAACTTAGTTGACAGCGAGCGCCTGACCTCCGCGCTTACCGCCCTGGGCTACCCCATGCGCAGTCAGTTTGAACACTGCGATGTGGTGATCATCAACACCTGCGGCTTTATCCATGATGCCATGGAGGAATCCCTGGAGGCCATCAGCGAGGCCCTGCAGTTTAATGCCAAAATTATCGTGATGGGCTGCCTGGGCGCCCGCCCAGAAGTGATAAGAAAGCGTTTTCCCAAGGTGGCCGCAGTCTTCGGGCCGGGCCGGCGCGCGGCGGTGCTGCGCGAGATCATAAAGCTCGTGGGAAGGCCCCCTGAGATTTTGCGCCAGAAGGTGCGCCCCTCAGGCATTTTATTTACCCCGCCCCACTATGCCTACCTAAAGATTGCCGAGGGCTGCCGCCACCGCTGCACCTTCTGCATTATCCCCAAACTGCGCGGTGAGCTGCGCTCGCGTTATCCCCAGGACATTTTGCGTGAGGCGGCCGATCTCAAAGCGCGCGGGGTCAAGGAGCTTTTAGTCATCGCCCAGGATTCCTCCGATTACGGCTTTGACCTGAAGGACAAGACTACGCTCTCCGCCCTGTGCCGCCAGCTTGCAGAGCTTAAATTGTGGCTGCGCGTGCATTACGTCTATCCAAGCCCCGAGGCTGAAAACTTAGTGGAGCTCATGGCAGAGGGCTTAGTGCTGCCCTATCTTGATGTGCCGCTGCAGCATGCCTCAAACAGCGTGTTAAAGCGCATGAAGCGCCCGGGCTCACATGAAAAGACCTTAAAGCTTATCGAAAAGTGGCGCTCCATCTGCCCTGACATCGCCCTGCGCTCGACCTTTATCGCCGGTTTTCCCGGCGAGACTGAAAGCGAGTTTGAAGAGCTGCTCTCCTTTATTAAGGAGGCGCGCCTTGACCGCGTGGGCTGCTTCCCCTACTCCGATGTCGAAGGAGCTGAGGCCAATAATCTTCCCAATCCAGTGGCGCAGGAAGTGCGCGAGGAGCGCGCGCAGCGCCTGATGGAACTGCAGGGGCAGATCTCCAAAGAGAAACTGCACGCCCGCATCGGCAGCACTTGTGAGGTGCTGATTGATGATCTTGACGAGGAGGGCAATGCCTGGGGACGGAGCAAATACGAAGCCCCTGAGGTAGACGGCATGGTAATAGTACAAAACGGCCGCGGCCTTAAACCCGGCGACCTCACCACCGTCAAAATCACTGACGCCGGCGAGCATGATCTCTTTGCCGCGAGGCTGCAGGACATCAGCTTTAAGGCCGGCTAAGCGGGCTTTAAGGCAGATTAAGCATCGCTGCCGCAGTCTTTAAACCGGCCCCTGCCGGGGCCTGTGTTCAGCCGCATCAGCGCAGCCTTTTTTCAATCTCCTGCTTAATGCGGCTGTAGGGCAGACGCTCCTGCTCAATGCGCAGATTGGTGCCGTATTTGTCAGTAATCAGCGCCTGATAGGCCTGCAGCTCAGCGGGGCTTAAATAGTGAAACTCGCGCTCCTGAGATAAATAGTTGCAGCGGTCTTTGACCGCCAGCTCAGTAAAGTCCTTAATGGTCTCTTCATCCATCAGGGCAGAGACCAGATCTTCACCGGGCAGCTGCGCGCGCAGCTGATTTAAAATCGAAAAGCCGTCCACATCGAGATCACCCCAGTAGATGATGCGCCGGCCCTTGAGGCAGTTAAAACTCTCCCACCCAGAAAAGCCGTAGCCCTTGCCAAAAATGGCCAGGGACGAGCGCAGTGGCGGCAGCGCGAGGTAACTGACCTCGTTCTCGCAGATCACCACATTGTCCACCGCAAAGGCAAGCCTCGCAAAGCTGTCCTTGTCAACCTGCACGTCAATGAGATCATTCCAGCGCTCATTTTCCTTATTGGATTTATCGAGCAGATGAAAGCGGATGAACTCAGGCTTTGGTTTAAAGCCGTAGCGGCGCACGAAGTTGTCATGCGCCCAGAAGTTTTCATCTATGGCGTCAGCGGGCAGCACGCAGTCGAGCAGCTGCCCCACCGGCCCGGAGAAGCCGCGCTCGTTTTTATTGTTGTGCCGCTCCAAAAACTTGGTATCCACACCGGGAAGGTCGAGCTCGCGCAGGTAAATATTGGGGCGCGGATGTTTGAGCAGATACAGGCACACCGATACCGCCCGGTCCATAATGTCATGGTAATCAAAGGCAAATTTGGGATGGCTTTTGATAAAGGGCAGCAGCTGCGGCAGCCTGCTTTCACAAATCTTGCAGCAGTCCTTGAAGTGGTTGAGCAGCGGCGTGCGCCCGGTAAAGGCCGCCAGCTCCTCGATAGTCTTAAAGGTCACAGCACAGGGCAGGGTCTGGCTGTGCAGCGTGGTGCTGATGGTGGTGTACTCAAGATTGAGCTTGTCCTTGAGCTCATCCCAGGCCTGCGCCCAGTCCCGGCAGTGGTTGAATTTGACCTTGAGCTCACCGCTGGTCGGGATGTGCAGCTTGAGGGTCAGCGGGAACTGCCCCTCTAAATCTTCCTTAATGCGCTGCCCGCTGTCAAAGCGCTTCTGCTCGGCAAGCTTCAGATCCTGCGGATAAGTAAACTCTCTGGGCATTTATTCCCCCTTCTTCTGATCACGGTCAAAGGCGTTGAAAAGTTCATCAAGCTCATTAAGCTCCCCGCTGCTGCTGTCATCTGCAGAGCGCTTTCCGTCTGCCGCATGCTCTGCAGCATCTGCCTTATCTGCATCTGCGGCATCGGCATCGTCATCCGCATCAGCGTCTGCGTCAGCTGCCAGCTCACTTGCATAGAGCTGAGAGAACAGCGGCAGATCAGACAGGGCCTTGAGGTTCTCGCGCTCACGCTGCTCCCTCTTCTTTTTAGCAAGGCGGAAGGCCCTTACGTCCGGATCCAGATCAGGATCGGTATGCTCCCCGTCATCCTCACCCCCCTCGCTGTCATCAGCACCCGCAGCGTGCGCAGTGCCCGCGCTCTGTGCCGGGAAAGCTTCGCCCCCGGGCTGTGCCTGCCCCTCGTCTGCGGCAAAGATCTCAGCTTCATCCTCTTCATCAAAATTGGCAAAAGGCGATTTGTCAGCAAAGTAATCATCAGAATCCTCTGATTCCGCCCCAGACTGCGCAGCAGCTGCAGCGTCCTCAGCTGCATCTGTCTGCTCTGAGGGCTTTAGCGTCCCGGCGGTTTCATCGACCACGGCGGCAAGGCGCATTTTCTCGGCGGCCTCTGCCTCTTCTTTGCGTCTTTGCAGCTCGGCCTCCTGGCGGGCCTTGATTTCGGCCAGGGCCAGGGCTTCAGCCCGGGCCTGCTCGGCCTCGCGTTTTTCTGCCTCCTCGCGCTCTTTTACCTCAGCTGCCGCAGCAGCCTCAGCGCGCTTTTGTGCCTCCTCTTTGGCCAGCGCCGGCTTTTCGTAAAGCTCCTTGTAGTGCTCCACTGAGAAGTTGCACAGCTTAGAGATGTTGGTGGCCTGATTGTTCTCGGCATAACCAATCTGCGAGACGTAAGGCTCAATCACGCCAATCTTGGTCATCGGGGTGATCACCATCACCTGCAATTCAAGCAGCTTAAAGAGGCTCAGGGCGTATCTGGCTAAATCCGGCGAGCCGCTGGAGAAGGCCTCGTCGACCATTAAGAAGCGCAGCGCCTCACTGCCGCCGCTGTCCTTTTCCTGCAGCATGATCTGATAGGACAGTGCTGCCGCCAGGATGGTGTAGGCAAGCTTCTCCTTTTGGCCGCCTGACTTGGCATTGGCCGAGGAGTAGAACTCAATTTCGCGGTCGGTGCCGCGCTCTAACTCAATGGCCGAGTAGATAAACCAGCGGCGCACGTCGGTGACCTTGTCGCGCCAGTTCTGATCTTCAGAGAGATAATCAGCGCGGCCCTTTAAGCGCTCAATTAAATGCTCGATGTTCTGGAACTTGCGCTCGGCTTCCTTGAGATCATCACCGGCCTTTAAAATGGTGTCAGACAGGCAGTTCTTTAAGTCCTGGCGGAACATGATGATGTCAGTGTCGCGCGTGGCTTCCTTGTCGATGGCAATGTAATGCTCAGGATTGTAGTCAATGAGCTTTAAGGAATTATTGATTTCATCAATGCGCTGGCCGATTTCCTTGCGCTTTAACTCCAGGAAGGAGCTGAAGTGGGCCATGTCGCTTATCGTGCTGTTGTTGAGCTTGTCCTTGAACTGCTGCTCGAACTTGGGCAGGTTGTCAAGGCGCAGGATATTGAGGAAGTTTAAGTACTCCGGCAGGCTGTCGAGCTCTGCGGTCATCTCCTTGGTTTCAGCCGGATAGTGATGGCAGAAATCGGACATGCCGCGGATTAAATTCTCATTGAGCTGGCCAATCTGCGCCTGCACCTTATTGCAGGCTGCGGCTAATTTGTCCTTGAACTTATTGACGATGGCATCCTTGTTGCGCGCCTTGCTGCTGAGCTTAAAGCCCGGATCTGAGATCTGCTCGTACTTTTCCTTTAAGTAGTTCTCAACCTCGGCAGTAAGCGGGAAATGCTCGATGCGCTGATCGCACAAAGCGAGCTCCTCACCAAACTGCACTATTTTCTCCTGCGTGGAATTGATTTTAATCGCCACATCCTGCAGCACCTGATGGGCGTTGTTGATCTGCTGGCGGTTTTCGTCCAGTTCCTTTTGGATCGCAGCCAAATCTGCGCTCTGCAGCAGTGCATTTAAGTCCGCGCGCACCTTTTCAATGTCAGCCTTGATGGCAGTGGCATCAAGCTCCTTATAGGAGTGAAAATCCGTCAAAATGGTATTGACCGCGGTCTGTACGCCGCGCAGACGCTCCTGCTCCTGCTTGTAGCCCATTTCCTTGCGGGCAAGCTGCATGAACTCATTTTGCAGCCGCTCAGCCTCGTCAGAGAGCAGGCGCTTTTTCTCAGCGTTTGACCAGCCGAGCACATAGTTGCGCCGGTCATGAATATCGCTGCGATCGTCCTTTTCATTGCGGTGATTGGCTTTGTACAGGCCGCTTGGCATCAGGGCGTCACGGCTCTGGCGGAACTCGTCCTCGTCGGTGCAGCAGGCGTAATTAAAGCGCTGCAGCAGCATGGAGTAGAGCCCGTCATGAAAAGGTGAGCCTGCCTTGACCTCAAGTTTATTGACCAGCGAATTGGGCTTTAACTGCGTGCTGCGCCCGTCGCGCCCGAGATCCGAGCTCTTGTAGAACACCAGGCGCCCGCGCAGATTGGTGGAGTTGACGTAAGAGACCACCTCACGGTAGAGATCGTCAGGCACCAGCATGGTGAGGGCAAAATTGTGCAGCACGCGCTCGGCTGCGCCCTCCCACACCCGGCGCTCTTTTTCCTTGACCTGCAAAAGTTCGCCGATATAGGGCAGCACGTCATCATCGACGTCAATGGCCTCGGCAATTTCACTGCGGATGCGGGTCTGCGCCGCCGGGATGTTGCTCTCACGCGACTGCAGGTTTAAAAGCTCCTTTTTGGTCTGCTCCATCTCGTCGCGGATCTTCTCACCCTGTGAGCGCAGGGCAAAGCTCTCATCTTCCTGCGCTTTAAGATCACGCTCCAAAAGCGGCAGCTTGCCCCTTAAGATGTCAAGCTGGCGGATAAAGGCCTCTTCGTCATTGACCTCAGACTGCCCGGCTTTGGCCAGCAGATCGCCCCAGCGCCGGCGGCTTTGCTCACACTGCGCGCGGCTTTGCTCCTTGACGCGGATTAAATCCTTAAAAATTTCTATCTGTGAGCCGCCGGCCGCGCTTTGCCGGCTCAGCAGGCGGGCATTGTCGCCCTGCAGTTCCTCCAGGCGCTGCTGATATTTGCTCTGATCGGCCTCTAATTTTTGCAGCTCAAATTTGAAGTTGGAGAGATCGCGCTGCAGGATGCTGCTGTAGCGCTGGTTGACATAGGTCTCAGCACCGTCAAGGCCGCTTTGGGCTTCGGCAAGCAGGATCTTCTGCACCTCAAGATCCTTGGCGTTCTTTTCAATGGGCTGCAGCTCTTCAATCTGCGCGCGGGCTGTTTTGACCTTGTTGTAGCTCTCAGTCAGATCATTGAAGTGATCGATTAAGGCATCAACCTCACTCTTGGTGTCGGCGGCATCTAACATATAGCGGCAGACAAAGCTGTTGATGTCCTGCACATCCTTTAAGGAAATGCAGTGATTGAAGATCTCCACCGCGCGGCTGGAGACATGCAGATGCTGGCGGTACCAGGCGCTGTAGCTCTTAAAGTCAGAGCACACCAGCATGTCAGGATGCTGCTTGCGCAGACGCTTTCGAAGCTCAGCCGTAGTGCGGCCGAACTTGGTGAAATCATCCTTGATGTTGAGATCTTCAGGGGCGCAGCAGTAAATCACCTCAGGCTGCACATCCTCGCCCTTAAAGGAGAAAAACTGCGCCAGGGTGACATACTTGTGCTCTTTTTCGCTGCAGAACACGCCTAAGATCACCGTGTACTCATTGCGCTTGCGCAGGGTCACCTCCACGCCCGCACGCTTGTTGCGGATGTGGCCGATGACGTAGCTTGCAAGCGTACGGTCTTTTGATTTGGCACCGGCTGCCTTGTTGTACACGATCTTGCCCTGGGGCACCAAAAGCGTGGTGATGGCATCAGCCAGGGTGGACTTGCCCGAGCCGTTGGCACCAATGAGCAGGGTATTGCTGCCGTTTAAATTGAGCTTCCAGATATTGTGATTGAAGGGTCCCCAGTTGAAGATCTCAAAGCGGTGCAGGCGCCAGCCCTTTTGCGAGAGCTCCTCAGGCTGCAGCATCTCCGGCACCACCGGGTCGAGCGATACCGGCACTTCTGCATTTGATGCCGGCTCACCAGCTGCGGCAGTCTGGCCATTTACTGCGGAAGTTCCAGTTTCAATTACTTTGTTCAGATCTGCTGCTTCCGGCTGCTGCGGCTGTGCTGCAGCCCCCTGCCCGGCATCCATGGAGCGCAGCTCCTCGCTTAAATTAGTAAGATCCTGCTGCATGGCCGCTGCCTGCTTAGTCATCTCCTGATTATTATTCATCATTGCCATCCTCCAGCTTGCGGCCGTTCTTCTTAGCTGCCATCACCAGATACGAGTCGAGTTTTTGATGGAAGGCCTCCAAATTCTGCGCTGAGGCCAGCGCTTTAATAATGCGTTTGATTTCATAGCGCTCCCCGTCGCCGCCGGAGACTTTGCGCATCAGGCCAAGTTCAATCAAACGGGTGATCTGACCTGAGATAGTGCGTCTTTTCACGCCTTCATCGCCGTTTGGTTTAAAGTAGACCTCCATTAACTGATAGATCTCCTCAAAGCTTAAGATGTAATGCGGCTCGGCGCTGCGGTCAAACTCCAGCACCTTCTGGCGCAGCTGCATGATTAAAAATGAAGTGATAAAGGGCAGCTGCACCTGCTTTAGAAGGCGCGGGGGCAGCACATCCTCTTCGTCGTATTCATCGGCCCGGCGCGAGCGCAGATAGGCATAACCCTCAGCCTCGTCAATCTCCAGGTACAAGCCCAGATCCTTGAATTTACCGAGGAGCGCAGTCTGTCTTGCCAGCACATTCTGATAAACGCGGTGTTTTTCATTGGCATAGACCACACCGGACATCAGATGGGCCATCAGCACGCCGTCAGGCAGCAGCTGTGTGCGTGCGCCGCTGCCCTCTTTGCTGTCCTGCTCCTCAGCGCTGCCAAGCTGATTTTCCAGATCGGAAGCATCGCTCCCAAAGAGCGCGGCTCTTAAATTTGCTGCATTATCCTGTTTTGCTTCATCACTCATGTCTTTATTCTCTTTAAATTAAGCTGTAGTTCCTGCGGCCGTGACTGCAATGAATGCTTTCTGCTGTATGGCCGCTCAGGCTTAAGATCATTTATTCCTCTGTGCTCTCATCTGCTGCAGAGGCAGCAGCTGCCGGCTCTGCGCCATCCTCTGCACGCTCTGCGCTGCTCTCTGCACTGCTGCCGGCGGCATCACTGCTGCCCTCTTTTAGCTTGCGCGGCCGCGGAGCGGGCTCATCGATGATTTCAATCAGTTCCTCAGCCCCGTAGGCGGCAAGCTCAGCCTCCGGGGTAAGTTCTGCCCCCGGTTTTTGTTCATCTTTAAGGCGGATCTCGGTGCGGTCCATGGTCATCACGGAAAAGCCCTTATAGGCATCCGGATCGCTCTCATAGCCCACCTTTTCCGGCACTCCGGGGCTTACCTGCATCTCAAATTCCTCGGCGGCCAGCTGCCGGTAGGCAAAGACCTCCTCGGCACCAAACTCCGGCGGATTTTCGGCGATCACCTCCTGCAAAGTGGTGCTGCCCTGACGGGCAAGCTTGAGATACAAGCGCTCGCGCAGTTTGTCCACATCAATGTGCTTTAAGGTCAGCAGACTGTCTAAGTTGACCGTATTTTCATCACCCTCGGGCACCTCGTCATCGAGCAGATCCTGCACCGCTTTTTCAGTAAATAAAGGCCTGTCCACAGGCAGCATCGGGGTGACCACCGGCAGCTCAAAGGTCAGGAAAGGCTCTTCCTTTAATTCCATCAGCTCGCTGTGGGTAGTGGTCTTGGCGGTGATCTTTTTGCACACCCGCTTGATGCTCTTGGCCTCCAAATACAACTGGCTGCCAATAAAGTAGTTAAGCTGCTTGTCCAGGCCGGCAATCACCGAGTTAATCTGCCGCGAGTTCTCCAAAAGGGTCGGATAGAGACGGGTGAGCCTGGTATCGTATTTAATATCCTGCACCACCTGATTTTGATAGAGCTCATCGAGCATGTTCTCCAAAAGCTCACGCCCGACTGCGGAGAGCAGCAGGCGGTTGAAGGCCGCAGCCGAGCGGCCCTGCTCGGAGGAGGAGATTAAATCGGTTTTCTCAAAGAATTTGTCGAGGAGAATGGCCTTGGGGCCTTCATCGCTTTCCACCTCTCGGCGGATGTCTCGGTACAGATTGCGAAAATTCTCCTCGACCTCGCGCAGATCTGAAATCAGTCCGCGCGAGAGCTCTTCAAACTGATAGAAGCGGTCACTGATCTCCTCGGGGGTGAGCACCGCCACCTGCCCGCTTTCAATCGCGGCAATGCGCTCATCAAGGCGCGCCCGCTGCTTTTTTAATTCTTCCAGGTATTCATTGCGCTTGTCAGCCGAGCCCTGCAGCACGATTTCCTTGACCACATTCATGATGATGTTAAGGCGCGCCTCAGTGCCCACATAGGGACGGGTGACCAGGGAGCTTACCATGTCGACGGTGCGCCTGCCCTGCTGCGTGATGTCATAAAAGTACTCAGTGCTGTCAGGCTTGGTGAAGCGGCGCAGATAACGGCAGCGGTCAGAGGCCCACTCAGTGAGCTGGCGGCGCGGATCAATGCGGATGTCAGCCCCGGCGGTCTGATTGATGTTGGAGATCACGGAGGCCAGGACATCTATAAGCTCACTTTCCGAGCGGGCCCGGCCGTCAGTGGAGACGTAAGCCCGGTCAAGAAAGGTGATGATAAAGGCCGCTTTTTCCGCGCGCATGATGCGGCACATCACATTGCTGTCAATTAGATTTTTAATGGCGGTGTAACTTAATTCCATAAGCAGCTGCAGGCAGCCCCGGGGGCTGCAGTTTTTAATGTTCTATGTTCTTCTTTTGTACTTCACGCAGTGCGCTGGCGCTTAATGACCGGCTGGCGCAGGGCACTGCTGCTCTTGTTAATTTAGTTTTGTTAATTTAAATTTGGATAAACCCAAAATCCTGAGCATTATACCGGGAAGATAAGCGCATAATTTAGCGCTAAAGCACAAAACCAGCACAAAAGTTTGAAAAAGTTTAAAGCACCCCGGCTGCACAGCACAGAATGCGCGAAAATAGCGCTGAAAGAAAGCCCCGGGGCAGAGCATTCCCCACAAAGCACAGACAGACCAAGACATCAAAACAGACTGCAAAGAGGCAGACGCATGCATGACATTTGGAACCCCTGGCACGGCTGCCGCAAAGCAAGCCCCGGCTGCCGGCACTGTTACATGTATTATCTGGATAAAAAGCGCGGGCAGGACGGCTCGGTCATCTACAAGACGCAGAACTTTGATTATCCGGTGCAGCGGGGGCGTGATGGCAGCTACAAGATAAAGCCTGGGGAAAAGATCAGGGTGTGCATGACCTCAGACTTCTTCCTGGAGGATGCCGACCCCTGGCGTCCGGAGGCATTTCATCTCATGGCCGCGCGCCCGGACGTGATTTTCTATCTGCTCACCAAACGCGCCCACAGGATCAAAGACTGCCTGCCCAAAGATTATGCAGCAGGCTTTCCCAACCTCAGTTTTAACGTCAGCGTCGAGAATCAATGGGCAGCAAATGAGCGCCTGCCTTATCTTTTAGATCTGCCTGTGAGCCACAAGGGCGTGATGTGCGCGCCGCTGTTGGGCCCGGTCAACCTCAGGCCCTGGCTTGCCCCGGGGGTGCTCGATGAAGTGATCTGCGGCGGGGAAAATTACGACGGCTCACGCCCCTGTGATTTTGCCTGGGTACAAGAACTCGCGGCGCAGTGCGCAGCGTGCAATATCAAGTTTACCTTTATTGAGCTGGGCTCCATCTTCATCAAGGACGGCAAAATCTACCGCATCCAGGACAAGCGCCTGCAGAGTTACTATGCCTTCAAATCCGGGATCTCACACCCTGGCGCACCGATTGAATTTGCCCTAACCGATCCCCTGGGACTGCCTATTTCGCAGGATGAACTCTATCAGCGCCGCTTTGGCCCCAACTGTGAGGGCTGCGGCTCGGAGCCCATCTGCAACGGCTGCGCCTTTTGCGGGGGCTGTGCCGCCTTTACCCCGCCCGCGCCGCGGCCTTAACCGCGCTGTATGGCATGGGTACTGTAAACCGCCAACGGCGGTTTTACAGTCACTTTGCACAGTTTTAACCTTAGATTTACGCACCATTTGGGTGCATACTGTCGGAAATTGCCCCTATTTTGCACTCTTTTGCCGCTGTGGTTCGCCTCAGTGCAAATTAGGCCGCTATAATGGCCTCAATCCTTTTTCACCAAAAAAGAAGAGTTTGTCTATGTTAGATCCAGTAAATCCACGCTTTCCATTAGCGCACAGCTTAAACAAAGTACCGTTCATCCTGCAGATTGTGATCGGTCTTATCATCGGTATTGTCATTGCCTTAGTCTATCCCGATGATAAGGTCATTCTGCCCACCATCGGCGGCCTCTTCGTCAAGGCCTTAAAGTCCGTTGCCCCGATTCTGGTGTTTGTGCTGGTATCCGCAGCCATTGCCCGCCACCGCAAGGGCGCCCAGACCAATATGCGTCCCATCATCGTGATCTATCTGGTCTCCATGGCGCTGTCCGCCACCCTGGCCCTTGTCATGTCCTATATTTTCCCGAGCAACTTTGCCATTCTGGCAGATGCAGGTGACAATTTAGCCGCTCCGCAGGGCATTTCCGAGGTGCTGCTCAACTTCATCAATCAGGCCATCGACAATCCCTTTACCGCCGTGATGAATGCCAATTACATTGCCATTCTGCTCTGGGCTATTGCGCTTGGCTTAATGTTCCGCGCGGCCGGCGAGACCACCAAGGTGGTGCTCGAGGACTTATCGCAGTCCATCACCGGCGTGGTGCGCATTGTGATCCGCTTTGCTCCTTTGGGCGTAATGGGCCTGGTGTACAACTCCTGCACCGCTGAAGGCGGCTTTTCAAACCTGCTCTCCTACGTGCATGTGATCTGCGTGCTCTTAGGCACCATGTTCTTCATTGCCTTTGTGCTCAACGCCATCATCGTCTTTGTGGTGACCCATGAAAATCCTTATCCGCTGATTTTCACCACGATAACCAGAAGCGCCGTGACCGCTTTCTTCACCCGCTCCTCTGCCGCCAACCTGCCGGTGAACCTGGCGCTGTGCGAGGAGTTAAAGCTGCCGCGTGAGAGCTACTCCATTTCCATTCCCTTAGGCGCCACCATCAACATGTCCGGTGCGGCCGTGACCATTGTGGTGCTCACCATGGCTGCCGTGCACACCCTGGGCATTCAGGTGGACTTTGCCTCAGCCCTTCTGATGTGCATCGCCTCCGTGCTCTGCGCCTGCGGTGCCTCCGGTGTGGCCGGCGGCTCCTTAATGCTGATCCCGCTTGCCTGCTCCATCTTTGGCATCAACAATGACATTGCCATGCAGGTGGTCGGCATCGGCTTTATCATCGGTGTGCTGCAGGATTCAACTGAAACTGCACTTAACAGCTCCACCGACGTGCTCTTTACTGCAGCCGCCTGCAAGCGTGCCGAGCGCTTAAAGAAGGCACAGGAAGCCAAAGCAGCAAAGCAGGCCTAAGCGCCAGCACTGAACTTTGCGGGAAAAGGCAGGACAAGCTCCTGCCTTTTTCTTATGCCTCTCCCGCCTGCAGCACGGGCAGCAAATGCCCCGCGCGCACAAAATGCAGCACGGAGCACAAAACAGCCGAATAAAGAGAGAAAAAAGCACAGCAAGGGCGTACTTTTCACCTATACTGACTTGGGATGCTCCCGGTTTTTGCAAAACTTCCATTTGCCTTACCAAAAACAGGCCGGGTGCATCCTGCAGCCCCCGCACGCCCAGCGCGCACAGCCGCAGTAAATCAGAACGCCTGAGCTTAATGGCGCTCTGCAATTGAAAGATTTAACCGCGTTAAACCAGTCAAAATAAGGAAGTGTTATGTACAAATTACCTGCTCTGAGCTTAATTACCGCCGCCCTCATCTCCACCAGCGCCCTGGCCGAAGAGGCCTTCAACCCCATGGCCAATCCCAGTACACCGGAGCAGTGGGAGGCTTTTACCACCATCTCCTACAAAGGCAGCATGCAAAGCACCGCAGCCATTCAGGCTCAGTACAACCTTAAGATTGAAAGCCTCAACATCGCCGGTGTTCCCTGCTATCTCTTCACCCCGCAGGAGGTAAAGCATGACGGCCTGCTCTTCTTTGTGCACGGCGGCGGCTATGTGCTCGGTGCCGGCCTGGCCGGTGCCCCGGAGGGCCTGTACATGGCAGCCCTGACCGGTTATCAGGTGCTGGCCGTTGACTACCGCATGCCCCCGGCCGAAGAGCCCTTCCCGGCAGCCATTGACGACATGATGGCAGTGTATGCCGAGGTGGTTAAAGAGCACGATCCGCAAAGCATCGGCGTATTTGGCAGCTCGACGGGCGGCGCTCTGACCCTGCTACTCTCGCAGGATGCGCAGCGGCGCAATCTGCCCCAGCCTGCGGCCTTAATCTCCGGCACCCCGTGGTCTGATATTTCAAGAACCGGCGACACCTATGAGAGCAATGATCATCAGGATACAGTGCTGGTAAGCTACGACGGCTGGATTAAACCTGCTGCCCTGCTTTACGCCAACGGCGTTGACCTTAAAGATCCGCGCCTGTCCCCGGTCTACGGCGAGTTTGATTTCTTCCCGCCCACCTTGCTGGTCTCCGGCACCCGTGACCTCTTCCTGTCAAATACCGTGCGCGTGCAGCAAAAACTGCTGAAGGCCGGGCGTGAGGTTGACCTGCTGGTGCTTGAGGGAGTCTCACACTGCGGCTACTACCTCTTTGGCGAAAACGACACCTCAAAGTTCTATCATCAGCAGGCAGAGAAGTTCTGGACGGAGCACTTAAAGGCAGACAGCAGCGCTGAGACTGAGGCTGCACAGTAAACCTCCTCTTCTACGCTTCGCTGATTCGCTTTCATGGCTCTTCTTTGAGCTTTTACGCAGGCCCGGCAAAGCCGGGCTTTGCGCTTTAAGGCCGCAGCGGCAGAACGAGATGGATCTGCACACTCACCGCCCGCCACGGCAAAACAGCACAGACAATAACTCCAGGCCAAAACCTTCCCATTTCACCGCCAGCGGCCAAAATCTCCTGAAAAATCAAAGCACAAAAAATTAATTTTACCCGCAGTTTTTAGACTAATGTTTTAATTTTTACCCTGCGCGCTGCCCTCCCCGGGCTCATTTTGCCCAGGCCCCGGACTGCTTAAATAAGAACAACCATAATGTTCCATGCAGAGCGCCGCCACACCGGCTTCCTCCACACCCCGGCCGGCGGCATCCTGCACTTTACCCACATTGGAGGAAAAATTTATGCTCATCACCGAAAGTTACGATCTGCAAACCATCAAGCACGCCGCCCCTGAGCTCTATCAGCTCTTTTACGGCTCCCTGTCCCCCTTTGAGGCGGCCAATGACGAGAACTTTGTGCAGCCGCCTGAACACACCACCGTAAGCGAGGGAGGCTGAAGATGCAGGCAGAAACCATCGAAAACACCGACAGCTGGGAAGATCTGGAGCTTTACACCTCCGATCCGCAGGTGCTGTGCCGGCAGCTGGCTGCACGCTGCCTCTCCTGTGCCCATCAGGCCGGAGTGGAGCGCATCATCTCCTGCTATACCAGCTTTAAGATCTTCACCGACGCAAACTATATCAGCGTAAACACCGCCGATGACGCCGCCCTGGAAGTCGACTTTGAGCTCTTTGGCGCGGTGCGCGAGTTTTCTAAAAGTGAGCTTGAGGACATCAAAAAGACCACCGGCAAGGAAAGCAATGCCTCGCGCGAGCTGGAGCTTTTAATGTCCGATGTGCATCAGCTCTTCCGGCTGGTCGGCCGCACCTCTGGGCTCGGCTCCATCTTCCAGCGCAGCAAAGGCCAAAAGCACATCATGATCGATGAAATCACCTTTGGCGGCTGTGAGGCCGACTGCGGCTATCTCATGATCGCAGTGCAAAAGCAGCCCCTGACCACAGATTTCCATTAAACCTGAAACCTCGAAACCAAACCATCCAAACCAATATAAGGAGCCCCCCAGGGGGTGCAATACCCCCGTTTTAGGCAGGCTGATATCTTTCCAAAGCCAAAACCAAAACCAAGCTCCAGCAGCCTACCCAGCCCTGAGCTTAAAGCTTAAGCCGCTGATAAAGCCGCTCCGGCAGCAGCGCTGCGACACCCATGATCAGCCGCCACCAGCCGGGCACATAGAAAACGCCCCCGCGCGGATGCTTCAAGCCCTTTTTGAGTGCCTTGACCATGCATTCGGGCTTTGAGATCAAAATTCGTGGCAGCTCCCGCCCCTGCAGCATCGGGCTGTGGATAAGCCCCGGGCGCAGATCGATGACGCACAGCTCCGGTCTGGACTGGCGCAGACCGCTTAAATAGGTGGAAAGTGCGGCCTTGGAGGCGCCGTAGGCATAATTGGAAGCCCGCCCGCGCACCCCGGCCACCGAGGAGATCACGGCAATAAATGGCCGCCTGCCCCGCTCTGTCTTAACCGCGCTCAGCTCACGTGCCCCCAGGGCAATTACCGGGATCAGCGCATTGAAGTTGACGGCCAGCAGCTGCAGTTCATGCATGATGCCCGGCTCCCCCTCTGAGAGCAGCGCATCAGTCTGAGCATACATCCCGGCTGCGATCAGGATGCCGCACAGTCTGCGCTGCTGCAAAGAGGCAAACAGCGCTTTGACCTGCTCAAGGGACGCCGGCAGCGTGAGCGCCGACACAAAGATGCGCTCCTCCAGCACTGCAGAGGCTGCCTTATGAGCTGCATTACCAGCACGCTGCAGCCCGGTGAGCAGCCGTGCTTTCACGGCCAGTGCCTTGGAGAGCGTGCGGCAGGTTAAATGCAGGCTGTACCCCTCATGGAGCAGGAATTTCAGGCAGGGGTAAGCAAGCGCTGCATTAGCACCTACCACCAGCACGGTTCCCTTGTCTGCCGTCACTGCCGCAGTCACTGTCATCACTGAGCCTGCTGGCGAAGCGCCCGCTCATTTTCAATTACCGTGAGGTCAAGCAGGTCATCAAGCGGACCTAGAAGTTCACGCCGCCAGCTTTGCTCCAGCCAGCCCGGCCGCCCCTCATAGCGCGCGAGGTAAAGCTCATACACGGCCTTGCGTCCACCGCCTAACTGCGGATGCATCCGTGCCTCTTTAAGCTGATGCTCCACAAAGCCTTTGATTTTATTGTTCTGCCCCTGCAGCTCGCGCTTGTGCGAGAAAAACTCATCGGGCAGCGGCAGATCGTGCCTGACCGGCAGCTTTACCGCCTCGGTAATCCAGCTGAGCATCTGCGCTCCATACTCACGGATGGAGCCCCATTTGACCTGACAGGCCGCCAGGCCCTCGCTGGTGGCGGGTTTGCGCCGGGCCAGTTCACACAAAGCCCTGGTGGTGATGACGCGGTTTAAAGCCTCATCGTGCTCCCGTGCAAACTCAAGGCGTTTTGCGCAGATATACTGCAGCACGGTAAGATCGCGCTCATTGAGCAGCCCGGCCGCCGCCACATGGCGGTAGCAGTACAGCGGATCGTCCTCATGGGCGGCATCCTCGGCAAATTCACGCATCTGCAGCTCAAAGAAACGGCGGCGGCGCGCATCGAGCAGGGCATCAAGGTCTGCGTACATCGCCGGGAGATACGCCACATCAAGTGCGGCGTAGCGCAGCTGCTCTTCATTAAGCGGCCGGGCCAGCCAGTCAGAGAGGGTCTGCTCTTTGTTAAGCTCCACGCCGCAGAAGTCCTTTACCAGGGTGAAAAGACCGCGGCCATAGGAGTGATTGGCAAAGGCGGCCATCAGCTGCAGATCGCAAAGCCGCTGCGGGATAAAATTATCTACCTTCAGGGCCTGGGCATACTGATAGAGGATCTCCAGATCCTCACGCCCCGAGAAAATCAAAATTTTTGCCCTGGTGTGCAGCAGGGCCGGCAAAATTTCGGTCAGTGAGCAGGAGAGCGGATCGACGAGATAAATATCATCCCCCGGAATGCAGATCTGCAGCAGGGCCAGCTTGGGATAATACTCGCGCACGCGAATGAACTCGGTGTCCACCGCGATGAGATCCTGCGCGCTGAGCGCAGAGAGTGTGGATGCCAGCGCCGCAGCGGCGCTGTCAGTTGAAATCAGGGTATAGTGCATGTTTTACTCGTGGTTTTTAAGACAGCGGCGCAGCACCTTGCCGACGGCGGACTTGGGCAGCGCATCGACAAATTCAATATAACGCGGGATCTTATAGGGAGTTAAATAACCGCGGCAGAAGGCCTTAAGCTCTTCGGCGGTCAGGGTGGGATCGCGTTTTACCGCAATCAGTTTGATGGCCTCGCCGGTCTTGTCAGAGGGCACGCCCACCACGGCGCACTCCTCGACCCGGTCAAAGCGCGAGACTACATCTTCAATTTCGCTGGGGAAGACGTTAAAGCCCGAGACCAGGATCATGTCCTTTAAGCGGTCAATGATTTTGATGTAACCGTGCTCCAGCCACACCGCGATATCGCCGGTGCGCACGTAGCCCCCGTGCATCACATTGGCCGTGCCCTCAGGATTGTGATAATAGCCCTGCATCACCTGCGGGCCCTTGAACTCAAGTTCCCCGGGCCGGCCCAAATCCCAGATGGGCTCGCCCTGTTCATCCACGATGCGCGCCAGAGTTGAGGGCACCGGAATGCCGATGGAGCCGTTAAAGGTTTTGGCCGTCGGCGGATTGACGCAGCACAAAGGCGAGCACTCAGTCAGGCCGTAGCCCTCCAGGATATGGATGCCGGTTTCCTTAAAGAAACGATCCTCCACCCCGCTCTGCACGGCCGCACCGCCGCCGATGACCAGGCGCAGGCGGCTGAACTTAAACTTTTTGAAGACCTCACGCACGATCAGGGCATTGAACAGCGTATTGACCCCGGTCATTACCGAGAGCTCACGGTGATGGCGCTTTAACTGGGCAATAAAGGACTTGATGTTGCGCGGATCGGTAATGAGCAGATTGGTGCCGCCGATGGCAAAGAACAGCATCAAATTGATGGTATGGGCAAAGACGTGATAGAGCGGAATGGCGGTGAGCACCATCTCCTCGCCACGCTTGATGATGTAACCGTACATCCCGAGGGCCTGCGAGATATTGGCCAGGATATTGCCATGGCTTAACATTGCGCCCTTGGCCACTCCGGTGGTGCCGCCGGTGTACTGCAGATAGGCAATGTCATCGGGCTTTAACAGCACCGGCATAAAAGGCCGCTGCGCGCCCTTTTTCAAGGCCTGGCGGAAACTTACTGCCCCGGGTAAAAAGAACTTGGGCACCATCCGGGCAATAAAGCGCACCACGAAGTTAACGAGGTGTCCGCGCACAAAGCCAAAGCCGTCGCCCACATTGGTGATGATGATGTGCTTTATTTTGGTGGAGGCCACAATCTTTTGCAGATTGAAGGCAAAATTGGCGATCACCACGATGGCGGTGACCCCGCTGTCCTGCAGCTGCAGCTGCAGCTCGCGCGGGGTGTACAAGGGGTTGACATTGACTACGGTAAGGCCGGCCTTTAAGGCGCCGAACACGGCCACCGGATACTGCAGCAGATTGGGCATCATCACCGCAATCTTGTCGCCTTTTTTAAGCTGCCATTCATGCTGCAAAAAGGAGGCAAAGGCCTCAGCCTCCTTTGCGGTCTGCTTAAAGGACAGCGAGCCGAACATGTTGATAAAAGCCGTGCGGTCATTGTATTTCTCGCAGGCATAATCAAACATGTCAGCAAGACTGGCAAAAGGGCAGGGATCGATGGTGTCCGGCACCTCAGGGGGATAGGACGAAAGCCAGGGTCTCTGCTCTTTACTCATGCAATCCTCTTTTTAAGTTAAGAGTGGGCTTTGGCAAAACGCTCCAAAAAGTCCACCAGCACCTCAACGCCCTCAAGCGGCATGGCGTTGTAAATACTTGCGCGCATGCCGCCCAAAACCTTGTGGCCCTTCAGGCCGATCAAGTGATTTTCCTTGGCAGCCGCTAAAAATTCGGCATTCAAACTCTCGTCTTTTAAGGTAAAGACGCAGTTGACGCGCGAACGGCTGTCCGGGGCAATTTTGGCCACATAGAAAGGATGAGCGTCAATAAAGTTGTACAACAGCTCAGCCTTGGCCTGATTGCGCTTTTCCAGCTCAGCCACACCGCCTAAGTTCTTGATCCACTTAAAGGCCAGACCCGCCATGTACCATGAGAAGGTGCAGGGGGTGTTGTACATGGAATCATATTGGCTGAGCACCGTCCAATCAAGCACCGAAGGGCAATATTTGGAGCTGTGTCCCAATAAATCCCTGCGCACGATGGTAACAGTCAATCCCGCAGGGCCGACATTCTTCTGGGCGCCGAAAATAATGGCCCCAAAACGGCGCACATCGATGCGGCGGGTCAGGATGTTCGAGGACATGTCCACCACCAGAGGCACATCGCCGGTGTCAGGCAGCTTGAACATCTCAATGCCGTTGACGGTCTCATTAAGGCAGGCATAGGCGTAGGCAGCCCCCGGGGTGACCTGCATTTTGGAGTAGTCAATTGAGTACCTGCCATCTGCATTTTCCACCACGCACTCGTGCAAAATAGCCTTGCCAAAGCGCTCGGAGCATTCCTTATAGGCGCAGCGCGACCAGTGGCCGGTCACAAAGTAATCGGCATGCGCGCCCTCAGGCAGCAGATTTAAGGGGATGGCGGCAAACTGGCCGCGCCCGCCGCCCTGCTCAAACAGCACGGCGTAATCATCAGGAATATCCATGAGCTCACGCAAAAGAGCCTCAGCCTCTTTGGCCACCGCGGTGTACTCGGGGCTTCTGTGTGACATCTCCACGATGCCGATGCCGGTGCCCTGAAAGTCACAGAACTCCTGCTGTGCCTGCTGCATTACTGCAGGCGGGATCATGCTCGGACCTGCGTTATAGTTCCAAACCTTTGACATTATTTCTCCTCCCCGTCTGATGCATCCTCAGCATTTGCGTCAGCTGCATCAGCAAGATCTGCATTGTCCGCAGATGAAGCCTCATCTGCCCCTAAATTCTCAGCGTCCTCAGCCTCTGCAGCTGCGCTGTCAAACTCACCTGCCATCAGCTTTTCCAAAGCCTTCTTGTCAGCAGCCCGGCCCTGCGCGGCCTTGTTTGACGCCTCCACGGCATCCTCAGAGATGGCCTCGACGGCAATCACGCTCTCACCTTCATAGGGACGCATTAAGATCACGCCGCCTGCGTAACGGGACGCTTCCGGCAGGGTCGAGACCTTAGAGCGGATTAACTGCCCCTGATCGGTGATTAACATGTAATCAGAGTTTTCATCGACCAGCACTGCACCAATGGTAGCACCATTGCGCTCCGCCTGACCGATGGCCTTCATGCCCTGGCCGCCGCGGTTTCTTAAGGTGAAATCGCTTAATTTCATCTTCTTGCCATAGCCGTTGGCGGTGGCGATAAGACAGAGCTTGTTCGCGCAGTCTTCCTCAGAGACCACGATTAAGGACACCACGCGCGCATCCTGGCGCAGCTTCATGCCGCGGATAAAGCCTGATGTGCGCCCTGAAGGCCTGATACCGGAGCCGGCATGGCGATCCTTGCCCTCTTCACCCTCGGATACCTCAGCGGTGTCCGCTTCGGTATCTATGGGGTCTTCAACCTCGCTGTCGGCCTCATCAGCATCGGACGATTTTGCATAAAACTCGCACAGATGCAGCGCCATGTTGTCGGAAGTAAAGAGGAAGACATCATCATCGCCGCTGGACAGTTCCACGCCGATAAGCTCGTCGCCCTCACGCAGGGTGCCGCATTTGATGCCCTGATCGTTCTGGCGCTTGACGAGGCCCTTAAAGGCCGAGAGCGCGGTCTTTTTGACAAAGCCCTTAGCGGTGGCCATCAGCACAAAGTGCCCGTCATCAAAGTCGGAGATGGCCAGAAGTGCGGTGATCTTCTCCCCCTCTTCGATGTTGAAGATGTTCTGAATAGGCCGGCCTCTCCAGCTGCGGTTATCTGAAGTGGGCAGATCGTAGACCGTGGTGGCAAAGCAGCGGCCCTGTGAGGTAAAGCACAAGAGCGTGTCATGCGTATTGGCCGAGACAATCTTGGAGATATTGTCCTCGTCCTTGAGTTTGGCGGCCAGAACGCCCTTGCCGCCGCGGTTGTGGCTGACGTAGGAGGCCAAGTCCTGATATTTGATATAACCCTGGCGCGACAGGGTAATGACCACATCCTGGCGGGCAATCAAATCTGCCTTGCTCATGCGGGTGTAATCGACGATAAAGTCGGTGCGGCGTTTGGAGCCAAACTGCGCCTTGACGGCAGTAAGCTCCTCGCGGATCACTTCCTTCATGCGCTCGACATTGTTGAGGATTTCCAAATAGCCGCGGATGTTGACCACGAGGCCCTGATAATCGGCCTGAATCTCTTCAGTGGCAAGGTGGGTCAGGCGCGAGAGCTGCAGGGCCAGAATAGCCTTGGCCTGCATCTCAGATAAGAAGTATTTGCCCTCGTGCAGGCCGCAGGCCGGATCAATGCCTGAGGGCAGGCAGAGATTATTGCCGCTGTCATCGCGGGCAATCAGCGCTGCGATCATGGCCCCTTCCCAGGGCTCGGCCATCAGCTTCTGCTTGGCGTCCTCGGGATTCTCGGCATTGGTGATAAGCTCAATCACCCGGTTGATATTGGCCTTGGCGACAATCAGGCCTTCATCAATAAAGGCCTTGCGTCTGTCCTGACGGAGCAGATACACCGTGCGGCGGGTCACCACTTCACGCCGGAAGGCGATGAACTCGGATAAGATCTCCTTTAAGGACAGCTGACGCGGGCGGTTGTTCACCAGCGCAATCATGTTAAAGGAGAACGAGGTCTGCAGCGAGGTGCTGTCAAAGAGGTTGTTTAATACCGCCTCTTCATAGGCATCACGCTTCAAGTCAATGGCAATGCGCACTAAATTGGTCTTGTCAGAGAGATCGTTGACCTCGGCAATGCCTTCGATCTTCTTTTCACGCACCAGGTCGGCAATCTGCTTTACTATATTGCTCTTGCTTTCCTGATACGGGATCTCATCGACATAAATGGTCTTGCGCCCTGATTTGTCGGTCTCGGTATGGGTGCGTGCGCGCATGATGCAGCGGCCGCGTCCGGTGGCATAAGCCTCACGGATGCCGGCATTGCCCACGATATAGCCGCCGGTAGGGAAATCAGGACCGGGGATATAGCGCATCAGCTCGTCAACCGTCAGATTGGGGTTGTCCAGGAGCGCCAGCGTGCCGTCAATCACCTCAGATAAATTGTGCGGCGGAATGTTGGTGGCCATGCCCACCGCAATGCCCGACGAGCCGTTGACCAGCAGGTTTGGAAACCTGGTGGGCAGCACTTCGGGGATCTGTTCATTGCCGTCGTAATTGGGATAGGTATCGACTGTTTCTTTGTCAATATCCATCAGCATAGCTTCGGCAATTTTGGTCATCTTGACTTCGGTGTAACGCATGGCCGCCGGGCCGTCACCGTCGATGTTGCCGAAATTGCCCTGACCGAATACTAAAGGCTCGCGCATGGAGAACCACTGTGCCATACGCACAATGGTGTCGTACACGGCGGCATCGCCGTGCGGGTGGAAACGGCCGATGACGTCGCCTACCACACGGGCGGATTTCTTAGTCTGGCCGGACGACCAGATCTTAAGATCATACATGTCAAACAGTACGCGGCGGTGCACCGGCTTGAGGCCGTCACGCACATCCGGCAGCGCACGGTCGACAATTACCGACATGGCATAGTCGATAAAGGACTTTTTGAGCTCATCCTCGAGCTTGACTGTAGTCACATTATCCATCACCGCACTCTCTGAAGCAGTCTGCGGCTCCTCTGCTGCAGTGCTCACTTCTTCCTGCGGATCTTTGGTCTCATCAACCATCTTTCTACCTTAATAAAAACGAAATTGTCTGATGCAGATTTATTGCAAAAATACTGAAAAATAACCTGTATATTTTAGCATTTATGCGCCTTTTCCGCAATTTGCGCACCATCCGGCCCTGCAAAGCGCGCTGTTTTTGCAGTATGGTTTTGTGCCGGGGTTAACAGGATCAGCCGGGCAAAAAACGTTACAATAAGTGCGTGCCTGAAAAGCACGATTGAGGCTGCCGCCGCCCCTTAAAGGCGCCGGCACAAGGCACAGAGCGCAAATGCGCTGAGGGCATTAGAAGCCAGAAAGCGCCGCAAGCGGCGTTAATTTGTTTCACCAAGGGCAGGGCTTTTTGTTTTCTTTGCAAAAAAGCAAATTCCTGCACTTAGCTTTAAACTTGGCAGCAGTGTGCAGCCTGAAGTTTAGAAAGATTACTGACACAGAATTTATCGGATTACCCACTGGAGACTAAATAAAGATGTGGTTTAAGAACGCACAAATCTACAGCCTGCAGCTTACTGACGAGCAGAAAGCTCTGCTGCGCGATGACACCAAGTTTGAAGAAATCCTAAAGCAGAAGGCCTTCCGCCCATGCCAAGCCCAGGAAGTGGCCACCATCGGTTTTGCACCCCTGTTCGGCCGCCAGGCTGAGGCCATGAGCTTCTCCCACGGCCCGCATCACTTTGTGCGCCTTCTTGAGGAGACCAAGCTGCTCCCCGCCTCCGTCATCAAGGCTGAGCTTGACGAGGAAATCGCTGCCAAGGAGGAAAACCTCGGCCGTGAACTGCAGAAAAACGAAATTCAGACCTTAAAGACTGCCGTGACAGCCAAGCTGATGGAGCGAGCCTTCTCAGCCCAGCGCGATATGCTCGTTTTCATTGACAGTGACAAGGGCTATGCCGTGGTCTCAGTGTCCTCAGCCAAGCGCGCCGAGCACGCCATTGCCATGCTGCGTGAGGCCTTCTCCGGCTCCTTCCCCGCCCGCCATTTCCAGCCGCGCTGTGTGGTCGAAGACCGCATGACCTCCTGGATTGAGAAAAACGAACTGCCGCAGATCTTTGCCCTGGGCTTTGACGCCACCTTAAAGAGCACCGACAGCGAAGGCGCCACCGTGCGCGTGTCAAAAGAAGATCTGCAGTCCGAGGAGATCCTGGGCCACATCAAGGCCGGCAAGGTCATTACCGAGATGCAGCTTATCTTTGAGGACAGCGCCAGCTTTGTGCTGACCTCTGATCTGGTGTTAAAGCGCCTGCGCCCTGAAGATCAGTACCTGGAGCAGAACCTGCCTGAAAGCGTGGATGATGCCGTGGCTGACATGCAGTCCATCCTGCTGGTGCAGGCAGATCTCATGGACAATATCGTCGATGCCCTGGTGCGCACTTTTGAATGCGAATAAGCCCAGGCACAACCGACAATGATGAAGAAACCTGAGATCTTAGCCCCGGCAGGCAGCCTGGAGCATTTAAAGCTTGCAGCGGTGTACGGCGCTGATGCCGTCTACGGTGGTGTTCCGCGCTGGTCACTGCGCGTGCGCGGCAACGGCTTTACCCCGGATGATTTTGCCAAGGGCATAGAGTTCATGCATCAGCGCGGCAAGAAGTTTTTTGCCGTACTCAACATCATTCCGCATGTCAGACGCATTCAGGCCTTTGACAAGGCCTTAACTGAGGTGGCCGCCTTAAAGCCTGACGCCTTTATCATGGCCGATCCCGGGCTTATCATGCAGGCGCGCGAGCGCTGCCCGGAGATCCCCATCCACTTGAGCGTGCAGGCCAATACGGTCAATGCCGGCACAGTTAAGTTCTGGCAGCAGGCCGGCATCAAGCGCTGCATCCTGGCCCGTGAACTTACCCTCTCTGAAATTGCCATGATCCGCGAGGAATGCCCGGACATGGAGCTTGAGATCTTTGTGCACGGCGCTCTGTGCATTGCCGTCTCCGGGCGCTGCCTCATCTCCGGCCTGCTGGCGCGGCGCGACGCCAACGTCGGCGCCTGCACCAATTCCTGCCGCTGGGGCTATAAGGTAAAGTCGCTCACAGCCGAGATTGAGGAATACCAGAACCGCCCGGGCGAGCTGATGCAGCTTGAGGAGGACGAGCACGGCTCTTACCTCTTTAACTCCAAGGACTTGTGCGCCCTGCCGCTTTTGCCCAAGATCATGGCCATGGGCATCGACTCCATCAAGATTGAGGGCCGGTCGCGCTCACCTTTCTACTGCTCCGCTGTCTCCCGCGCCTACCGCCTGGCCGTGGACAGCATTGCAGCCGGAGGGACAGTGCCGCAGGAGAGCTATGACATTGTAAACTCCATCCCCTCGCGGGCTTATACCACAGGCCTGCTTGAGGTGCACCGCCCGGACGAGACGCAGGACTATGCCACCAACTGCCCCAATCCCGGGCGCTATCTGGTGGTGGGTGCGGTGGAGCGCCTGGAAAACGGCCGCCTGTTCATCCGCGTCAAGAACAAGTTTGCAGCTGAGGATAAGCTTGCCCTGTTCACCGCTCAGGGTATGGTGTACCTTGACGGCAGGAGCATGCTGGACAAAGAAGGACAGCCCTGTGATTTGGCCCCCGGCGACGGCTATTACGTCTCGCTGGCCGCCCCGGCAGGCTTTAATGCCAATCCCGCGGAGATCTTCCTGCTTAAGATCAAGGACTAAACCGCGGCTGGAGCACTAAAGCAGATTTAAGATTTTAATTTAAGACCGGGCCTGAGCCCTGCAGCAGCTGCAAGTTACCGGCGCTGCAGTGCTCCCCCGGCAGTTACACAGCAAGGAAAGAAAAAATGAAGTTAAGTGACAACATCACCGGTCTGCAGCACATCGGCATCCCCACATTGGATGTAGCCGCAAGCTGCGCTTTTTATGAGAAGCTCTCTTTTACCAAGATCTTTGAGCGTGATTTTGATGACAACGGCAATCCCGGCCATGCCGCCTTTATGCAAAAGGGCAGCCTGGTGCTTGAGATCTACAAGGCAGCTGAAATTGCAGGGCAGGCAGGCGCGGTGGATCACATCGCCTTAAACGTGCAGGACATTGAAGAGGCCTTCCGCGAGATCAATGAGCTCGGTCTTAACAATACTAATGACAGCATTCACTTCCTGCCTTTCTTTGAGCACGGTGTGAAGTTCTTCACCATTCAGGGCCCGGCCCAGGAAAAGGTGGAGTTCAATCAGTATTTAAAGGCCTAATAAAGTTATGAGTGCTGAATTTATCTCCATTCATCCTGACAATCCGCAGCCGCGCTTTGTCAAAAAGGCCTGTGCCATTGTCAAGGACGGCGGTGTGGCGGTGTTTCCGACCGACAGCGCTTATGCCCTGTGCTGCGCCATCGGCGACAAGAGCGCCATGGAGCGCGTGGCCCATATCAGGCAGATCTCCAAAAAGCACAACTTTACCCTGATCTGCCATGATCTGTCTGAGCTCTCCACCTACGCCAAGGTCGAGAACAGCGTATTCCGCCTGCTCAAGAACAACACTCCGGGCCCCTACACCTTTATTCTGCCCGCCACCAAGGAAGTGCCGCGCCGTTTGATGAATGAAAGACGCCGCACCATTGGCATCCGCGTGCCCTCCGGAGCCATCATTGAGGCACTGCTCGCCGAGTTTGATGAGCCATTGATGAGCTGCACGCTCATTCTGCCGGGCCATGAGGAGCCGGAGAGCGATCCGGTGGACATCAATGACAAAATCGGCTCCATTGTAGACGTGATCGTAGACGGCGGCGTACTGCTGCCTACCGCCACCACCGTGATCCGCTTTGAAGATGGCCAGCCCATCATCAGACGTGTGGGCACCGGCGATCCCACCCCGTTTGAGAGCTGATCTCAAGTCTTTGCTTTGCGCCGCTGTCAGCACAGCCGGCGCATAGCTCTCAGGCTGTTTTACCCACGCCATAGCCGCAAATATCACAAGCCGCCCCCATTCATCAGACAGCTGCAGCTCACCCCGAAGATCCACTGCCGCCCGTTTTACTTATACAGGACAAGCTGCATAAGTAAATTGAAAACAGCAAAGCATGCTGCCATGAACGGCAAAAGTTACAAAATGAGAAAGATATGCTGTTTTTCAGTGTATTTGATTGCTGCCAGCTTCGGAACATCGAGGCTGGCGTTAATGACAAAAAATATTTTGTGATACAACTAACAATATTAAAATAAATTTGTTGCATTCTTATTATTTGAGCGTAAAGTGTAATTTGTCAGGATGACTTAAAGTTAGCGTTTTTTGAAAGGATATTTGATGAAAATTTCCTGAAAAATCAACAACTTAGCGATAAAAAGCGTTGATTTTGCTTGAATTTTTAGGAGCTGCGAAAACAGAAAACTAAAATTTATCATTGTCAAACCGGTGTCAACTGCATAAAAAAGCATGTAGCGGATGCACCTTAACCTCACTGAGTCGACGGAATCATGCATCTGAGCGGCCGTTTGTGAAAGGAGATTTTTAGATGGAGACCTTAAAGCAAGGTACACCGGACGCAGCACCGGATCAAGTTTCGGCTCAAACTCAGAATCAAACTCCGGTCCAGAACGGCGTAAATAACGCTGCAGACGCTCCTGAGAACAATACGAACAAAAGTAAAGGCGAGATGGGCGATGATAATTTTTACAAAATTTTGTACGCAGATCCACAAGTTTTTATCGACCTGCTGCCAAAGGTGCTGCCAGAGCGCATCCTGGCTGCTCTTGATCTTTCGCCTGACAGAGTAGAGCCCTTTCCGGAGACCTCGCACGAAGTGCACGGCAGCGAGCGCAGAAATGACATAATTTACAAAGTGCGCCTAAAGAAATCAAGAAAATCAGTAATAATTTTACTTGAATTTCAAACCAAAGTCAGCTTTAATTTTAGTTGGTGGATGGTAAATTATACTCATACGGTCTATCAAAGGCTGTCTTCACTTATGCCATATAAAGGAAGCAATAAGAAAGTCAATCACCCCCGGTTAAAGCCGGAGGCTTGAAAGCCTGGGTTGACTAACCTCAGCTACCTGTTTTCAGGTGCTACGTTGGCTGGGAATACATTCGTAGGCACTACGGGATGTCTGCTCTAGTCCCGTACATACTGCGGCCAAGTATTAAAAGTTCTGCGAGGTAGGAACGGTGTGCTTGGCTTAAACCCCAGCTCAACATTGGCTAAGGGTAACTACAGACCTTAGGGTTCTGCCTTAAGGCCTA
>JADINH010000145.1 GCA_017694225.1 Candidatus Avisuccinivibrio stercorigallinarum
ATAAAGAGGTGACCATCACCAGCATGTTAAGCGGCCGGGTGCAGCCTTTTTTAAGTGCTGAGGTGCGCCCGCAGGTCAGCGGCATTGTCAAGGAGCGCCGCTTTGAGGAGGGGCAGCGCGTAGAGGCCGGCGACATCCTCTATGTGCTCGATGACCGCACCTACCTTGCCAACTATAAATCCGCCCGCGCTGCCTATATGCAGCAGCAAAGCCGGGAGGCCATTGTTAAAAACCGCCTGGAGCGTGCTAAAAAGCTCTATGCGCAGGAGGCGGTAAGCAAGGAAGATCTGGAGGAGGCTTCCTTAAATTATGAGCTTGCGCGCGCCGATCTTTCAGCGGCCCTGGCCGAGCTTGAGCGCTGCAAAGTAAATCTCTCCTACACCCGCGTCTCCGCCCCGATTTCAGGGGAGGTGGGCAAGACCGAGGTCTCCATCGGCGCCCTGGTTACGGCAGAGCAGAGTGAGCCTTTGACCGTGGTGCGCCAGCTCGATCAGGTTTACGTCGACGTGCAGCAGTCGGCAAGGCAGTGGCGCCGCCTGCGCTCGTCCATTCTCTTTGGGGAGCTGACCACCGACAAGAATACCGAAAGCGTGGTCTTGTACCTGGAGGACGGCAGGCCTTATCCGCAGCAGGGGCAGCTGATTTTGGCTGAGCCTGCGGTGGATGAAAGCTCGGGCTCGGTCACCCTGCGGGCCCTGTTTGAGAACAAACATCATCTGCTGCTGCCTGGCATGGCGGTGCAGGCCAAGGTGATAGGCGGCATCAATCCGCATTCGCTGGTCATTCCCGCCCGCGCGGTGGTGCGTGACCCCAAGGGCCAGACCTTTGCCTATGTGCTGGTCAATGACAGCCGGGTGCAGAGAAGAAAGCTTACCTTGGGCATTTTGTCCTCTCAGGGCTATGAAGTGCTTGAGGGCCTGGCTGACGGGGATGAAGTCGTGATCTCCGGCCTGTCGCGGCTGCGCGACGGGGCGCAGGTCATGGTCAAGAATCTGGTGGACAGTCAAGAGAGCGCACAATGATCAGCCGCTTTTTCATTGAGCGCCCGGTGCTCTCCTGGGTGATTGCCCTGCTGGTGCTGCTTGTCGGCCTCATCTGCCTGCCGCGCATGGAGATTGCGCGTTATCCGAGCATCGCGCCGCCCACCGTGCGGGTGTCCTTTACCTATTCAGGCGCTTCGGCGCAGACCCTGGAGAACACGGTGGCGCAGGTGGTGGAGCAGCAGATGACCGGCCTTGACAACCTGCTGTACTTCTCCTCCTCGGCCAATTCCGAGGGCTCGCTGTCCATGAGCTTTTCCTTTGATCCGTCAGTTGATCCGGATGTGGCGCAGATGCAGATCCAAAACCGCCTGGACAGCATCATGAACAAGCTGCCCGATGCGGTGCAGCGAAACGGCGTGCGCGTGCGCAAGGTCTCGGATGACACTCTGCTGACTGTGGCCTTTTATGCCGAGGACGGCTCTCTTGCCCAGGAGGATGTGGCGGACTTTGTAAGCTCGGTGCTGCAGGATCCGATATCGCGCCTGAACGGTGTGGGCAATGTCACTTTGCACGGTTCTGAATATGCGCTGCGCATCTGGCTCAATCACGACAAGCTCTTTGCCTACAATTTAAATCCGGCCGATGTAGTGGCAGCAGTGGAGGAGCAGAACAAGCAGGTGTCGGTGGGACAGCTAGGCGGCCTGCCGAGCGTGGACGGGCAGCCGGTTAACGTCAATGTGCAGTCGCGCCGCCTGCTGGAGAACGTCAGCGATTTTGCCAATATTCTGGTCAAGGTGCAGGAAGACGGCAGCGCGGTCTATATCCGCGATGTGGCTGACGTGCAGATGGGACGGGCCAATTACACCTATTTTGGCAATTACAACGGCAGGCCGATGGCCTCCTTGTCAGTAAACCTCACCGAGGGCGCCAATGCCGTGGAGACGGCCGAACAGGTGGGGCAGAAGTTGGAGCAGCTGCGCCCCTTGTTTCCCGATCACCTGACCTATGCCTATTCCTACGATACCGTGCCTTTTGTCAAAGCCTCCCTGTATGAGGTGAGCAAAACGCTCATTGAAGCGCTGCTGCTCGTGTCCATTGTGATCTGGGCTTTTCTGCGCGATCTGCGCTCGACCGTGGTGGTATGCCTGACCATTCCGATCGTGCTTTCGGCCACCTGCAGCGTGCTCTATGTGCTCGGCTACTCCATCAACACCCTGACCATGTTTGCCATGGTGCTGGCCATCGGTCTTCTGGTCGATGACGCCATTGTAGTGGTGGAGAACGTCAACCGCCTGATGAGTGCCCGCCGTCTTGCTCCCAAGGCTGCGGCCATCGAGAGCATGCAGGAGATCTCCTCGGCGCTCTTTGGTGTGGGCCTGGTCATTGCCGCGGTCTTTGCCCCGATGGGCTTTTTCTCCGGCGCAGTGGGCAATATCTACCGCCAGTTCTCGGTCACCATTGTGGCGGCCATGCTCTTCTCCATTTTGGTGGCGCTCATTATTACCCCCAGCCTGTGCGCCCAGCTGCTGAAAAAACACCACTACCGCAAAAGCTCAAAGCTTGGCTATTACTTTGATCTGGCCTTTAAGCTCTCCAAGCGCCGCTACATGCATTTGGTGCACTGGGCCTTAAACCGCCGCTGCCTGATCTTTTTTGGCTGGTCTTTGTGCGCAGCTCTGGCGGCCGGGCTTTTTATCTACATCCCGACCTCCTTTGTGCCCACTGAAGATCAGGGCATTATCACTGCCCGCATTGTGCTGCCCTCAGGCTCCACGCAGGAGATGACCTATCAGGCGGCCATGGCGGTGGAGGACTTTTTTATGCTGGAGGAAAAGGACAATGTGCAGGGCTTTCAGCTGACCTTGGGCAGCGGCGGGGGCAGCGCCTCGGGCCAGGCTACGGCGCAGGGTTTTGTGCGCCTGACTGACTGGTCAGAGCGTACAGATCCGCAGGACAGCGCCTTTGCCATCCTTGACCGGGCCAAGCGGCGCTTTGAGGATTATCCTGATGCGCAGATCCACTTCTCGATGCCGGCATCCATCCGCGGCCTGGGCTCCTCCTCTGGCTTTTCGGTGCAGGTGCTTAACAGCTCCGGCCACAGTCATGAGCAGTTTATGCAGGACATCCGGCAGATGGTGGAGACCGCCAACAATTCGCTGTATCTGTATAACGTGCGCTATGAGGTGCAGGATGATGCAGCGCAGCTGCAGATCAACATCAACGATCTGCGCGCCGGACAGTTCAGCCTGGAGCCTGATGATGTCAATGAGAATTTGGAGATCTCCTGGGGCGGGCGTTATGTCAATGATTTCATCGACCGCGGGCGCACCAAAAAGGTCTATGTGCAGGCCCTGCCGCAGTACCGCTCGGTGCCGGCCGATCTCTCCAGGATTTACTTTCGCAATGCAAAGGATCAGATGGTAAGTTTTGACTCCATCGGGTCTTATGCCTGGACTTACGGCCCCAAGCAGCTGGAGCGCTTTAACGGTGTGGCCTCCATCCGCGTGATCGGCGATCCGGCCCCCGGCATCAGCTCAGGGCAGGCGATGGCGGAAATCGTCAAGATAATTAATGCCCATCCGGGCAATTACGGCTACGGCTGGTCAGGCTCGTCCTATCAGGAGCAGCAGTCCGGACAGCAGTCGCAGTATCTCTTTATGCTCTCGGCGGTGATTGTATTTCTCTGCCTGGCCGCCCTGTATGAAAGCTGGAGCATTCCGTTCTCGGTGATGCTGATTGTGCCCATCGGTGTGGCCGGAGCGCTGCTGGCGGTGATGCTCCGTTCGATGTCCAATGACGTCTATCTGCAGATTGGCCTGCTTACCACCGGCGGTCTGGCGGCCAAAAACGCCATCTTGATCGTGGAGTATGCCCAGCAGTTCCGCCACCGCGGCATGACTTTGCTTACTGCGGCCAAAAAAGCCGCGGCCATGCGCTACCGCCCGATCATCATGACCTCGATTGCCTTTCTGCTCGGTGTGCTGCCGCTTGCCATGTCCAGCGGCGCGGGCGCCCAGTCCCAGCAGTCCATCGGCACCGGCGTCATCGGCGGCACCATTGCCGCCACCTCTCTCGGCCTTATCATGGTGCCGGTGTTTTTTGTGACGGTGTCCCTGATTTTTGACAAAAAGCTGCAGCGCCGCTTAAGAAGAATGCGCTAAGTGCCAAAAGCAGGCGTAAGATAAGGGGCAGTTGATCAAAATAATCAGACGTTTTTGCAGTAAGGAGATTTTATGCCCCCAACACCGCCTAATACACCTTCAGTGAAGTCCGTGAAGGCTGGCACAGATACAGCTCACCTTTTCCCGCTTGAAGAGCAGCCCTGCTGCCTGAGCACAGCGCCACACTGCCAGAGTGCTAAGCAGGAGGCGCAGACTGAAAGAAAAGAAGGCCTCGGTCAGGTGCTCTCCAGGGGCCGGCTGGCAGGACAGCGCTCGGCGGGACTTGATGCGCTGCTCAGTGCTCCCCGGAATGCTTATCCAGGCTCTGCGCTCTCTGCGCTTTTGACCGGTGCGCCGCGCTTGACCCCGCCTGATGACAGGCGCACTCCGGCCAATGAGGAAATGCTGAAATTTGGCCGGCGCATGCAAAAAAGGCAGGAGGCTTTGCAGCACACTCAGGATGGCGCCAAGGCCAAGGCCAAAGCTCAGGCTCCAGTCAAAAGGACTGCAGCTGTAAAGAGCGCACCTGCCGCAGCTTCAGTTTCAGCTCAGGCAGAGCTTGGTGCAGATATGCAGCTGCAGCAGCTGGGTTTTGCCCTGCCGCAGCCGGTTTTGGAGGCGCTGCAGCGCTTAAAAGCACAGGGCAGGGGGCTTACCGCCGGGCAGAAAGCCAAACTGCAGGGACAGCAAAAACGCAGTTTTGAGGCAGCTGAACTGCTATTTGCGCAGCTGCAGCCTGGCCGTCTGCCGCCGCTGGTGTATGCAGGGGTGCATCTGCTGCGCCTGTACTGGCAGCAGAGCCTTGGGAAAAGCCTTGAGGCTAAGTTAAAACAAGAGGGGCATGCAGAGAGCTGGCTTATAACGCAGCTTGGCTTTCTCTGTGCTTTGCTGCTCCTCCCCAGGCAGCAGGGCTTTATGGAAATGACGGGCAGATTGCAGCATCAATGTGCACTGTCCACGCTGCGCACTCCGGCTTTCTGCCTTGAACTGCTCGACGAGCTCTATGCCAAGCGCAGCCTGCTGCTGCAGGCGCTGCAGCACACTGACTTTTACCACAGCTTCAGCTCTTTTGGCGCTCAGCTGCAGCGCTGTTCTGAGGCTTGTCTGCAGTGTGCAGATCAGGGGCTGGAGCTTGAGCGGCTGCAGGAGCTTTGCTGGAGCTTTAAATTCAAAGCCGTGCACGAACTGCTGCAAAGCCGCGCTCCGGCCGGAGCAAGTCCCGGAGCTTTTGAAGCGCTCCTGGCAAGTCCCTTAAAGCTCGATCCCACTCTGCCCTGGGATCTGTTCGAGCCATGTGTCATAGCTGCAGGCGGGGCGGCTTTAGGCTTAAGGCGCCGGCAGTACACTTCCCTGCAGCTGATGCAGCTTTTGTTAGTGCCGCTTATCTGGGAGCTGACGCGCAGCCTGCAGCGTCTGCCGCCGCCCCTTGGCTGCAAGGATGCGCTGCTGCTGGAAACTGCCGCCGCCCTGCGCCGCAGCGCTTTTATCTATCTTGAGCAGCGCGGATCTCAGGGCACCTTGATCCGCCTTAGAGATCTAAACTGCAGCTGCGATCTGCTGCCTGCGATCATGCGCTGCCTGCATTTAAATCCGCCCTCTGAAATCTTGAGCCTAAAAGACTTCAAGGCGCGCTTTAACTTTGAGAGTTTGAAGCTGCCTGGGAAAAAGGGCAGTTAAGCTAATATTCAGGCGCTGCGGAGTAGATCCCGGCGCAGCCGGCCGCTGCGGCCAGTTCCAGCTGCTGCGCCGTCGGCTGCAGGTAAAAAACCTCGCCGCTTGCCGGCCGGCGGTGGTATCTGACTGCACTGCAGCCGCTGTGGATGTCCTGCGGGCTGAACTTTTGCTGCCCTGAAAGCTCCTGCCTGAGCTGCTGCAGCAGGCAGTGTGCGATAAAGCTGACAAAGAGTCTGCCCTCAGCTGCAAGCTCAGCGGTGCTTTGCGCCATCCAGGGCTCAAAATCCTGCCAGATAGAGCCAAAGCTCTGCTCCAGCCCGGCTTTGTGCTCCCAGAGCTCAAGCCTGCTGCTGCTGCAGTAACCTTTGCGCGGGCGTTGAGCTGCCTGCTGCTGCCCATCTTTTGTCTTCAGTCTGTCTGCCCTTAACTTAATAAAAGCGTTTAGTGCGTCTGTATTCCGGCCGATGTCCCGGTAAAAAAGCAGAAGCTCCTGCTTTGTCAGCGGCTGCGGCCAGGGCAGGTAATGCTCTGCAGCAAAGTGCCGATAGTACGCGGCGCTGCCTCCTGCTGAAATTATCAGGTACACGGCAATGGAAAAAAGCTTTTTGGCCGTGTCAGCTGAGCCGAAGGCGGCGGTCAAATCGTCAGTCAGGCCGCTTTTGAGCGCCAGATGGTAATAGATGGGCACCACTCCGGCAAGGCCGCTGTTAAATTGTTTGGCAAGGATATTTATCTGCTCTGCGCTCAGCTTTTCAATCATCTCTGCAGACATTACTTCAGCGCCAAAAGGATTAAAAAGCGGCTCTTTACGCTCAGTCCGGCCGCGCTGAAACTTTTTGGCGTACTCTTCTTTGGTGTAGAACACCTCATCGACCACCTGCCCCAGGGTCACGCGCGCTTCCTTGTATTTGCCGCTTTTTTCGTCGTAAGTGTAAGAGCGCTTAACCACATAGATGTGATCTTTTACGCGCTGAATGCAGCCGCCTGCAGGAAAGCCCTTGATGTTAGAGACATCCACGGGCAGTCTTTGTCTTATCGCCTTGGGAGCAGTCATCTATTTCTTCTTTTTCAACACAACAACACAGCCGCTGCGGCTCAGTTAAAAACAGCCAGGACGGCACAGTTAAAAAGGGACAGCCAGGATGGCCGATCCGCAATTTCCCTTAATTATACAAAGGCATGGCAGGGGCAAAAAGAAGGTGCTCTCCTAAGGCGGCAGCTTTTTACCGCCGCCCGGGCTGATGGATTTTAAGGAGCGCTCTTTAGGGTAAAGATGGTGACTTCACCCTCGGTATCAAGGCGGGCGCAAAAGCCCTGCCACAGTCCGCTGCCCTCAGAGACGTAAAGCTGCATATCTCCAACTTGATAGAGCCCGGCCACAAAACCGTGATTGGCTGCAGCGGTCATGCTGCGCAAAATGGGGATCTGTCCGCCGTGGGTGTGCCCCGAGAGCATCAGATCGATGCCGTACTTATCTGCGCTGTAGCGCTCAGCCTGCCGCGGCTGATGGGCAAGCAGCAGGGTAAAGTCAGCCTGCGGCGCGCCCTCCAGCGCCTTTTCGATATTCGGCCCGCTAAATTCGCTGCCCCCGCGGGTTAAGGCGGCTTCATCGTCAAGACCCACGATATTGATGCGCCCGTCCCCGTATGTGAGGCTTACGTGCTCATTGATAAGCAGCCTGAGATTGTGCCCCTGATACCAGTCACGCCAGGCGGCCATACTGAGGATGTACTCGTGATTGCCGGGGATAAAGTACATGCCAAGCGGCGCCTGCAGTTTGGTAAAAGGCAGCAGGGCGTCCTCGCGCATTTGAGGGGTGCCGTCCACCTGATCACCGGTGAAGACAATGAGATCCGGGTTAGCTTCAGTGACCTGCTGCACCATGGCCTCAGAGCGCGGGCGGGTAAATAATGGGCTGGTGTGCACGTCGGTAAGCTGGGCAATTTTAAGCCCATTAAGGGAGGCGGGCAGCTCCTTTACATAGATGTCCTGATACTTGAGGGCGGGTGCTTTGACGGCATTGTAAAGCGCCAGGCCCGAGCACAGGCACAAAAAAGCCGAGAGCACCACAGCCCAGGCTTTGCGCCTTGCAATAATGCGCGGGCGGGTTAAAAAGCCGCGGCCGTATTTCAGGCGCACGATGGAGAGCACGATGTCACTTATCAGCACCGGCGGCAGAGCCAGCAGGGAGAACACGGCACAGAAGGCGGTGAGATAGAGCACATGACTGAAAAGACCCAGTTTAGCGGTATTGCCCCAAAAGAGCAGATACTGATGGCCGCCTGAGAGCAGGGCAAAGAGAAGAGCTGCCAGGATTGCTCGGCTGTAAGGGACGCGGCGGTGGCGCAGCAGATTTAACACGGCATAAAATCCCGATCCGGCAAACAGGGCGATGATCACTAAAAATATCAGCTGCATGGATTTTTCTTTCCTCTTTAATGTTTTCTGCTTTGGCCGGCCGGTTAAGGCAGGAGCTGTGCTGCGCAGGGGGTGCTGCAGCGCACCCTGACGATGTGCTTTTATTGTAAAGGCAGAACTGAAAGTTTCAGCTTCAGTGGGAGATTTTGGCACTATTTTGAGAATTTGCGGCAGTGCAGAGCGGTGCTTTTTGCACCATAATAAGTGACATCAGCCCATTATTTTGGACAAAGTACCGATTTTGCTATGTCTTTCAGGGGCCTGTTGTTGTAAAATGCGGGAACGAGTGTTTTCCACGAAGGGTTTAGAAACTTACGTGTTCTGACACTTTTGTTGTTCGCAAAGAGGCTTTTTGCAGATTACTAATGGAGCTCTTGATGGATTCTCAAGACATCAAAAACGTCACAGACGTAACTGAAGAAGCAGCTGCTGCAGCTCCCGCTGCCGCTCCTGCAGAGGAAGGTGCCGTGGCCGAGGCCAGGGCACAGGATACCGCCGCCAATGAAGGTGCTGAAGAAGGCGCAAAGGGCGAGAAAAGAGTTTATTTCAAGCCTTATGTTCCGCCTCCGGGCTCACGTGCTGCCCATATCAAGGAAGCACTCGAGCTTTTATACGACAAGTTCCCTAAGGCTTTCATCCGCGAGGGTGATTTAAAGCCTTTGAAGATCGGTATTCTCGATGATTTAAAGAAGCTGGTGCCTGAAATTGACGGCATGACCACTTCCAAGCTGCGTGCCGCCGTGCGTATGTACTGCACCCGTCTGCGCTACCTCTTCTCTGTGCGCGAAGGCGCAGCCCGTATCGATCTTGAGGGCAATGAGGTGGACAAGGTCAGCGCTGAGCATGCTGCCTACGCCAAGGAGCGCTTTGCCGAGCTCAACGAGTTCCGCAAGAGAAAAAGAGAAGAAAAAGCCAAGCAGGCTGAAAAGGCTGCCGAGCAGGGAGATCAGCAGGGCAGAAAGCCGTTCAACAAGAATTTCAAGGGCGGCAGAAAGCCGTTTAACAAGAACTTCAGAGGCGGCCCGAGACAGGGCGGTTACAATAATGGCGGTTATAACAATGGCGGCTACAATAATGCCGGCGGTTACAACAACAACCGCAATTTCAACCGCGACCGTGCTGACGGCCAGGGCCAGGGCGGTCCGCGCCGCTATAACAATCGTCCGCAGATGCGCTCACCTGCAGGAGACATGGATATGTCACCGGCACCGCGCATGCGCAGACCGGCCGTGCGTACTGCAGCTCCGGCTCAGGTAAGACGCACCGGCATCGGCACCAGAAGCCTGGGGGTTCCGGCCTCCGAGGCTGATTTGAGAGTCGGCACCACCGTGCTGGTAATGAACAATAATCATTACATGCGCGGTACGGTCAGCGCAGCTCCTGAGCAGGGTTCCGTCAAGGTTCAGCTCACCGGCGGCATTAATATGTCCATCCCGGTTGACAAGGTGCTGCTGCCCAACAGCCGTCCGACTGTAAACAGAAGTTAATAAAGACAAGTAAATGAGGTTGCTGTGCTGCGTTTTCCTTTCAAACTGACATTAGGTGTACTGCTTTTATGTTCTGCTTCACTCGTGCAGGCCAAATTGACCGTACCGGTGAGTGCCGATATGCTCCCGGACTTAAGCCCGGAGGAGCAGCATTACACAGTCTGCTCGCGCACAGCCAACTATTTTCTGCGCTCACATTACAAGGCCGTCAGGGTGGACGATGCCTTTGCCGACAGTGTAATTGAGCGTTATTTAAGTTACCTCGATTACAACAAAAGCCTCTATACGCAAAGCGAAGTAGATGAGATCCACCAAAACCGCAGCCGCATTCTGGATGCGATTGTAAAGTGCGATCTCAGCTACCCCTATGAGCTGTATAACGATCAGCTCCGCCGCCGCTTTGCCAAGTATTCCTATTTTGTGGACTTTGTCAAAAAGCCGGTTCAGGCCGACACCAGGCTTACCCTGGAGTACGATCGCAAGGACAGCCCGTATTTTGCCACTGACGATGAAATAAAGCAGATGTGGACTGCCGAGATCACCAATGAGTACATCAATCAGGTGTTAAGCGGCAAGACTGACAAAGCCGCACGTGACAGATTAAAGCGCCGCTACGAGACTGCTCTTGGCCGCCTCGTGCAGATTAATTCTGAGGATGCCTTCTCCACTTTTGAGAACGCCTTTGCCAGCGCCATCGATCCGCACACTTCTTATTTAAGCCCCGATGACAGCGAGAATTTTAATGACGACATCAATCTCTCGCTTGAAGGCATCGGCGCCGTGCTCACCTCAGACGATGAGTTTACGGTGATAAACGAGCTCATGCCGGGCTCCCCCGCTGAGCTGTCCAAAAAATTAAAGCCCAAGGACAAAATTGTGGGCGTGCGCCAGGAAGACGGCAGCTATGATGACATCATCGGCTGGCGCCTTACTGATGTAGTCAAGAAGATCAAAGGCCCCAAGGGCACCAAGGTTATCCTGGATATCGAGCGTGAGGCCAACGGTCAGGTCAAGAGCTTCCAGGTGGAGCTCACCCGCGACAAGATCCGCCTGCAGGACCGCGAAGCCAAGGGCGAGATCAAGGAGCTTGACGGCAACAAGATCGGCGTCATCACCATTAAGAGCTTCTATACCGATCTGCACAAGGACATCAAGCGTGAGCTCGACAAGCTGCTTGAAACCGGCATCAAGGCGCTGGTCATTGACCTGCGCAGCAACGGCGGCGGCCTGCTGCCTGAGGCCATCATGTCCACCGGCCTGTTTATTGACGAGGGCCCGGTGGTGCAGGTGCGTGATGCCGTGGGTACGGTGCTCGCGCAGACTGACGATGATCCGTCGGTGGCCTATCAGGGCCCGCTGGTGGTGCTGATAAACCGCCTGTCTGCCTCGTCCTCTGAAATTATGGCGGCAGCCCTGCGCGATTACGGCCGTGCCTTGATTATCGGCGACACCTCCTTTGGCAAGGGCACGGTGCAGCAGAACCGTCCGCTCTCAAGGGTCTATGATGCTCCGCTTGCTGACAAGTTTGGTTCCATTCACTACACCATCGCCAAGTTCTACCGCATTACCGGCGGTTCAACGCAGTTAAAGGGCGTCACCCCGGATATCTTCTTCCCGCCGCAGGTGGACAATGAGGAAATCGGTGAGCGCTCCGAGCCTTATGCTCTGCCCTGGGATAAGATTAAGCCTACGGTCTACAAGGGCTATCTCAATATTGATGCCTATACCCCGGAGCTGGAGCTCAAGCATCAGGCCCGCATCAAGGACAACATTGCCTTTAACAATATGAAGTCCGAGATGGACAGATATTTAATGCGCAAGGCCGAGAAGGTGCTGCCGGTTAATTTGACCGAGCGCCGGGTCATGAAGCAGAGCGATGATGACTTGAAGCTCAAGAACATCAATGCCCGCTTAAAGGAAATGGGTGAGCCGCAGTTAAAGAAGCTTTCAGATCTGGATGATGACTTTGAGTTCCCCGATGCCATGTTAGAGGAGGCCTGCCGCATTGCCGCCGATTTCTCGGATGCCATTGCCGCCAAGATCTACAAGGCTGAGGATACCCCGATTTTTACCCGCTATTCCCTGGCAGACACACAGCCTGCCGATAATTCAAAACTCGCTCCTGCTGATCCTGAGGCAGAGAAAAACAAAATAGGAGCGAATTAACCTAAGAGGAAGTTAAGATGCCTTCAGTAAATTCTTTTAAGGTACAAAAAAGATTAGATTACAAAGCCCCCGAATTTACTGCACTTGACATTGAACTCACCTTCAACTTAGCCGACGAATATACCGTGGTGCGCTCTCAGGCGCACTACAAGCGTCTGACTGCCGACAGAAAGGCACCGCTGCGCTTGGACGGCGAAGATCTTGAGTTAAAAGAAGTGCAGCTCAACGGCATGAGCTGTCAGTCACGCATAGAGCAGGGCTGTCTTGTCATCGAGAATGTGCCTGATGAATTTGAGCTCACCATTGAAAATGTGATCTCCCCGGCTGCCAACAGCACCCTGATGGGCCTGTACAAGTCCGGCACCACTTACTGCACGCAGTGTGAACCCGAGGGCTTCCGCCGCATTACCTATTTCCTTGACCGTCCGGATGTGCTGGCCAAGTACAAGGTCACCATCATTGCGCCGGAGTACGGCTGCTCGGTCATGCTCTCAAACGGCAACCTGGTGGCCGAAGGCGAGAAAAACGGCCGCCGTTATACCGTATGGGAAGATCCCTTCCCTAAGCCTTCTTATCTGTTTGCCCTGGTGGCCGGCACCTTTGACATCATCAAGGACAGCTTTAAGACCAAATCAGGGCGCAATGTGTCGCTGGAGCTCTATGTCGACCGCGGCGCCTACAACCGCGGCCTGTGGGCCATGGAGAGCATCAAGCAGGCTATGGCCTGGGATGAGAAGCGCTTTAACCTGGAGTACGATCTCGACAACTTCAAGGTGGTGGCTGTTGATTTCTTCAATCAGGGTGCCATGGAGAACAAGTCGCTTAACATCTTCAACTCCATCTATGTGCTCACCGACAAGGACACCGGCACCGATTCCAATTTCTATAATGTGCAGGGCGTGATCGGCCACGAGTACTTCCACAACTGGACCGGCGATCGCGTCACTTTGCGCGACTGGTTCCAGCTCTCCTTAAAAGAGAGCCTGACCACCTTCCGCGATCAGGAGTTCTCCTCGGATGTGGCCTCACGTGCCGTGACCCGCCTCAATGCCATCAATGTCATCCGCACCGCGCAGTTTGCCGAGGACGCAAGTCCGATGTCCCATCCGGTGCGCCCGGAAGAGGTGGTGGAGATGAACAATTTCTACTCTGTCACCATCTACGACAAGGGCGCCGAGGTCATCCGCATGATCCATACTCTGCTCGGTGAGGACAAGTTCAAGCAGGGCCTGGCCTTATACTTAAGCCGCTTTGACGGCTCGGCTGCCACCATTGATGATTTCGTGCAGTGTATGGCAGAGGTCTCAGGGCGTGACTTCACGCAGTTTATGCGCTGGTACACTCAGGACGGCACGCCCAATGTGGATGCCAGCTGGACTTATTCAGAGGACGGGCGTCAGCTGACGCTTAACTTAAAGCAGCACACTGCCCCGACCAAACATCAGCAGATCAAGGAGCCCTTTGAGATCCCGCTGCGCACTTCCTTCCTTAATGCCAAAGGCCAGCAGGTGATCCCGCCGGAGCTGCCCTGCGACGGCATCATCTTATTGAATGAGCCTGAGCAGAGCTTTACCTTCAATGTGCCGGACAAGCAGACCATTCCGGTGCTGCTGCGCGATTTCTCCGCCCCGGTTAAGCTCAATGCCTCCTACAGCGATGAGGAACTGGTGCATTTGGCCGGCTGCTGTGATGATCCTTTCATCAAGATGGACAGTGCCACTACTTTAATCAAGCGCTGGTGCAGCGCCAATGCCGCCAAGGTCAAGGCAGGCGGGCAGGCAGCACAGCCTCAGGCCGTGCTTGAGGCTTTGTCTTTAGTGCTTGAGGACAAGAGCGTTGATCCTCAGCTGTGCGCCATGATGGTGGAAACCCCTTCCATCAGCGCCATGATGCAGTACGCAGACAAGATTGATCTCGATGCCCTGCAGGTGCTGCATGAGACCCTGGAGCAGGCTGCAGCCCGCGGCCTCAAGCCCAAGTTTGAAGCCCTGTATGCTGCCAGAAAGCGCGGGGCCTACCACTACTCCGTCAAGGAAGCTGGCGGCCGCGCCATCAGCAATCTGGCTCTGTCCATGCTCGCTGTGGCCCTCAAGGCTGAGGGTAAAGTCTCTGAGGCCGATGATTTGGTGTTAAGGCACTTTAATGAGGCTGACAATTTAACTGACCGCCTGACGGCCATGCGCACTGCCGTGCATCATGAGCTGCCAAGCGCTGATAAGATTGCCGGGAGCTTTAAGGAGCAGTGCCAGGGCGATCCCTTGGTCTATGACAATTACTTCCGCACTATCGCCTCCGCTCCGGTGGAGAGCGTAGTCTACCGCGTGCGCAAGCTGATGCGAGAGGATGAGAACTTTGAGCTTGAAAACCCCAACCGCGTCCGGGCGCTGGTCGGCACCCTTGTGAACAGCAATCCCTGCGCCTTCCATAAAAAGGACGGCACCGGCTATGTGCTGCTTGTTGACGTAGTGCGGGCGCTTAATGCGGTCAATGAGCAGATGGCAGCCAAGCTGCTGGGCCCGGTGCTCAGCTTCCGCCGCTTTGATCCCGAGCGTCAGGAACTGATGCGCGAGTGCCTGCAGCAGATCCGTGCCATCCCGGATCTCAGCCGCTCGGTGTTTGAAAAGGTTGAGGCCGCCCTCAAGGATCAGTAATGTACGGACAGCGTCAGTACCATTTTTCAGTATCCATTCCGCGTGAGGAAATGCTGCGCTACTATCAGGGAACAGCGCAGCACCTGGT
>JADINH010000146.1 GCA_017694225.1 Candidatus Avisuccinivibrio stercorigallinarum
AAGCTTGTTCATGAACTCGCGGGAGTACATTAAAGATGAGCGCAGGTTGCCATCATTACCCTCCCACTGATAGAAACAGGAGTGGGGCTGATCAAAAAAGGTGTAGCGCACCGTGGTGCCCAGGTGTTTTCCAAGGGCTTTGGCATAAGGCTCATAGGTGGTCTTGATAAAGGCTTTTGCAGTCTCCGGCAGCAGATAGTTGACCATGCGCGAGGTTTTGCAGCGGGCTGCAGCAAAGAGTGCCAGATGGCCAGGCAGCTTCAGACTTTTGAGTATCACGGGATGAATAAGAAAGCAAATCGAGTTCTCATCGGTTTGAAGTGCAAACAGATTGGGGTGCTGTTTCCACATCTCAAACAGATCTGTAATCGTGGTGCCGTCAGCACCCACGTGATATACGCCGATAAGCTCCCATTCATCCCAGGCAGGTCTGCCGCCCTCATAGATCCAGTTCTTGCCCACTTCAAACAGGCACTCGGCATCTCCTGAATGGATGCCGCTGATTGTAAGCTCAATGGGCTCCTCTGATATTTCATCCTCAGCCCACAGCGCGGGATTAGCATCCTGATGTTCTTCAAAGTATTTGGCCACATCAATGTGGCTCCAGAAAAGATGGCGCTCTTTGATGTCTGGATTGAGCGCTGCTGCGCGACCGCCGGCGTGCCCGGACTGCCAGTTGTAATCATCATAGATGCCCATCATCAGACCCTGCTTACTGGCCAGATCAGCGGTGATGCGGCAGGCCTTAAGGTACTCATCTGACAGGTAGTCCTCAAGGGGCAGGGAGAGCCTGGCGGCTATCTGAAAGCTGCCAAAGCCGCCTGCTTTAAGCTCGGAGAGCTTGGCGGCAATTTCCTCCTTACTGGGGATGTGCTGCCAGAACCAATAGCAGGCCGGGCGGTGCCATTCATCTGGATGGTTTAGCTTGTCAAGCAGGGCAGTAAATTTAGGGTTTTGATCAGCTTGCGCAGCTCCATCAGCCTGCAGGCGGTTTGCTTTAATGTTCGGCATGGTTTGGCACTCCTGTTTAATAATCATCCAATCAGTGCATTGAGCTTTCTCTGCATGAAGGTTTAAGCGTTTTTATCGGTCAAGTTAAGGCCGGCCCGGCCTACTTCAGCTTGCTGCCGGCCACATTCAGCTGGCAGTGCAGGGGGCGGTGCTGCGCCCGGGCTGCACTGCTGCCTTGAAACTAAGAGCTGCTCTTGGGGGTATAGCCCTCGGGCAGTTCCTGACGGCCGAGCACATAGGTGATCACGGCATACATTGCGGCGGCCACGGCCATGGAGACGATTACGCCCACATTGGCGGTGGCAAAGACGCTGTCCTTGAGATCATCAGTCAGCAGGAAGCCCACCACATGCGCAATGTTCGGATCCCAGGAGGTGATGGTGCCAAGGCCGATGATGGATGCGGTGATGAGGCTTATCATCGCGCCCTTGCGGCAGTTAAGCCCGCCCTGGCCTTTGGGGGCAGCTAAGGTTACATCCCAGTTAAGTCTTCTCTGGCGCATGAAGTCCACCAGTTCAATCGCGCCCATCGAGCCTAACACCACCGAGACCGAGGCCAAAAACGCCTGGAAGGTGGACAAAAACGAATCAGACACAAAGAGCAGATAGAAGGCGCCAAAGGCAATGAGCATGGCGTTTAACCCTGTGGTCACGGCACGCGAGGTGGGCAGACCCAGTGCCATTAAGGCCAGGCCCGAGCTGTATACACCGGTCATGGCAGCTGAGAGCAGGGAGATGATGATGACAATCGAGAAGGGCACGTAGAACCAGAATGGCAGCAGATCGGTCAGCGCCTTGATGGGCTGGGCTGCAGCCTTGGCAGTGAGATCGGGATTGGTGTCAGCAAGCAGCACGCCTAAAATCAGGAGCACCGCCACCGGCAGTGAAATGCCGGTTGAGGTCCAGAAGATAATGCCGCCTGCCTTGGTGTTGCGCGGCAGATAGCGGCAGAAGTCTCCCGAGTAATTTAAAAAGCCCAGGCCCACCATAGTCATGGCCATCACCATTCCGCCTACGCAGGTCACAAAGTCTGCGCTCTCATGCGAGCCGAGCGCGGAGAAGTTGATGTGCGGGATGATCATGGCAATGAAAATCACGGTCATCACCGAGGTCACGGCCGCAATGTATTTCTCCACTTTAATAATGAGCTGATAGCCGTATACGGCCACCGACATGCTCAGCACCAGCACGCAGATAAACCAGCCAATTAAGGTGGCATGATTGTAGCTGCCTGCAGCGTCGGCGCAGACTCCGGGGAACAGCCTGGCAAACAGATCAGCTCCGGTGGTGGCTGAGAGGGTGATGATGGTCACCTTCCAGCCCATGTTGGAGATGTAGGCAAAGAGTGTGGGGAACTTGTTGCCCATATAGCCAAAAGCGATGCGGGTCTGCGTTAAGGTCGGCAGGCCGGTGCGCGGGCCGCCCACACCAAGGATGCCAACCAGGGTGCTCGATAAGAAATAGCCCACTACGCCGAAGATGATGGCCTGCATAAAGCTCATGCCCAGGCTGTAGACGTAGATGCCGTAGGTGATGCCCAGGATGCTTACATTCCAGGAAAACCATACTGGGAAAAGACCAAACGGGGTGCCGTAGCGCTCGCTCTCGGGAACCGGATTGACGCCGTTGGTTTCGAGTTTAACTGCGCTGTTGTCGGTATTATCGCTCACTTCTGCCTCCTTACTCTGGCGGGGCGGCCGCTTAAAAAATCAGGGTTATGCAACGCTGCAATTATACTGAAAAAAGGCAGGGCAGGCCCGCGCCGGTTGACGGTCCAGGCCGTTTATGCCGCCAGGGCTTGGTCAGGCGGCATGGGCTTTTTGGATTTAGTTTTTTAGAGGAAGTGCTGTAAAGGTCTCAAGAGTGCAGCTCCTTATTTGGGCTGCTGATTTTGATGGGGCTTGGCAGGAGCGTTGTACTCCTCGTCAGTCACCGGATCAAGCCAGGTCGGAGTGTTGTTCTCCGGCACCGGGGCAAAGGCCACATGGCTCATCCAGGTGTCAGGGCCGCCGCCGTGCCAGTGCTCAACGCCCGGCGGCACGATCACTACATCGCCGGTCTTGATGATTTCCACCTGCTGTCCGCGGATCTGATGGCGGCCCTCGCCTGCCACCACAAAGAGCACCTGGCCGTTGGAGTGGCTGTGCCAATAGGTTCTGGTGCACGGCTCAAAGGTTACGTTGGAGGCATTAAATACCACGCCTAGATCGGTGCCGACCAGCGGCTGCAGATAAGAAGTGCCGGTAAAGAACTTGCCGTAAGGGTTGATGACGCCCTGGCCGTAGACGGTGTCTATCGGGGCGGTTTTGTACTGTGGGCCGGCTGCGAAGGCTGCGCCGGAGGCAATGACGGCAGCGAGGGCTAAAGAACCTAAAAGTCGTGCTTTGTGCATAGATGCTCCTTGACCTGAGGTCAGATAAAAACTTAGGGGATGTTTTCATTGTAGGGGCACGCAGGCCCGGTGCAAATGCCGTTTTGTCTCTTGTTTTTGCCTGTTTTTCTCAGGTGTTGAAGATCAGGGCCCCGCCATGCGGTGCGCGGCTTGGGCGCACGAAAAAGGGCCCCGTGCGGGGCCCCTTTCAGACTTTAAATTAAGTCTAAGCTGTTATTACCAGAACAGGCAGTAAATCACAGCGATGATAATGAGCATCACATAAGAGCCGATCTTGAAGGCGCCTGAAGTCTCAAAGGTCTTCTTGGTCAGGCTGATGCCGTTAGGATCGTCATCCACCTCAGAGGTGCTCAGGGAGACGAAGCCGATGGTGGCCACAGTCAGCACGAAGGTGTAGAACATCTGATCCATGAACGGCATTTCAAGCGGCAGGAACTTGAGCAGCAGGGCGATAGGAATAGAGGCCAGTACACCTACGGTGGCACCTAAGGTGGTGGTCTTCTTCCAGAACAGACCTAACATGAACACAGCCAGGATGCCCGGGGATACTAAGCCGGTGTACTCCTGAATGAACTGGAAGGCCTGATCGATGGCGCCGAGCATCGGAGCCAAGAACACAGCGATGACTAAGGCCACTACAGCGGTCAGACGGCCGATGTTGACGAGCTTGTAGTCAGAAGCGTTCTTGTCGATGTACTCCTTGTAACTATCCAGGGTGAAGATAGTTGCAGTGGAGTTGAGCATGGAGGCCAGTGAGGACACGATGGCAGCGGCCAGAGCGGCGAACACTAAGCCCTTAATGCCGGCAGGCAGGAACTGAGTGAGCCACGGGTAAGCACGGTCAGCGTGCTCGGCAGACGGCATGAAGCTTGAAGCAGCTTCGCCCAGCTGTGCCATCAGGGCCGGATCGTTGGTGATGACGAAAGCGGCAATACCAGGGATCACCACGAGGAACGGGATGATTAACTTTAAGTAACCGGCAAACACCAGGCCCTTCTGAGCTTCAAACACAGACTTTGAAGCCAGGGTGCGCTGAATGATGTACTGATTGAAGCCCCAGTAATAGAGGTTGGCCACCCACAGGCCGCCAATCAGCACTGCAATGCCAGGCAGGTTCATGTACTGCGGATTCTCCTTGTCCAGGATCATCTCGAAGTGATCCGGAGCAGCATCCACCAGGGCGCCCATGCCGGAGAAGAAGCCGTCGCCCTGACCGATGAAGGTCACAGCGAGGTAGGTGGTGGCAAAGCCGCCGATGACCAGCACGGCCACCTGAATAACGTCAGTCCACACCACAGCAGACAGACCGCCGTACACGGAGTAAACCAGAGCGAAGATAGCCAGGCCGATAATGGTGTACATCATCGGGATGCCCAGGATGGTCTCCAAGGCCAGGCCGCCCAGGTATAAGACGGAGGTCAGGTTCACAAAGATGTACAGGCAGATCCAGAACACAGCCAGAATGGTCTTTAAAGTGCGGTTGAAGCGCTTCTCGACGAATTCAGGGATGGTGTAGATGCCCTTTTCAATGAAGATAGGCAGGAAGTACTTGCCTACCAGAATTAAGGTCACAGCAGCCATCCACTCATAGGATGCAATGCCGAGGCCGATGGAGAAACCTGAGCCGGACATGCCGATGAACTGCTCAGCTGAAATGTTGGCTGCGATTAAGGAAGCGCCGACGGCCCACCAGGGCAGGGACTTGCCTGCCAGGAAGTAGCCTTCAGTGCTTGACTTATTCTTGCGGGAAACCGCCAGACCAACGCAGATGATGACCAGCACATAGACTGCAAAAATTGCATAGTCAATAGCGCTCAGGCCCTGAGTTATGGTATCCATAAACCCTCACTGTCACGTTAGAAAATAAACAACAATCTACCCAGGACTTCAGTCCCAGTCCTAAAACGGTGCTATTTATACTCAAGCACTCTTTTGCCTGCAAGCCACTCTTAAATATGCATAAGGGCATTACTCATATATCACGTGGCTAAAATTAAGCGGTTTGCGGTTCATAATTTAAACGTGCGTAAAACAGTACTTTATGAAAACGTTTACATTATCTAAAATTAAGACCGGATTTATTGAAATAAAGTGGCAAATTGAGAATTAATGCTCATTAATGGTGCAACCGGAATAGCGCAAAATGGTGTGAATTTTTCTTAAAAATGTGATCTGGGTGTAGATTTTTATGACTGATCAGATCACTTTTCTGCGATATTTATGCGGTTTCTTAAATTTTGCATGGAGCTGTGCTTCACTAATGCAGCAGAAAAAGGCAGCAGCTCAACACAGCTGCAGATTTTGCAGGCGTTTTGCACTGCAAGCTCTCTGGAGCTGTACTCTGCACCGCCGGGGTGACACTCCGTCACCTGGCCGGTTTATGTGCCGTTTGCAGCCGCTTAAAGCCTGCTGCAGCAAGGCTTTTGCAGCTTGTCAGATCTTTTGGCGTAATTTTTTGTGCACAGCTGCGCTCTTTTATGTTCCCGGGCAGGCAGATTTTGTGCAGCGCTGTCTGTGCTTTGTGGCAAAACTCTCAGATTTTTGTAAAAGTTTTAATTATCATAGGGCGCAGTAAGGTTAACCAAGGAGAAAGAATGCGCCAGTCAGATGAGATCTTAGTATGCAAGGTGCAAAAAGAATGGCACAGCATAGTTAAGGATGAATATATTTCTGCAGGCTCAAGTGCCACCAACTTCTGGTCTATCCGGGGGGACAACCCGCCGCAGGATATGGTGGAGGTAAAGCCCGGCACCTTAGTGCTGCACGTGCTGCAGGATCAAGGCAGATATTACGTGGTGGGCGGCGGCTACTTTGTCAAATGGGCCCACTTAACTCCCGCCAAGGCCTGGGAGTGCTTTGGGGTGCGCAACGGCGTCGAGAGCTGGGAGGACATGCTTGCCAAGGTCAAGGCTCAGGGCGGAGATGAAAACAGCACTCTGGTGTCCTGCATCTTATACGGCACCTTTATCTTCTCACGCCGCGACGGCCTGCCGGTGCCCGATGAGTACACCAGGGAGTTTGATGACAATGACACCCGCTTCCTGCTTGACACCCATGAGCCTTTGGGGCGCTATCTTGATCACATCTTAAGAGAGCGCAGGGCCGGGCTTAATACCGATGAGTACAGCTCTGACTGGAGAGGCATCTATTATCTGGCTGCCAAGCATGTTGAGCACTCAGACATTGACGGCTTCCATGCAGCCGTGATGGCAGCCTACAAGTTCAAGTGCGCCATCACCGGCGATTCTGCCATCCCGATTCTCGATGTAGCCAATATTCAGCCGTGCTACTCCAACTCCTTCCAGCGGGTGGAGAACGGCATTTTGATGCGCTGCGATCTGCGCCGCCTGTTCTCTGAGGGCTTTATCACCCTCAATTATCGCAATGATCATGAGATTGAAGTGCTGGTCTCCAAGAGCCTGATGTCCATGGGGGCTGAGGCTTATTTGAAGTACAACGGCAAATTGATCTCGCTGCCCGATGACCAGTCGATGTGGCCCAAGCGCGAGTATCTGCAGTGGCACCGCAGCAAGTGCTTTGAGCACTGGCTGTACAAGGGCGGCACTGTAGCTTAGCTCTTAAGCAAACAGACCGGATCAGGGTCTTCTTTGGCAGGAGCCGTCTGAGTTTCAGTCGGCTTCTGTGTTCTGCAGCGCTGTGTGTTTTTGGGTGCAGGACTGCATGCTTTTTAGTGATCTGCTGCAGATTTTTGGCAAAAAACTTAAGCGCCCACTTGAAAAACCTCTGCTGCGGCGCAACTTAAATATGTATAAGCAAAAAAGCAAAAACAACCTCGTGCTGCAGCGGCAGTCTGCGCTGCAGTTTTAACGCTGGTTTAAAGCATCAATAAGGAAGTGTGAAGTGAAAGCTGCGGTTTTAGGCGCCAACACCGATCTCGGACGCAGAATAGTGCTGCGTGCGGAGGAGGAGGGCATCAATGTCACCTCGATTGTCTCCACCCCGGCAGATCTGGCCGGAAACGGCCCCATCATCATTAAGGAGCCGCAGGAGCTGGAGGTGCGTGAGCTCTCGCGCTTTCATGTGTTCATCGACGCACTGTCCTTTCCGCAGATCCGCTCCTTTAAGCGAGGTGAGGAGCCCCTGTCGCAGCTGCAGCAAAAGCTTGCTGAGGCAGGCACCATCTATCTTGGGGTGGGGGATTGCAGCCTGCTCTACACTGACGAGAGCCGCACGCAGCTTACAGCCGAGAGCGACCTTTTGCAGGCCATGGGCGGCGGCAGTTCCGATCCACGCCGCTGCCTTGAGCTCTATCAGCGCATGCTCTGCTGGCCTGATCTGCGCTGGATCTTATTCTGTCCGCCGCTGCTCCTTGATACCCATTCCTACGGGCGCGGGCGCTTTGAGCTGACCGGCAATGTGCTGCCCATAGGCCTTGACGGTTCAAGCCGCATTGCGCTCTCTGATTTCGTGTCAGCCTTAATTGAGCTCTTAAAGGTCAGAAGCGCGCTTAATACCTGCATCAGCGTGCGCGGACTGCAGCCTTAATGCTCGGTGTCGGCAAAGAGCAGGACATCAAGGCTCAACGAGAAGAACTTTTTGTCTATCTGCGTCCACAGCATGTAGTGATGCCCGTTTTCAAGAGCTAAATCCTCAGGCTGGGTGGAGGGCAGGCGGCAGATCTCAATTTTGTCTCCGGCCTCATCTGCAAGCACATAACAGTCATCGCCAAGCTCCTGCACAATGGTGCCGGCAATCACGGCATAATCCCCGTCCTGGCCGTTGTCCTTTAAGTTTTTGATGGTGTTGTCGGTGCGATCCTGATAAAAGCCCAATGGCGCGCGAAAGCGCTTGTCCACTTCATCAAAGCCCTGAGGTTTGGGCGGGAGGGGGCGCGCGCGGCGCGCTTTGCTCTCAGCAGGAGCTGCGGCCGGATCTGCC
>JADINH010000019.1 GCA_017694225.1 Candidatus Avisuccinivibrio stercorigallinarum
CCTTAAAGGTGGTGATTGACAATTTCGGCGCCGATGGGGTGACACAGAGTGAATTTATCGTGCCCAATCACCCGGAGCATCCGGAGCTCGGCAGCCGCACCATCACGATTTCAAAGGAAATCTATATTGATGAAGCTGATTTCCGCGAGGAGGCCAACAAGCAGTACAAGCGCCTGAAGCTTGGCTCTGAGGTGCGCCTGCGCCACAGCTATATCATCAGGGCCGTCTCCTGTGAAAAGGATGAAAACGGCAAAGTGGTGCTGGTGCATGCAGAGGCCGTGCCGGGCTCAGTGGGCGCTGCTGTCGAAGGCCACAAGCCCAAGGGGGTGATTCACTTTGTGGATGCGGCCAGCTGCTTTGAGGCCAGGGTCAACCTGTACTCCAATCTCTTTACCGATCCCAATCCGGGCGCGGCTGAGGACTTTTTGGCAGTGGTCAACCCCAATTCAAAGGAAGTGTTAGAGCACGCCAAACTTGAGATCTCCCTTAAGGACGCCAAACCGCTGCAGTCCTTCCAGTTCGAGCGCGAGGGCTATTTCTGCGTGGACTGCAAAAACTTTGCGGACGGCTGCCCGGAGTTTAATCTCACCGCCGGCCTGCGCGACAATAAAAAGGCTGGTGCTTAGGCCCGGCAGCGCTTAATTTACGGCGTGAAATAGTGTTCAGCGGGCGGCAAAAATTGCTGCCGCCCTTGTAAATTCTCTGCAAGCTCTGTAGAGTAAGTAAAAATATTTTTAGCTGGAGTGAGCGCAATGAGCGAATTTGATAATGATTTAGACAACGGCGAAGAGGGCATGGCTCCGCCTCCTGGCAGTGAATATGAAGTGGTCTTTTCTTATCACTCTGAGACACAGCTTGAGCGTGCCTATGACAAGGCAGAGCACTGGGTCAAGGCAGGTGTCCGTCCGGACAAGCTCATTTTGTGTGACAGAAGTTTAAGTGTGATCAATTTCCGCAAGGTCATGCGCGATCCGATCTTAATTCAGGCCGGTGTGACCCGCTACATTGATTTCCGCTGCTCGCTGACTTTATCTGACACTGATGTGGACGCCGTATTCTCTTCAGTCTGTTATTATGATACTGAGGCTCAAGATCCGGTTTATATTAATGCCTATGATCCTGAGCTGAGCTCGATTAAAGAAGTACTCAATCAAGTCAGCCAAAATCTGTTTAATTATCTGCAAAAGCCTTTGGTCCGCGATCAAGAGTAAAAGCAGATGAGCTGCCTCTTAATCACCGGCGGCGCTGGTTTTATCGGCAGTAATTATGTGCATTTAAAAGCACAGGGGGAGCACCGGCTCATCGTGGCCGATGCTCTGCATTATGCCGGGCGCCGTGAATATCTGCAGCCGCTGATTGACAGCGGGCGCATCACCTTTATACAAGCTGACATCCGCGATACTGACTTGATGACGCAGATCATTGAGCGTGAGCAGGTGAACGCAGTGGTGAACTTTGCCGCCCACACCCATGTCGACCGCTCGATAAGTGATCCCGCACCTTTTTATCAGAACAATGTCGAGGGCACCTGTTCGCTGCTTACCGCGGCGCTGCGCGTCTTTGTAGAGCAGGGCCGGGGCGGGCGCTATCATCAGGTGTCAACTGACGAGGTCTACGGCACCCTCGGGCCTGACGATCCGGCCTTTACCGAGCTCACGCCCTTTGCCCCCAACTCGCCGTATTCAGCCTCCAAGGCCTCAGCCGATCATTTTGTGCGTGCTTTTCATGTGACCTACGGTCTTGATACCACCATTTCGCACTGCTCGAATAATTACGGCCCGTATCAGTTCCCGGAAAAACTGCTGCCCCTGGCACTCTCGCGCCTGCTTTACGGAGAGAAAATTCCGGTTTACGGCGACGGGCAGCAGCGCCGGGACTGGCTCTACGTTGGCGATCACTGCCGCGGAATTGATTTGATTTTAGAGCACGGAAGATCTGGTGAGCGCTATAACATCGGCGGCGGGGTGGAGATCTCAAATCTGCAGTTTTTGCGCGCGCTCTATCAGACTTTGTGTACTGTGATGGCAGAGCACCCCAGGCTTGCAGAGCGTTACCCCCATTTCTTTGCTGCCGGTGCGGCCAAAGCGGCCGGGGCGCAGGCCGGGAGTTTTGATCCGGGCCTGGTGCCTGATTTTGTTGCGGTGGTGGAGCATGTCACCGACCGCAAGGGCCATGACCGGCGCTATGCGCTGTGTGATGACAAGGTGCGCACTGAACTTGGTTACCGCCCGCAGATGGACTTTGCCCGCGGGCTGAAGCATACTGTTTTGTGGTATATTGAGCACGATTTGGATTGGCACATTTTTAATGCTTAGGTTTTTGAAAGGAGTTTTGTCTGTGTCTTTTAAGTACACCACGCTGGCTGCGGTATTGACCTTAAGCTTGGGATCGCTGCCGGGCTGCAGCACTATCAACAATTTATGGCAGCTGTATGACGGCGAGGTGGATACCTCTCTGCGTGAGCCGACCGGTTATTATGATCATGCCGATGCCCGGCACGCAGGCGACCGCCTGGTGGTGCCTGAGGGCCTGGCCACCCCGGCCCGCGACCGCAGCACCAGGATGCCAGCGGTCAGTGTGATGGCAGCAGGGCCGACCGGCGGCGATATGGACGTGCGCGCTCCGGTGGTGCAGCTGCGCTCCACCGCCGGCCTGCGCTCGGTCTGGGCTGACGGCGAGAGCATTGTGTGGCTTAACTCAAACGGACATGAGAATGTGGCCAATGAAGCCCAGGCCTGGGAACTCTTGATGCGCGTGCTGCAGAACATGAACATCAAGGTAGGCGAGGTCACCCCCGGCGCCTATGAGCTCACCACCGCGGCGGCTGATTTCAATGAGTTCGGCACTCCGCTGTCGCTGACCACCATGGCCACCGATGCCCTGCGCTACCGCCAGGTCTACCGCATCCGCATCGGCCGCAGCGCTGACGGCAATATCGGCATCGCCACTTCAGTCATCGGCTCCATGACCATTGCCGAGGCCGGCATCTTCTCCTTCAAGGCCTCAAGAACGCTGTCAGATATCCTGACCCCGGCTGAGCTTGAGCGCTTTGCCACCGGTTTTTCCAATCACATCATCCGCGCCATGGAGAGTGTGACCGCCGTGCCTGAAGAGTACAGCAGCGTGGTGCAGGTCACATTGGATCGCGACAACAACAATCAGGACTGCCTGGTGGTTGACGCCCCGTATCAGCGCACCTGGGATGTGCTGCGCAATATGCTGCCTGAATACGGCTTTGAAGTGACCGAGTACTCCATCTCCCACAGCACCTTTAATGTGGACTATGAGGAGCAGGACCCGGACTACTTCCGTGACCTGGGCATTGATGATTTCGGCCTGGAGGAAGGCTCCTACATCATCCGCGTCTCCATTGACGGCGATAAGACCTTTATCACCTTCTACAACGAAGATGACAAGCCGCTTAGAGCCTCCGTGGTCTCACGCCTCTATCCTGGCTTCTCAGCCGCCCTGATGCGTGCCTTTGCCGCTTACGGCGGGTAAAGCACCTTAGTGTAAAAATGAGATTTGGCTCGCAAAAAACTTAATTTTGCGGGCAAATGAGAGTACAATATGCCGGTGCAGCCAACAGGGGCTGCACCAAGTTTATTAACTTCCTTCTGGTGGAATTAAAATGGAAAAATTACGTGAACTTTACCGCGGCAAAGCCAAGTCTGTTTATGAGACCAATGATCCTGATCGTTACATCATGCTGTTCCGTGACGACACTTCAGCCTTCGACGGCAAAAAGATCGAGCAGTTAGACAGAAAGGGCCGCACCAATTGCCATTTTAATTATTTCATCATGAAGAAGCTTGAGGAAGCTGGCATTCCGGTGCACGTTGAGGAGATGATCTCCGACACCGAGTGCGTGGTCAAGAAGCTTGAGATGGTTCCGGTGGAGTGCGTGGTGCGCAACGTCAGCGCCGGTTCAATCTGCCGCCGTTTAGGCGTTCAGGAAGGCCTGGACTTAGTTCCTCCGACCTTTGAGTTCTTCTTAAAGAATGACGAGCTCCATGATCCGATGGTCAATGACTCCCACATCATCTCCTTCAAGTGGGGCACTCAGGAGCAGATCGACAAGATGCGTGAACTTTCCTACAAGATCAACGACATCTTAAAGGCACTGTTTGATAAGGCCGGCCTCATCTTAGTTGACTACAAGCTGGAGTTTGGTCTGTACAAGGGCGAGCTTATTTTAGGCGATGAGTTCTCACCGGACGGCTGCCGTCTGTGGGATAAAGAGACCCGCAAGAAGCTTGACAAGGATCGTTTCCGTCAGGGCCTGGGCGGTGTGATTGAGGCTTACGAGGAAGTAGCCCGCCGCATCGGCTGCCCGCTCTAATCTGCAGCAGCTCAAATTCTTTGCGCATTGACCCTGGCCTTAAACCCGGGGTCTTTGTGTTTTCAGCTCCTTTATCATTAAGCCCTTTTATCTCTGCCATTTCCAGCATCTTCACCTCCCTTGCAGACCCGTTTTTAACCTGCCGCCGTCCTCCTTCTGAGCTCTAAGCTGCAGCCCCCTTTGTTAAAAAATTTTAGCCTCAGCGCACACTTTAGACACTTGCTTTCACCGCAGGCTTAAAAATCAGTTAAACTAAATCCAACGTATTAACTGAATTAATGGTTTTCATAAAGTAGAGTTGTTCCATGGCAAAAATGCGCAGAACAAAGATTGTCACCACCTTAGGCCCCGCCACCGATCGTCCGGGAGTGCTTGAGGGCATTATCAAGGCTGGTGCCAATGTTGTCCGAATCAACTTTTCTCATGGCAGTGCCGAAGATCACGCCAAGCGTGTGGCTGAAGTGCGCCGCGTTTCCAAAGAGGTGGAGCGCCCGGTAGCCATTATGGGCGATCTGCAGGGCCCGAAGATCCGCATCGGCTCCTTTAAGGACGGCCCCATCAATCTGCAGGTCGGCGATCAATTCATCCTCGATGCCGAGCTTGATCTGCACGCAGGCAATCAGGAGCGCGTGGGCCTTACCTACAAGGAACTGCCGCACGACTTAAAGCCCGGTGACATCCTGCTGCTTGACGACGGCCGTATTCAGCTGGCCGTCACCAAGGTCGAGGGCAGCCAGATTTACACCACCGTGATTGTGGCCGGTGTGCTGTCCAACTCCAAGGGCATCAACAAGCAGGGCGGCGGTCTGTCAGCCCCGGCTTTAACTGAAAAAGACAAGCGCGACATCAAGACTGCGGCCGCTTTGGATCTTGATTACATCGCCGTTTCCTTCCCGCGCTGCGGAGATGATCTGCGTGAGGCCCGCCGTCTGCTTGACGAGGCCGGCTGCCACGCCCGCATCGTCGCCAAGGTCGAGCGTGCGGAGGCTGTGGAGAGCGAAGATGCCATGCGCGACATCATTATGGCCTGCGACGCCGTGATGGTGGCCCGCGGTGATCTCGGCGTGGAAATCGGTGACGCCCGGCTGATGAGTGTGCAGAAAAAGCTCATCAACTTTGCCCGCGGCCTGGATCGCGTGGTGATCACGGCAACTCAGATGATGGAGTCCATGATTAAGGCTCCGATGCCAACTCGTGCTGAAGTGATGGATGTGTCCAACGCCGTGCTCGACGGCACCGATGCCGTGATGCTCTCGGCTGAAACTGCCGCCGGTGACTTCCCGGTGGAGACCGTGCGCGCCATGTCCAATGTCTGCCATGGCGCTGAGCTTTCCATTCAGCGCTCAGGCTACCGCGCAGAGCGCACCTTTGAGACGGCTGAGGAAACCATCGCCATTACCGCCATGTTTGCTGCCAACCATCTGCGCGGCATTCACGGTCTGGTGGCTTTCACCGATACCGGCCGCCTGCCGCTTTTAATGTCCCGTATCCGCTCCGGCCTGCCGATTTACGCTTTCTCGCGTCATCCGCAGGCTGTGCGCTGGATGAATATGTACCGCGGAGTTTTCCCGTTTGAATTTGACACCGGTGATTATCAGAACCGGGATGAAATTCTGCGCCGCGCGGTCGATTTCCTGGTCGAAAAGGGCCTGGTGCAGACTGGAGACAAGGTGGTGATCGCCTTTGGTGTGTCTATGGGTAAATCCGGCCACACTGACAGCATGCGGGTGGTCACGGTTTAAGATGTAAGTTTAATTGAACGCCTCAAATACTAAAAAGCTTCAAATCGTAAACTGCATGCTTCAAATCCTAAACCGCTGCCCTGGCAGACCATGGGGCAGCAACTGCAGGGCAGTCTGATTTATGGGCTGCCTGGCGCACAGATGTCCGCAACAGCTGTGTTTTAAATGGTCAAGGAGCTTCGAATCCTAGACGTTGGTGCTCCAAGCGGGTCAAACCAGGAGGAGCATCTTGTTAAAGGGGCAGTCAGCTTTCTGATTGTCCCTTTTTATTGCTGTTTTGTGCAGCAGGCACCTCTGCCCCTGCACTCAAGATCTGAGGCTGCCCGGCCGTTAATTAAACTGAGAGAATTAAATCCGCTGTAAGATAATATAACTACAATCACAGCATTAACGCTTCAGGATAGAGAGCATGGCACTTTACATCACCAATATTGCGGCGATGCGTGCCCAGAGCAGTTTGGCCCGCAGTACGCAGACGTTAAATACAGCCTATCAGCGCCTGGCAACCGGCCTGAGGATTAACTCTGCCAAGGATGATCCGGCCGGCCTGCAGATCTCAAACCGCCTCACTTCGCAAATTGACGGCATCAATCAGGGCAAACGCAATGCCTCTGACGGCCAGGCTCTGGCCAATACCGCCGAAGGCGCCCTCGATGAAATCACCACCATGCTGCAGCGCATCCGCGTGCTGGCCAATCAGGCAGCCAACGGCACCAACACCACCGCCGACCGCCTTGCCATCAATCAGGAGGTGATTGAGCTGTCCGAGGAGATCACCCGCATCTCCTGCCGCACCACCTTTGGCGGCGCCAAAATCCTCTGCGGCAAGGACAATTTAGGCACCGGCTCAACGGTGTTAAACTCCGAGGGCAAACTGGTGCTGCAGGTGGGGGCTGATGCCTATGACACCATCAGCGTGGATTTAAGCCAGGGCTTTTCAGTCTCGGCCATCGCCGCCGGCGCCGGAGTGACAGATGGTCAGGGCTATATCGTGGACGATGACGGCATTGGCCGTTTTTCGGTGTGCACTGCTGAAAATGCCCAGCTCACCCTGGCGAATGTGGACAAATTTATTGCCAATGTGGACAGCGCCAGGGCGGAGCTTGGCGCGGTGTCAAACCGCCTTGACAGCGTGATCCGCCTGTCTGACACCATGGTGACCAATCTCTCTGATGCCCGCTCGCGCATCCGCGATACCGACTATGCTGAGGAGGTCTCCAACATGATCTCCGCCCAGATCACGCAGCAGGCCAGCCTGGCCATGCTGATGCAGGCGATGCAGAATCAGGGCAATATGATCCTGGCCCTGCTCGGCGCAGCTTAATTTTGTTGACAGGCCTCAGCTGCACAGGCCTTGAGGGCGGCAAATTCAGCTGCCGTTACGGTTTTGCCCTCGGTGATATCAAAGTTCATGCGCTGCAGACGCTGCTCCGGCGCAATTTCTTCTTCATTAATCTTGGAAATTAAAAGACGCATAGCGCGCCGTCCCATCTCCTCGCGCGGTGTGCGCACGGAGCACAAAGGCGGGATGGTAGCCGCGGCAATGTTAAGCCCGTTGTAGCCCAGGAAGGCAATGTCATCGGGGATCTTGCAGCCTGCAGCCTGACAGCTGAGCATGGCTCCGACCGCTACGTCATCATTGGTGGCCAGTACGGCGTCAAGCTCAGGGTGCTGCGTGAGGCCTTCACGCAGCAGGCGCCCTGCCATGGTGAAATTTGAGCGCTCATCTGAGTCGAGCACAAAGGGTGTGAGGCCAAACTCGCGCATGGCCTTTTCGTAGCCTTCCTGGCGGTGCATGGTGCGGATATCCAGGCGCACGCCGATGTACAGCGGCAGTCTGCGTCCGCTTTGCAGCAGGGCTTTGGTGCAGCTGTACATGATGTCGCGGTGATCGAGGCCCACACACAGATCAATCGGGTGCTCTGGAATACTCATGGTCTCCACGCAGGGCACCGACATGGCCTGCAGGCGGCGCACGGTCAGTTCTGAGTGCAGCGGCTCTGAGAGCACCAGCCCGTCCACCTGATAGGACAGCAGTTCGCGGATCTGCTGCTCTTCGGCATTTTCATCATAGCCGGTGTGCATGATGAGCATGGTATAACCCTTAGCTGCTGCCTCAAGCTCCAGCCCGTGAATGAGCTCGGCAAATACCATATTGGAAAAAGAGGGGATGAGCACCCCGATGGTGCGGCTGTTTTTATTGGATAAAATCGTGGGGACGCGGCTGGGGACAAAGCCCAGTTCGTCGATGGCCGCTTTAATGCGCTCGCCGGTTTTCTTGGCCACACTGCCTGGATCGTTGATAAAGCGCGAGACCGTCATCTTGGTGATGCCCAGACGTTTGGCAATATCCAGCATGGTGACGCGAGCTTGCATAATGAGATCCTTTATTGCGGCCTTAAAATACTAAGGCAAAATCAACCGGGCTCTGAGACCCTAAAACTGCGTTATTGTTTTTGTATTAATATTTTATTTAGTGCAGTATCCTGCAGGTGTGCATTTTATCACAAAAAAGGGGAGGTCTGATCGCCTCCCCATTTGCTTGCATAGGACATTGTGAGGATTGGGTGGTGCTAGAACACTACGTACAGGATGCAGCTGATGGCAAATCCTACGGTGCCGAGCATGGTCTCCAGCACGGTCCAGGTCTTTAAGGTCAGCTTTTCGTCAATGCCGAACAGGCCCTTGACCAGCCAGAAGCCGGAGTCGTTGAAATGGGACACAATGATTGAGCCGCCGGAGATTGCTGCCACAATAGCGCAGATGTCCATGGAGGACAGGCCTGCAGTGTTGTGTACGATCGGGGCAATCAGTGCAGCTGCGGTGGTCAGAGCTACAGTGGCTGAGCCCTGTGCAATACGCAGACAGCCGGAGATAATAAAGGCTGCGAGGATCACCGGAATGCCGAGATCATTAAGGGTTGCAGCCAGGGCATCGCCGATGCCGGAGGCACGCAGAATGCCGCCGAACATGCCGCCTGCACCGGTAACCAGGATCACGCTGCACACCGGAGCTAATGCATTTTCGCACAGCTCATTGAGCTTCTTGCCGCCAAAAGGTTTGCAGAAGATCAAGACAGCCAGCAGCAGGGTGATAAGCAGGGCGATCGGGGTCTGGCCGAGCACGGTCAGCAGTGAGAAAAAGGCATTTTGCGGCAGCACGCCTGAGGCCTGCAGGGTGGTTACACCGGTGTTGAGGAATATCAGCACCATCGGCAGCAGGAGCACGCAGACCACGGTGGTGAATTTAGGCGGAGTGATGTCTTTGCGCTTGTTGTCCTGCTCAGCGAATAACTTAGGCAGCGGAACTATCCATTTGCGGCCGCACCAGGTGCCGTAGAGGTAGCCTACGATGTACCAGGTGGGCAGGGCAACAATCAGACCAACGATGAGCAGCATGCCGACGTTTGCACCTAAAATACCGGCAGCAGCCACCGGGCCCGGATGCGGCGGCAGGAACGCATGCATAACACTGAATGAGCAGGTAGCCGGAAGTGCATAAAGCAGTACTGAACCTCCTAAGCGTGCGGCCACTGACAAAATCACCGGCAGCATCACGACCAGGCCTGCATCAAAGAAGATCGGGAAGCCAAAGAGCAGGGACGCGATACCCAGGGCCAGCGGCGCGCGTTTTTCGCCTAATACTGCAATAAGCGAGTCAGCCAGGGTTTGTGCACCGCCGGAGTACTCCAAAATCTTGCCTATCATGGCACCCAGGCCCACGAGTACGGCCACCGATGCCAGTGTGCCGCCAAAGCCTGAGAGCATATCCGGTACGATTTTTGGCAGTTCGATGCCGGTGGCCAGTGCGGTCAGGAAGCTCACTAAAATAAGTGACGCGAATGCGTGCACTTTAAATTTCATGATGAGCACCAGCAGCAGGGCGATGGCAACTGCTGCTACACCCAGCAGATAGCCGGTGGATGCAACCTCAATAGTTTGATTCATCAAAAATAACCTCGTAAAACAAAAAACTGTTTACCTTGTTAAGCAGCACATGCGTGACTGCGGTCACAAATCATGTTATGCGTAACGTTATGGGTAACATGATATCGGTAACATCTGCTAAAATAAACCCGTAAATTGAGCAAATCTCAAAATTGAGATCTCGATCAAAAATGTTAAGATTTAGTTGGCACAAAACAAACCATTAGCACGAAACTTACGGAGTTACATATAAATGGCAACAAAATGCATTATCGTGATGGGAACCTGCGGTTCCGGCAAGACCTCGGTCGGCCTGGCGCTGGCTGAGCACTTTGGCTGCAGATTCATTGACGGTGATGATCTTCATCCGCGCGCCAATGTTGAGAAAATGGCTTCAGGCCATCCGCTTAATGATGCTGACAGAGCCCCCTGGCTCACCCGCATCAATGACGTGGTATTTTCCTTAAAAAATCGCAGCGCCTCGGGCATCATCGTTTGTTCAGCCCTGAAAAAGATTTACCGCGATCAGATCCGCTTCGGCAATGACGGCGGTGTGGCTTTCATTCATTTGTACGGCAGCTATGAGCTGATTTTAGAGCGCATGAGAAAACGCTCTGGCCACTATATGAAGGAGGCCATGGTTAAGAGTCAGTTTGACACCCTGGAGTTCCCGGGGGCCGACGAGCCTGATGTTATTAATATAGATGTTACCCCGCCGCTTGACGAGGTAATCGCAGCATCCATCCGTGCAGCAGAGGAGCTTGGAATCAATGGTTAATTCAGTTGTAGCAGCAGTAACCAAGCGCATTGAAGAGCGCTCAGCAAAGACCCGTGCCGCCTATATGAAGATGATGCACGAACAGGAACAGCTCGGCCGTGACCGCGCCATGCTGACCTGCTCGAACATCGCTCACGTGGCTGCCGGCAACCGCGGTGAGGATGAAGGCAAAATCATCAATGGCAGCGGTTCAGTAGTCGGTATTATCTCCGCCTATAACGATATGCTCTCCGCCCACTGCCCGTATAAGGTCTACCCTGATGAAATCAAACAGGTGGTGCGCGCCGAGGGTGCTGCCGCTCTGGTGGCCAGCGGGGTTCCGGCCATGTGCGACGGAGTGACCCAGGGCCAGCCGGGCATGGATATGTCGCTGTTTTCACGTGACATCATCGCCCAGGGTGTGGCTGTTGGTTTGTCTCACAATATTTTTGATGCCGTGCTCCTGCTGGGCATCTGCGACAAAATCGCCCCGGGCCTTGCCATGGGCGCAGCCGCATTTGGCCACCTGCCGACAGCCTTTGTTCCGGCAGGCCCGATGAGCACCGGTATTTCAAATGAGGAGAAAACCGCAGTCAGACAGCAGTATGCCGCAGGCAAATTAGATAAATCAGCCCTGCAGCAGATGGAATGCCAGTCCTACCACAACAAGGGCACCTGCACCTTCTATGGCACCGCCAATACCAATCAGCTGGTGCTTGAGGCCATGGGTCTGATGCTGCCGGGCAGCGCCTTTGTGCCGCCGTTTGATCCCTGCCGCAAGCTTTTGACAGCAGAGATCGCAAAGCGCATTCTGAAATTTACTTCAACTGCAGATTATCGTCCGTTGTATAAGGTGCTGACTGCCAAGAATTTTGTAAACGGCATTGCAGCCTGGCTGGCCTCCGGCGGCAGCACCAATCACACTCTGCACA
>JADINH010000147.1 GCA_017694225.1 Candidatus Avisuccinivibrio stercorigallinarum
ATCAAAATCAGCTCCCTTTCTCCAAGGTGCTGGTGCTCATTTTGCGCTACCGGATTTTAAATGCCTTAAAGAAATTAAAGCAGGATCCGCATGCCAAACATATCGACGAGAAGATTGCCGAACAGATGCGCATGATCAAAGAGACGCAGAACAATTACAAAGAAGATCTGGCCTTCAGGCCGCCGGAAAATGACACCATTGCGGTAAATCAGCTGCGTGAGATCAGGCGTTTGCGAAAGCTTATCTACACTGAGCTGCGCGCCGGCACGCCGGTAGATCCGGTCAGCTGCCAGAAAGAAGACCGCCGCCTGCAGCTTTTGGTGCTCAAGGTCAACATCTCCAATCTCATTCAGCGCACACTCGACTTAAAGCGCATGCATCAGGTGGGCTCGTGCCGGCAGCTGGTGGAGAAGGGCCTTGAAGTAATTCAGCACTCCCCCATCAAGGACAACTGGCTGGATGACAAGGCCATGACCCTGTCGCAGATCCTGGCCGACCTTGAAAAAGAGGTTAAGGAGAAAAACCGCCGCCAGCTTGAAGAGCAGGTGGAGGATGAAGAAAACAAGAAGGAGCTTGACGAGCTCTTTGGCGACAAGAAGAAGTGGTAGCCCCTGTCTTCTTTTTGCTAAGCTGCAGCTGCACCTGAGCTGCACTGCCGGGCGGGCCTTACTTTTGACAGAGCACAATTCTGACCATTGCCTTTTTGGCTCACTTTGCCCGCGCATTTTCTGCACTTTTGGTAAGCCTGCGCTTACACCCGCGCCTGCCGTGTCCTGAGCTCAGTTGCTGCCTGCACTTTCTGCCCCTCAGCGCCCTGAGCCTGCCCCGGTCTCTTGCGGCTGCAGCCGCCCTCAATAAATTCACAACATGCCGATTTGTGCATTTTAGAAAATCCCGTGCGCACAAATGCGCATTTTCGCTCATTTTTAAAAATTGCTGCAAGACAGGTCAGATCACCTGCTGCGCTCTGCCCCAAAAAAGCGCTTTTAATTGATTTTCCTCGCTTTTATATTCCATGCCCCGGACTGAGGCAAATCTTAAATTCTGGCTCTACTTTCGTGAAGGAGCTCACAGAAGTGCAAACTCATGCGCACAATATTGCAAATTGATCGGTTATACTCATTGCAGGAAAGAAATTTCATGAAGGAAAGGAAAGAATGACCCAATGTGTCGTGATAGCTGATGATCTCACCGGAGGCAATGCCACCGGTGTGCTGCTGCGTCAGCTCAATTACCGGGCCATCACCGTGCTCAATACCGAGGCGGTGAAGCCTGAAAATCTGCAGGACTGTGAATGTGTAATTTATCCCACCGACTCCAGAGCGCTGTCGCCTGAAGAGGCCTACAAGCGCGTTTATGAGGCCACCAAACTTTTTGCCTCTGATGACGTGGTGGTGTATTCAAACCGCATCGACAGCACCATGCGCGGCAATATCGGCGCAGAGACCGATGCCATGCTCGACTGCCTGGGTGAAGATTACGTCGCAGTGCTCGCCCCGGCTTTCCCTTCGTCTGGGAGAGTAGTCTGCGGCGGTTATATGCTGGTCAACGGCACCCCGCTGCACAAAACCGACATCGCAATCGACCCCAAGACCCCGGTAAAGATCTCTGAGATTGCCCCCATCGTCAGCGCGCAGAGCAAATACAAGCTCACCTCCTTTTACTTAAAGGATTTGATGAACGGCAAGCATGCGCTGGCCAAAAAGATGCAGGAAGCCGTGGCAGACGGCGCGCGCATTCTGAGCTTTGACTGCATCTCACAGGAAGATCTCGATTTGATTGCTGATGCCTGCATCACCGCCAAGCTCAAGATTGTAGCCACCGATCCGGGCGTCTTTACTGCAGCTTACACCCGCAAGATGATCCCGCCGGCCCACGACCGCAAGAGCACCCGCATCCTGGCTGTCATCGGCACGGTGCATCCCTTGGCCAAGGTGCAGCTTGACGAGCTCTTCCTCTCTCAGCGCACCAACAACGCCGTAGTCAATACCGCAGAGCTCTTAGAGGGCCCGGAGCGCTGCGAGGCTGAAATCAGCCGCGTGGTGAACGAGATTTTAAAGCAGTATGACAAATTCCCGGTATCCGTGGTGACCGGCGATGGCCTGATGCCGGAAAAGCGCATCAACTTTGAGCCTTATATCGAGCGCTATCACTGCTCGCTCGATGAAGTCACAGCCATTATCAATGATGCTTTCGGCGAAATCACCCGCCGCATCTTAAAAGCCGCTCCGGCCTTCAAGGGCATCTATTCAAGCGGCGGCGACATCACCGTCGCAGTGTGCCGCAAGGTGGAAACTTCAGGCATTGATCTCAATGACGAAGTCCTGCCGCTGGCGGCTTTTGGAACATTTATGGACGGTCCGTTCAAGGGGGTGCAGATCATCACCAAGGGCGGCAGTCAGGGGAAATCCGATGCCATTTTGCAGTGCATCGCTTATTTAAAGAGAAGTCTTTACATTTAAAACAAGGAGAGCGTTTATGTCAAAGCCCATTATTGCAGTACCGATCGGCGATCCCGCAGGCGTAGGCCCCGAGATCACAGCCAAGTCTCTGGTCAGCCCTGAGGTACAAAACTGCGCCAGCGTGATCGTGGTCGGTGACGGCAAGATCATGGCCAAGGCTGTGGAAATCGTCAAAGCCGATCTCACCATCAAGAAGATTGAGAAGGTCAGCGATGCCGATTTCTCCAATGGCGTGTTAAACCTCATTGATCTTGACAATGTCGACATGAATGAGTTTGCCTACGGCAAGGTCAGCGGCATGTGCGGCAAGGCAGCCTATGCCTATATTGCCAAGTGCATTGATCTCGCCAACAAGCGTGAAGTGGACGCCGTGGCCACCACCCCGATCAACAAGGAGTCCCTGCATGCGGGCAATATCCCCTTCATCGGACACACTGAGATCTTCGGTGCACTGACCAATACCCCCGATCCGCTGACCATGTTCGAGACCCGCGGCCTGCGCGTGTTCTTCCTCACCCGTCATCTGTCACTGTTACAGATGTTAGGCCAGATTAAGAAAGACCGCATCATTGACTACGTCAAGCGCTGCACCGAGGCCCTGCACCGTCTGGGTGTGACCGAGGGCACCATGGCTGTGGCAGGCCTCAACCCGCACTCCGGCGAACACGGCCTGTTTGGCTGGGAGGAGGTCAATGAGATCGCCCCGGCAGTTGAAGAGCTCAAGAAGATGGGCTACAACGTCGCAGGCCCGGTGCCGGCTGACTCCGTATTCCATCAGGCAGCCATCGGCCGCTACAACTCAGTTTTATCGCTCTACCACGATCAAGGCCATATCGCCACCAAGACCCTGGATTTTGAGCGCACGATTTCTGTAACCAACGGCATGCCGATACTGCGTACTTCCGTAGATCACGGCACCGCCTTTGATATTGCAGGAAAAGGCATAGTCAGCGCCGTCAGCATGATTGAAGCAATCGTGCTGGCCGCTAAGTATGCCCCGTTCTTCACCAAGTAACACCCCCTGCCTGGTAAAGAAC
>JADINH010000148.1 GCA_017694225.1 Candidatus Avisuccinivibrio stercorigallinarum
GATCTCTTTTCTGCAGCCCCGATGGTGGATGTCACCACTTCACTTTTCAGGCGCATGGCCCGCGTCATGACTAAAAAGGCCATGCTCTACACCGAGATGATCGCCGCCGATGCCATTGTGCACGGCAAAGAGCATTTAATTGACTATAAAGAAGTTGAGCTGCCGCTGACTTTGCAGTTGGGCGGCAATGATCCGCATAAGCTGGCCTTCGCTGCCAAAGTTGCCGAGCGCAGAGGTTACAGCGCAGTCAATTTAAATGCCGGCTGTCCCTCTGACAAGGTGCAGCAGGGGGCTTTTGGCGCCATCCTCATGAAGGACATCAAGCTGCTCACCGAACTTTACAGTGCCATGCAGGATGCCGTCAGCATTCCGGTCACAGTCAAGACCCGCATCGGGGTGGACGACCTTGACAGTTTTGAGTTCACCTTTGAACTGGTGAACGCGCTGTATCAGGCAGGCTGCCGCCACCTTATTCTGCATGCGCGCAAGGCCTGGCTCAACGGCCTCTCCCCTAAGGAAAACCGCACCATTCCGCCCATCGATTACCCGCGGGTGTATGCCATCAAGTCGATGTTTCCGGATCTTTTCATCACCATCAACGGGGAGATCAAAACGATTGCTGACTGCAAAGAACAGCTTGCCCACGTCGATGGTGTGATGTTAGGGCGCGCCCTTATCGACAATCCGTACCTTTTGGCGGCAGTTGACTGTGAGATTTTCGGCTCCCGCTCTAAGATTAAGGGGCGTGAAGAGGTCTTTGCACAGATGTGTGACCTCGCCGATACAATCGTCGCTGAGGGCCATGCACTGCATCATTTTGCCATGCATCTTTTGGGCTTCTTTGCCGGTATTCCGGGGGCGCGCGCCTACAGGCGCTATCTCTCGGGGAACATGACAGCGCCAGGGGCCAATGGTGACACCCTGCGTGAGGCTTTTAAATTTATAGATAAGGAGCGGCTTAATGCTTAACATTAACTCAACTGTCGAACTTAACAACGGCGTCAAAATGCCGCTTTTGGGCCTGGGCGTGTTCCGTTCTGCGGCCGGTGAAGAGACGCGCTCTGCAGTGCGCTGTGCCCTGGAGAACGGTTACCGCCATATCGACACAGCCCGCATCTATTGCAACGAAAAGTCCGTCGGCCGCGGCATTAAGGACAGCGGCCTTAAGCGTGAGGACATCTTTGTGACCACCAAGCTCTGGCGTGCCGATTATGCCAATCCGCGCAAGGGGCTTACCGATTCGCTTGCGCGCCTTGGGCTTGATTACATCGATCTCTATCTGCTGCACTGGCCCTGGCAGGGCTTTGAAAAGGCCTGGCTCACGCTTGAGAAACTGCAGCAGGAAGGCCTGTGCCGCGCCATTGGCGTCTCCAATTTCAAAGAGCATCACTTTGCTGCCCTCAAGGCCGCTGGTGCGGGGGTGATCCCGCAGGTCAATCAGACTGAATGCCACCCGGAGAATGCTGAGAATGAACTGCTGGGCTTTTGTCAGCAGCAGGGGACGGCCTTTGAGGCCTACTCGCCCTTAGGCGGCCAGAACGCGCTGCTGGTCAACGATCCGCGCATCCTGGTCATTGCGCAGGAGCATCAGGTGAGCGGGGCGCAGGTGCTGCTGCGCTGGCAGCTGCAGCGCGGCGTGGTGGTGATCCCCAAGTCCATTAAGCCAGAGCGCATTTTGTCCAATGCACAGCTCTATCACTTTGAGCTGAGCTCTGCGGATATGGAAGCGATAGGGGAGCTCAATCAAAACCGGCGCAGGGCCTTTGATCCCGATCGCATCGATGCGCGCCCGCGCTCATTAGAGCCGGTGATCGTTGAGGAAGAATAAGAGACAGCATCACCGGATCAGGCATGAGAAAGCTGTATGTATTTGCTGATTTCAGCTGGCTTAAAGCACCGCGGCTTATTGGTGAATTGAGCTGCGATCCCGTGCGCGGGTCAGGAAGCTGCGGCTTTTGCTATGCTGATGCCTGGCTTAAGGACTATGGGACGCTGCTTTTGAGCGCGGATCTCAACAATTATCCAGGTCAGCAGTACACGGCACAGGGCAGCGAGCTTTTTGGCTGCTTTTCTGATGTTCTGCCCGACAGATGGGGCCGCACCTTAATTAAGCGCTGGCAGCAGCTGCAGGCACAGCACGAACAGCGCCCGCTGCGCCGCCTGTCATCCTTTGACAGCCTGCTGAGGATAGATGATTTGTCCCGCATGGGTGCCCTGCGCTTTAAAGAGGCGCTGGACGGGGAGTTTCTTAACGCAGGCGCAATCAGACGCATCCCGGCGCTTACCGGGCTGCGTGAACTGCAGGAGGCCAGTACAGAGATTGAAAGGAGTGAAGAGGAGCATCAGCTGCCAGATCAGCGCATGCTTGAAAGGCTGCTGCAGCCAGGTTCTTCCCTGGGCGGTGCGCGTCCAAAGGCCGGCGTGCTCGATGAGCACAAGACTTTGTACATCGCAAAGTTCCCCTCGTGCAAAGATGATTACAATGTGGAGCTGTGGGAGCATTTTTCCCATCTTTTGGCGCAACAGGCCGGCATCAATACTGCAGAAACCCGCGTGATCTCTGCAGGCGGCCGATACCACACCCTGCTCTCGCGCAGATTTGACAGATGCGATGACGGCAGGCGCATCCACTTTGCTTCAGCCATGACGCTTTTGGGCCTGAGTGACGGTGATAACGCCAATACCGGCAAAGGATATTTGGATATAGTGGACTTCATTGTGCAGAACTGTACTGAGGTGGAGCGCAACCTCTGCGAACTGTACCGCCGGGCGGCCTTTAACATCTGCATTGCCAATACGGATGATCACTTCCGCAACCATGGCTTTGTGCTTACTCCAAAGGGGTGGACTTTGGCTCCGGCTTACGACATGAACCCGACCTTAAATGAATATCAAAGCCTGCTGATTAACCGCCGCAGCAATAAATCGGATGTGCAGGAATTGCTGCACTCCTGCGAGGAGTACATGATAGAAAGGCAGGAGGCAGAGCAGATCATAAATGAGGTTTTAGCTGCCGTCAGTAAGTGGCGGCCCTTGGCTCTGCGCCTGGGGATAACCAAAAGCGAACAGGAACGGTTTGCGACGGTTTTTGAGCGGCAGAAATTATCGCTATAGTAAAATGTGTCTGCAGGCAGCTGGCTTAAAGCAGGTGTTTTCCATCTTTTTGGCTTAAATCTGGAGGGCATGATGAGCAATGCAGCAGGGCAGAACAAAAGCGCTGAAGCTGAGCTTCACGCAGCTGATCATGAGGCAGAGGCTTCGGCATCTGCGGCGGCGTCTCATCCTGATTTTCCTTTTGCCTTTTATTTTTGGCAGGAGCGGCAGCAGCCCTTTCAGGTGCAGCTGCACTGGCATCAGGATCTGGAGCTCTTAGTCTTTGAAAAGGGCAGGTTCGTGCTCAATTCAGCGCAAAAGCCCATGGAGCTTAAGGCTCCGGCGGTGGTGCTGGTGCCTGCCTGGTGCATACACGGTATGCTGGTGCCGCATGACGGCCGGGCGCAGATCTTTACCTTTGATGCCTGGATGCTGGAACTTAAAGAGGCCGATGAGCGCCTGGAGTTCTGCCTTGATCTGCTGCTTACTCCCGATCTTAATGAGCTGATCTGGCGGCGGGGTGATCCGCATTTTGCCGACGTCTTTAATGCGGCCCGTGCACTGGCAGAGCGCTGCAGTGAAGTGCGCAGACCCGGCGCGGTGGAGCGGCTGATTATCAAGAGCGAGCTTATCAAGATCCTGGCTTACTGCAGTACCAGCCCGTACTTTAATTTAAAAGATCTGCGCCAGAGTGAGGCAGTGCAGGCACAGCAGGAAAGGCTCAAAAACCTGTTGTCCTATGTGGCAGATCACTTTGCCTATCCCATTGGCATCGAGGATGCCGCCGCAGCCTGCGGCTTGTCCAAAAGTTATTTTTCAGAGTACTTCACCCGCACCGTAGGCATGAGTTTTTCAGAGTATCTTTTGCGTCTGCGCCTTAAGCAAGCCTCGCAGCTTCTTATCAATACCAGCCTGCCGATCGAGCAGCTGATGCTCAAAAGCGGCTTTGAGAACAAGAGCTATTTTCACAAAAGCTTCAAGCAGATTTTCGGCTGTACGCCGCTGCAGTACCGCCGGGCACGGAGTGTACCATAGGTAAAGGGGGCAGAAAGTAAGACGCCCAAGGGCAGACGCCCTCGGGCATAACGCCTATAAGTAAGGCTCCTTTTTTGTTTGCTTGATGTTTGCTTGATGTTCAAAAAAATCGGTTTCTCCCGTGCTTTTTACCGGCGCTCTGCCAAGGGAGCTGCCGGAATTTCACTTTGTGCCTCGCATACATTGAAGATATCAAGGCCGGGCTCATATTCCGGAGCTGAGATCTGCAGCAGGCCAAGCAGGGAGTGAAAGAAATTGTCGTGTGAGTAGCCGCCGGCGAGCGCTTTGTCGCGCAGGCACTGCTTGTTAAGCTGCAGGGCCTCGGCGGTCTTGTCAGGCAGCCACAGCTGCAGCGGGATGGTGGTCTGCTCGTCAGGCGCCACGGCATAGGGGGCGGCATGCAGATAGAGGCCGTTTTCGCCCAGAGACTCTCCGTGATCGGAGATGTAAAGCAGCATCGGGTCGACCTTGTCCATGCGGCTTTCGAGCACTTCGATGAGCTCGTAGATCACATGATCGGTGTAGAGAATGGAGTTGTCGTAGGCATTAATTACCTCTTCACGGCTGCACTTTTCCACATCCGGGCGGCGGCAGTCCGGGGTAAAGACGCGGTATTCCTCAGGATAGCGCTCATAGTAGCGCGGGCCGTGCGAGCCGATGAAATGAAAGGCAATCACGGTATCCTGCTTGAGTTTCTCGGTCAGGCGTTTGGCATAGTCGATAAATACCCCGTCATAGCAGAAGGTGCCGTCGCAGTAAGTGCTGTTGGCAGGTGAAATCTGCACGCTATTCACACGGTCGCACACAGCCTTGCAGCCGTCGTCATTGTCCAGCCACAGCACGTTGTAGCCGGCCTTTTTGATGACGTCGAGCACGCCCTCACGGTTTTCCACCAGTTTGGGCGAGTAGTTCTCGCGCTTTAAATTGGAGAACATGCAGGGCACCGAATAGGCAGTGGCGGTGCCGCAGGAGCGCACATCAGAGTAAGAGATCACATGCTCGCGCTCTGAGTACTGATTGGTAGGGCGCGGGTAGCCCAGGGCCGAGAAGTTGGCGGCGCGGGCGGTTTCACCTAAGATCAGAAAGAGCAGGCGCGGGCGTTCTGACTTTTGGGCATAGGCCCCTTCGCCGAGGGACACATAAGGGCGCTCTTCGTCAAAAAAGCTCAGGGCATAGCGGCCTGCCGAGTAGACATAGGAAACCGGCAGAATTTCCTTATTCATGTTTTTGTTGTCACGGCCCAAAAAGCTGTACTGCTGATAAAAAGGGAAGATGCACAGTGATGCAAGGGCCAGGCAGCCCGTCAGTGCGCCCAGGCGCCAGAGCTGCGTGCGCACAAAGCCCGGGT
>JADINH010000020.1 GCA_017694225.1 Candidatus Avisuccinivibrio stercorigallinarum
ACAGCCCCGGTGTTCTTTCGCAGCTCATCCACTGTCCTCCTGCCCGGCAGTTCTTCCGCCGCACATCCACATTTCTCCTGCCCTGCTGTTCTTCCACTGCCTATCAGCTGTTCTTTCGATGCCTGTCCAACGCTCTAGTGCCCGTCCAGCCAGCTCTAATGCTTCCCGGATTGATGCTACTCTGCTGCTTTTGCGCAGTACTACTGCCAGTCTGCCTTGCGTCCCTGCTGTTCAGCCGCCCTGCTTATCTGCAGCTCTTAACCTCTGCTGCTCACCCGCAGAACAGTCTGTTGCCGACCCTGACCGCCCGCCTTCCCTTGTGCAGGAAAAGACATGACGTCTGCAGCCGCTTCACCGAAAGCTGAGCACTGTGCAAAATCAGATATTTACCTAAAAGATCCGCATGCCGTGCGCGTGAACGGTTCAGCTGCAATTCCTTAATCCCTTGAGTTTACGCTAAAAGCTCATTTTGGTGCAAAGCAGCAAAAAACCGGTTGCGCGTCACAAATTCACATTTAACTGCTTACCATTTGTCAGATCTGTGATTATGCTGACAGCGTATTTTGAGCAGATATGAGCATTTGAACAGAAAACTGCACTCTGCTGCTTTAATTTGAATATAGGACAGGTTGTTATTATGAAGTTAAAGAAGATTGTATTGGCCACCGCTGCCGCCGTCTTAGCCTTATCAGTAACCCAGGCTCAGGCAGCCAAAGATCCCTCTGAAATTAAGCTTGGTTTCTCCGTTCCCCAGCTGGCCAACCCCTGGTTCGTCGGCGTGAAGCTCGGCATGGACAAGGCCTGCGAGGAGCTTGGCATTCAGTGCATCGCCATCGACGCCCAGTACCGTGTAGACAAGCAGATCAGCGACATTGAGAACATGATCTCCGACAAGTACGATGCCATCTTCTGCACCGCCATCGATGCCAACGCACTGCTGGCCACCTATGAAGATGCCAAGAAGGCCGGCATTGCCACCGGCTCCATTGCCCAGACTGTGCCCAACGGCCACTTAATCTACGGCATGGACGAGTACAACTACGGCTATACCATCGGCACCCAGGCTGCAAACTGGGCCAAGGACACCTTAAAGTGCAAGGGCAAGGTGGCCTTGATCACTCAGGATAACGTTGAGGCAGTGAAGAAGCGCGGTGACGGCATTCAGAAGGCTGTTGAGGAAATCTGCCCGGGCATGGAGATCGTGGCCCGCCAGGCCGGCGACAATCCTGAGTCCGGCATGAAGATCATCGAGGCCGTGCTGCAGCAGCATCCTGATCTCAACCTGGTCATCGGCTCCAATGACTCAGGCGGCATCGGCGGCTATCAGGCCATGATGGCCAACAACGCCATCGGCCCTGACAGAGCAGTGTTCTCCGGCGACGCCACCCGTGAGTGCCTGGCCTTGATGCAGGAGCCTGACAGCATCTACCGCGGCACCGTGGATCTCTTCCCCTTCAAGGGCGGCTATGAGACCACCAAGTACCTCTATGACATGGTGCAGAACGGTCTGCCTGACGAGCAGGTGACCACTTCCCTGCCTTACGTGCTGGTACCGCAGGCTGATGTGCTCTCCGGCAAATACACTCCTTCGTACTAACATAAATTTGACTTTTTAAATCTGCAAGTTGCGTTGGGCGGACGGTAAATCCGCCCTATTAGTTTGGAGATCACATGAGCGACGACGTAATACTTTCAGTATCAGGTCTGTCCAAATACTACGCCAAGGTCAAAGCGCTCGATAACATCAACCTTGCGATCAAGCGCGGTGAGATCCTGGCATTGTGCGGTGAGAACGGAGCTGGCAAGTCCACCTTCATCAAGCTGCTCACCGGCGCTGAGGCGCCCAGCCACGGCACCATCACCTACGACGGACAGACCTATCAGGAATTAAACCCGATTTTGTCGATGAGCCTCGGCATCGCGGCAGTGTATCAGGAGTTCTCCCTGATCCCTTATCTGTCCATTGCCGAAAATATTTTCTACGGACGTGAACCAAGCAATGGACCGGTGTTAAAGCGCCGCGAGATTTTCGCCCGCGCACAGAAGCTGTTTGATGACATGGGCATGCATATTGATGTGCGCCAGAGAGTGTGCGACATCGGTGTGGCCTATCAGCAGCTGGTTGAAATTTTAAAGGCCGTCTCGAGAAAGCCAAAATTCATCATTCTGGACGAGCCGACTGCACCTTTGACCTTAAAGGAAACCGCCATCTTCCTTAACATCGTGAAAAAGCTTAAGGAAGCCAATACCACCATCATCTTCATTTCCCACCGCCTGGAGGAGGTCTTTGAGATCTGCGACCGTGCGGCAGTATTCATGGACGGCAAGTTCGTGACCTGCAAGGACGTCAAGGATTTCACCATGAAGTCCTTAATTGCCAGCATGGTGGGCCGTGAGATTTCAGGCGATTACCCCGAGCCGCGCAAGACCACGGACGAGGTGGTGCTGGAGTGCAAAGATCTGTGCAATGAGCACGTGCATGACGTCAACTTTGTGCTGCACAAGGGCGAGATCATCGGCTTTGGCGGACTGGTCGGCGCCGGACGCACTGAAACCGCCCGCGCGCTGTTTGGTGCAGATCCGATAAAGAGCGGAGAGATTACGCTTAAAGGCTGCAAATACGTGCCCAAGAACCCGCGCCATGCGCTCAAATGCGGCGTCGGCCTTATTCCTGAAGACCGCAAGTCACAGGGTGTGCTTTTAGGCCTGGTGGTGCGCGAGAACGTGGTGTTCAGCTCACTGCCCAAGTACCTCAAGATGGGCTTTATCATCGACAGCAAGCGTGAAAAGAGCGCCACGGCAGGCTACATCAAGGAGCTCAACATCAAGACCCCGTCCATGGAGCAGTTAGTGCGCAACCTCTCTGGCGGCAATCAGCAGAAGGTGGTGCTCGCGCGCATTTTGTCAACGGACTGCGACGTGCTGATCTTCGATGAGCCGACCCGCGGCATTGACGTGGGCGCCAAGCAGGAAATCTATCAGCTGATGTGCGAGCTGGCCAATCAGGGCAAGGCCATCATCATGATCTCATCTGAAATGCCGGAGCTTATCGGCATGTCACAGCGCATCTACGTCATGAGTGAAGGCACCATCACAGCTGAGCTCAAGCGCGGTGAGTTCTCACAGGAAAAGATCTTGGAAATGGCTTCTGTAGGCCGCAAGAGTGCATAGGATTTGGAGAAACAATATTATGGGAAACAAAAAGTTATCACTGTGGCTGCTCGACTACGGCATTGTGCTGATCCTGCTGCTGCTCATCTTAATCTTCTCGATAGCCTCGGAGAACTTCTTCTCCTTTGGCACCGTGACCACCATCTTAAGACAGGTGTCCATCACCGGCATTATCTCGGTTGGTGCGGCCTTCGTCATTCTGACCGCGGGCATCGATCTGTCAGTGGGCTCCATCGCCTGCATCTCGTCTCTGACTGCTGCCCTGCTCTTTAAGGCAGAGTTTTCCGTGCCGATGACCATTATCATCACCCTGGCCATCGCCACCGTCTACGGCCTGTTCTCCGGCGCGCTGGTCTCGTTCTTTAAGATGTCACCGCTCATTGCCACCTTAGGTGTCATGACCTCACTGCGCGGCGCAGGCTACCTCATCACTGACGGTCTGCCGGTTTACGGTTTCGGCCCCGGCCTGAGCGCCTTTGGACGCGGCTTTATCGCCGGCATCCCTTATCCGGTGATCCTGATGCTGCTGGTGTTTGCCCTTGGCATCTTCATTCTTTACTACACTCCGATCGGACGGCATGTCTACGGTGTGGGCGGCAATGAAGAGGCATCCCGCCTCTCTGGCGTCAATGTGACCGGCGTGAAGTTCTTCTGCTACGGCTTCTGCGCCTTCCTGTCAGGTGTGGCAGGCCTGGTGCTGCTGGCCCGCACCAACTCCGGCCAGCCGGCTGCCGGTGTCGGCTATGAAATGGATGCCATCACCGCTGTGGTGTTAGGCGGCATCAGCCTGATGGGCGGCCAGGGCAAACTGCCGATGGTGATCGTCGGTGTGCTCATCATGGGCGTGCTCTCCACCGGTATGCTGATGTGCAACATCAATGACTATGTGCAGCAGGTGGTCAAAGGCCTGGTGCTGATTTCAGCTGTGGCCTTCTCTTACGTATCCTTAAGACTGCGCGACAAGATCGTAAGCAGCGCCGCCAGCAGCAACTAAGTTCCTTTAAGTCAGGCTGGCAGGCTGACTTGGTCTGCCAGCTTTTTCAGGGCACCGGCAGGTGCCCTTTTTAGTTCAATTCAATTCAATTCAATTCAATTCAGCTCAGATCTGATCTGAGCTGAGCTTGGCTTGCAGAGATGTGCTTGGATAGCCTGAGCTGAGCTTTTCTGAACTGAGATGCATTGCACTGCACTCTGCATACCTGGCCTGATGCTATAATCAGTCACGCTTTAAAGTTGTCAACTTTGAAGGCAGAAACCTCAAATCCTTTTTCTGATACTCAGGAGCTTAAAGCTTTCATGAAAGCTCAAGATCTGGCTTACGCCATCATCGATTATGCACAGCGGCAGCGCCGCCCTGTCAACAATATCTCGCTGCAGCATCTGCTCTTTTGCTGCGCCTTGTCCAATTATGCCGCCCGTGAAGGCCGTCTTATTGAAGATGAAGCTTTTGAAGCCTGGAGCCACGGCCCGGTGATCCGCAATATTTACGTGGAGTTTGCCCACTGCGGCGCCCGCGACATCAGCAAACGCTTTGATAAAGTACAGCTCATGCCTGCCAACATCACCAAAACTCTGAACTATTGGCTGCAGCGCGGGCCCTGGGATTTAATTGACCGAACATGCATCAGAAACGGGGCCTGGGACAGGAGCCGTGACCCTTACGTTAGAACCATTATCCCGGAGAGCTACATTCAGGAAGATGCACAGACCTACGGAATCTGAGGCTGATGCAGGCAGCAGCAGATGTCTGCTCTGCCTGCTCCCCGGGCCTGCGCTGACTGCCTGACAAGCCCGGCCTGATGCTATAATCAGTCACGCTTTAAAGTTGTCAACTTTGAAGGCAGAAACCTCAAATCCTTTTTCTGATACTCAGGAGTGTTAAAGCTTTCATGAAAGCTCAAGATCTGGCTTACGCCATCATTGATTTTGCCCAGCGTTTTGGCAGACCGGTCAGCAATATGCTGCTCAACAAACTGATGTTCTTCTGTGCCGTCTCGAACTATCAGCATGGCTTTGGCCGATTAATCGAAGATGCTTACTTCGAGGCCTGGGCTTACGGCCCATTTATCCGTGAGGTCTACTATGAGATGTCGGTTTATGGTGCTGAGGACATTACTGAGCACTTTGACTGCAAGACTGAGCTGCCAGAACATCTGCAAAAGACTTTGCAGAAGTGGCTTCCCCGCGGCCCCTGGGTGCTCGTCAGACGCTCGCATATTCCCAACGGAGCATGGGCCAGAAGCTATAACGAACGTGTCACGCTGCCCATTCGTGAGGAATACATCAAAGAGGAAGCCCTCACCTACGGCATCTGAGGCTGGTTCAGGCAACAGATGTCTGCTCTCCTGCGCCCAGAGCCTGTGCTGACTGCCTGATTTTCCCGCCCCGGTGCTATAATCAGCCCCGATTTAAAGTTATCCATTTGTTTGAAGGTCTTAAATACTATTCTTAGGAGCTGGGAAAGCTGCCATGAAAGCTCAGGACTTAGCACACGCCATTGTTGACTATGCACTACACACCGGCAGGCCGGTGAGCAATATGATTTTGCAAATTCTGATGTTTTTCTGCGCTCTGTCACATTATAAGCAGGGGCTTGGCAGGCTGATTGACGACGAGGCTTTTGAGGCCTGGGATTACACTCCGGTAATTCGTGAGATTTATATTGAATTTTCCATCTTCGGCGCCAGCCGCATCATCAAACGATTTGACAACACGGTGCCGCTGCCTTCCCATCTGCAGCTCACTTTAGATAAATGGCTGCCAAGAGGCCCCTGGGAGTTAGCCGGCAGAGTCCACATAGCCAACGGAGCCTGGCAGCGCAGCTATAACCGCACCCCGAAAAACATCATTCCGGAAAGCTATATTCAGGAGGAAGCCCTGACCTATGACATTTAAAGCAGTCACAGAGCATGGTGTACGGTGCAGATCCCAAACTCCCGGCAGCTGCAGCCATACAGCGGCTCCGGCGGCAGATTTCTTTTCACCTTTTTATTTTCTACATTAACCTAACCTAAGGACGACAAACATGTTTGGTCTTGATACAGCTGAGCTTATTTCCACCGTGCTCATCCTGATAGTCTGCGGCTGCGCTGCAGGCTTCCTTGCCGGCCTGCTCGGTATCGGCGGCGGCGTGGTCTTCGTGCCGGTGTTTTACTTTGTGTTCATGCATGCCTTCCATGCCTCAGGCGACACCGCCATGGTGCTGGCCACCGGCACTTCGCTCACCTGCATGATCCCCACCTCCATCTCGGCGGCCATCTCGCAATATAAACGGGGCAATACGGATCTGGAGGTAATAAAGCGCTGGGCCCCCGGCCTTACCTTAGGCGTCATCTGCGGTGCTGCCATTTCATCCTTCTACGGCGGTGAGTGGCTGGCCATTCTCTTTGGCTCCGTGATGATTTTAAACAGCATCAACACCCTGCTGCGCGCCAAAGCAAAGCCCATGTTCTCCTCCCTGCCCGGCACTTTCGGCCAGGGCGTAATCGGCTTTTTAATCTCCGGCTTCTCCGTGATGCTCGGCATCGGCGGCGGCACTCTTACCGTGCCGGTATTAAATGCCTGCTCAGTGGAGCCGCACAAGTCCATCGGCACCTCGTCTGCCGTTTCGCTCTTTGTGTGCGTCCCGGGAGCCCTCATCATGCTCTGCACCGGCTCCACCCCGGAAAATGCCCCCCTGGGCACCTTTGGCTTGGTGAACCTGCTCGCTGCCATCTGCGTAGTACCGATTTCCGTGCTCTTTGCCCCGCTGGGCGTGCGCTTTGGCAAGAACGTCAGCCCGGTGACCTTAAAGCGCATCTTTGCCGTGGCCCTGTTTATCGTGTCAGTACGCATGCTGGCCGGTGCTTTGATGTAGTACAGCCCTTCTGAATCGGCCGCTTACAAACTGAACTTTACCTTTCTGCAGCAGGCCGCCCGTGCGGCGGCCTGCTGCCTGAGGACATCATTCCCAATCTGCCCATCCTGCCCAACGTGCCTGTTCAATTCGTTCAGACCGTTCGGCCCGTTCAGCAAACTCTGCCCCGCTGCTCCTTTTGTGTTCTTTTGCCGCTCTGCGCTTTGCAGCAGGCCCCCGCGCTTTTATAATAGCGGCCAGAGATTTTTAAGCCATTTAAACACTGGAGGACGCAGGAATGAGCGCACAGATCATTGACGGCAAGGCGATTGCAAAGAACTTAAGAGCAAAGCTGCACGACATCGTGGCAGCCAAAACCGCACAGGGCGTCAGAGCCCCGGGCCTTGCGGTGATCTTAGTGGGCGCAGATCCGGCCTCACAGGTCTATGTCAGAAACAAGCGCAGAGCCTGCGAAGAAGTGGGCATTGTCTCCTTCCCATATGATCTGCCGGCTGAGACCACACAGGATGAGCTGGAGGCGGTGATTGACCAGTGCAATCAAAACCCGGAGATTGACGGCATCCTGGTGCAGTTCCCGCTGCCTGAGCATCTGGACGAGAGAAGAGTGATCGAGAAGATCCTGCCCTCAAAGGATGTGGACGGCTTTCATCCCTACAATGTCGGCCGCTTAACCCAGCGCATCCCCAAGCTGCGCGCCTGCACCCCCAAGGGCGTCATCACCATGTTAAAGGAAAGCGGCGTGAACCTCCTCGGCATCAACGCCTGCGTGGTCGGCGCCTCCAATATCGTGGGCCGCCCGATGGCCCTGGAGCTCCTGCTTGAGGGTGCCACCGTGACCGTCACCCACCGCTTTACCAAGAACCTGGAGCACTTTGTGCGTGATGCTGACCTTTTGATTGTGGCGGTGGGCAAGCCGCGCCTGGTGCCCGGCGACTGGGTCAAGGACGGCGCCGTGGTCATCGATGTGGGCATCAACCGCCTGCCTGACGGCCATCTGTGCGGCGACATCGACTTTGATACGGCAAAGGAGCATGCCTCCATGATCACCCCGGTGCCAGGCGGCGTTGGTCCGATGACCGTAGCCACCCTGATGGAGAATACTGTGGAGGCCTGGCAGGAGCATACTGCCTGAACAGCAGGGCAGAAGCTTTAAGCTTCGTTGTCCTCTTCGTTCCGGCAGAGAGGTTTCAGCCCCTGCAGGTGCGCAAAGGCCCGCTCTATGAGCGGGCCCTTTCAATTTTGATGTAAGTTTTTTGCTTTAAGCCAGAGCACCTGTCCTAAGGCTTAAGTCAGCAGCACGGCCGCTGACCTTTCTCTGCTCTGAGCTTACTTCAAAGTGATGACATCAAAGTCAACCACCGGATTGCTGTCCTTGCTGTAATCCACACCCTCGATCTCAAAGCCAAAGAGCTGCAGGAACTGATGCTTGTAGTCCTCGTAATCGGTCTTTTCCTTTAAGTTCTCAGTGGTGATGGTGGGCCACAGGGCCTTGCACTCATCCTGCACGGCAGGGTCGAGCTCAAAGGTGTCCATGCGCACGCGCCCGGCTTCATCGAGCACACAGTCAGAGCCGTACAGGGACTTGGCAAACATGCGGAAGATGTGCTGGATCACGCTCTCATAGCAGCCCTTTTCACGCATGACCTTAAAGCAGATGGAAATATAAAGCGGCATCACCGGGATGGCAGAGGAGGCCTGGGTGACCACGGACTTTAATACGGCCACGCGGGCATCGCCCTTGACGGAGGAAAGAACCTTGCGGTTCTCGCCGGCGGCACGGTCAAGATCTTCCTTGGCCTTGCCCAAAGCGCCGTGCCAGTAAATCGGCCAGGTGATCTCGGTGCCGATATAGCTGTAGGCTACGCTCTTGCAGCCCTCGGCCAGCACTCCGGCCTCAGAGAGGGCATTGATCCACAGCTCCCAGTCCTGTCCGCCCATGACCTTGACGGTGTTCTCCACTTCCTCAGGGGTGGCAGGCTCTAAGGATGCAGTGATAATTTCATCCTTGTTGGTGTCAATGGCGGTGGAGGTATAGGTCTGGCCAATGGGCTTTAAAGTTGAGCGCACAGTCTCACCGGTGGATGGAATGGTGCGCACCGGGGCGGCTAAGGAATAGACCACCAGATCGACCTGACCCAAGTCTTCCTTAATTAACTTGATGACCTCAGCGCGGCAGGCATCTGAGAAGGCATCGCCGTTGATGTTCTTGGCATAGAGGCCTTCTGCTGTGGCAAATTCAGTAAAGGCAGCAGAGTTGTACCAGCCAGCAGTGCCCGGACGCTTTGCAGTGCCCGGCTTTTCAAAGAATACACCGATGGTGGCAGCCCCGGAGCCGAAGGCGGCGCTGATGCGCGAGGCCAGGCCGTAGCCGGTGGAGGCACCGATGACCAAGACCTTCTTGGGGCCGTTTTCGATTTTGCCTTGGCTCTTGACGTAATCAATCTGGGCTTTGACATTGGCCCTGCAGCCCTCAGGATGGGTGGTGACACAGATAAAGCCGCGTACTTTAGGTTCAATTAACATAGCTGTCCTTTCCTGCTCTATTAAGGGAGCCGGGATAAACCGGGCTGCACCTTCCTTTATATTTTTAAGTTTAGAGATTTAGTCTTTTCCCTGTTTAGCTGCACAGCGCCGTTTTCAGCCGCAGCAACAGGTTTTGCGCCATTATAGCCCAAAAGCCCGGGCCCATCAGGATGGAGCCTTAGCTTTGTGACGCAGGCAGGCAATTCCGGGCTCCTCTGCCCGCTGCCTTATCTCCATGCTGCAGGCAAACGCTCCTTTTGTGCAGTCAAAGCCTGCATTTGTGTTTGGACAAAAGGCGCTTTGTATGTAAAAATCTGCGCTCAAATTAGACAAAATCTGCAGAAATGTCTGCATCCACGGAGGCTATGTCGGCAAACGGCCGGTTCTGCCCGCGCTGCAGGCTGTACAGACGAAAAAGCTAAGAGTGTTTGAAATTAAAATTTAAAGAAAAAGCCTTTGAGGCCTTAAAAAGTCAAAAAGCCAAAGCGGTGTAACATCATGTTAAAACTAAGTTCATTGCTCCCCCTTGCCCTGCCCCCTGCGCTGCAGTTAAAGCGTTTAATGCGGCTAAAGCACCATACAGTTCCTGCAAAACCAGTTCTCACCATGTTCCTGGCCGCACTGCTGACTGCCTCAGGCAGCAGCCCTGCCCTGGCCATCAAAGCCAGCCCCGAGCCTTTGCAGGGCTCCAATGTGGCAGTGGCCTATCAGCTGCCGGGCTCTGAAGTGGTGCACGGGGTCAATCAGGAGATTTACTTTCATCCGGCATCCACCCAGAAGCTCATCACGGCCCTGGCTGCCACCTTGTTTTTGGGGGAGGACTTTACCTTTGACACCAGGCTGCAGCTGCAGCGCAATGCGCTGTTAAATCCTCCGGCCGAGCCCGGTGCTGCTGGTGCTGACGGTGCCGCCTCCGCAACCTCCGCCCAGACTGCTGGCTCAGCCTCTGCTGCCAAGGGTGAAAATCTCAAGTTAAAGCTCGACCCTGACGGCACCCTGCACTCAAACGTCACCATCAAGTTCTCAGCCGATCCGACCTTGACTATCAACACTTACCGCAAGCTGCTTTCAAATCTGCAAAAGTACGGGGTCAAGCGCATTGACGGCCATGTGCTGCTTGACATCAGCAGGGTCGGCACGCCCATCAGAGCCCAGGGCTGGAACTGGAGTGATATTCCCGCCTGCTTTACCGCCCCGGCCTCAGCGGTGATCTTGGGGCGCAACTGCACCTTTATTCAGCTGGAAAACTCAGGCCCGGGCACCATTGCCCGCCCGAAGATCCCTGCAGGCCTGCCCCTTACCGTCAAGTCTGATGCCGTGGCAGTGGCCAACCGCGATTACGGCGGGGACTGTGAGCTGGAGGTCAATCTCTATCAGGGCAACAGCTATCATCTCGATGGGTGCATCCCCGCTGACAACAACGGCAAGCCCTTCCCGCTGTCTTTGGATGTGGCAGACCCCGTAGCCTGGGGTGTGTCCTGGACTGAAAAGATCTTAAACGGCTTGGGTATTTCGATGTCTGGTGAGATCCGCCCGGAGCGCACTCCGGCCAATGACAGCGTGGATCTGGCCCGCGTCAAGTCCCCGGCTTTGGGTCAGCTGGTGGAGTACATGCTGATGCACTCGAACAACCTCTATGCCGATGCCATCGCCAAAAACACGGCTTATGAGTATTACTCACTGCCTGCCACCTACAACCGCACCGCCCGCGCCCTGCGCTCCATCTTAAATCAGTATGCAGACATCAATCTGTCCCATGCCTATATCGTGGACGGCTCAGGGCTCTCGGCGCACAACCTTTTGACCGCCTCGGAGCTTTTGGAAGTGCTCACCTACATCAAAAACCACGATGACAAGCTGCACCTGATTGACAAGCTGCCGGTCTCAGGCAAAAAGGGCACCTTGCACTG